>JAIPDZ010000036.1 GCA_021737425.1 Deltaproteobacteria bacterium
ACCACGGGAAGTTCCATCTTCATGGCCTCAAGGATAACCACCTCATCGCCCTCATTTACACTTGCGCCCGGCTGCACCTTAACTTCAATGACCTTTCCCCCCATGGGGGCTGTTATTTCACTCACCGTTCGTTCCTCCTTCGTCTAAGATGGTGGGTGGTGTCGGCTCAGAGGGGTTCAATTCCCCGGCCTTACTGGTCCGCGGATTCGGTTGCGCTGACAGGGAATTGTCTTCCGCCGTCCGACCACCCGGTTTGGACCTAATTTTAGAATCGGCATCATATAACATGCATTCCCCTCGTTTTGTCAAGTAAATATCTACCTTTCTCACCCCACCCACAAACCGGGGGACGGCGATCCCGGGAGGGCGGCACCCCAACAGGAAAAACCCCCGGCACCGGATAGACTCCTTGACAGAACCCTTGGGTTCTTCTATCCTTTTTTAACTTATTCATTAGACTATGAAATGCCCCACAGGCGCCCGGGACCGGACCCCCGGGGGCCAGGGTGGGGAGAGGGCCGAGAGATTCTACCATGCCGATTTATAAATGGGTTGGGGAGACCCGGAAGGGAAGGACCGTTAAGGGAGAGCTGGAGGCAGCGGATGAAAAGATCGCCCGGCTTCAATTGAAACGGCGCAACCTTCAGGTCAAACGGATAAAGGAAAAGCCCAAGGACCTCTTTGAAAACATCTCTTTTCTCCAGCCCAAGGTAAAGAAAAAGGATATCGTCGTATTTACGCGGCAGTTTTCCACCATGATCGATGCCGGGCTGCCCCTTGTCCAAGGCCTCAGCATCCTTGCGGCCCAGACAGCCAACCCCACCTTTCGACGCATTCTTCAGGAGGTGGTCAGGGATGTGGAAGGGGGGGCCGGGCTGGCCGAGGCCTTGGGAAGGCATCCCAAGGTATTTAACGACCTCTATGTCAATCTGGTGGCTGCGGGAGAAGTGGGCGGCATCTTAGACAACATTCTGCAGCGCCTGGCCAATTACATCGAAAAGGCTGAAAAACTGAAGACCCGGATCAAGAGCGCCATGACCTACCCCATGGTGGTGGTGGCCATCGCCATCGTGGTCATTGCCGTCATCCTGGTCTTTGTTATCCCTGTTTTTGAGGAGATGTTCAGAGATTTCGGTTCTGCCCTCCCGCTCCCCACCCAGTTGGTGGTGGATATGAGTCGGTTTGTTAAGGGGCACATCCACTATATCCTGGGCGCCATGGTCCTGATGGGGCTGCTCTTTAAACTGTACCGGAAGTCAAAGTCGGGAAAAAAGAGCACGGATGCGCTGGCCTTGAAGCTTCCCGTATTCGGCCCCTTGCTCAAAAAGGTGGCTGTGGCCAATTTCACCCGGACCCTGGGCACCATGATCAGCAGCGGCGTTCCCATCATCCATGCCCTGGAAATAACGGCCAAAACCTCCGGGAATGTCGTATTGGAAGAGGTGATCCTGGAGGTTCGTTCCGGCATCTCTGAAGGACAATCCATTGCTGAGCCGTTATCTGAAAACGACATATTCCCCAGTATGGTCATCCAGATGATTTCCGTGGGTGAGGCCACCGGGGCCCTGGATACCATGCTGGAAAAGATCGCCGATTTCTATGATGATGAAGTGGATGCCGCAGTGGACACACTGACCAGCATGCTGGAACCCTTGCTCATGGTATTCTTGGGCGGCGCCATCGGGGGCCTGGTCATTTCCATGTACCTGCCCATCTTCAAGATGGCCGCGGCCCTGGGATAATCACGGCGATATGGTCAGCCCGCTATCCAAAACCCCGCCGCCGGAACTTCCCAGGCGTCTTCAGATCCTGATGTTGATGCGGGTGCTGTTTGTCTCTCTCCTTTTGGGTGCCCTCATATTTATTCAGGCCCGTGAAACCCGAAGCTATTTCGGGGACATCCATTCGGCCCACTTCTTTCTACTGGCCGCCGTATATATCATCAGCATTGTGTATGTGCTGCTGCTGAGGCTTTTCAGAAATATCCTCCTTCAGGCCTATGTGCAACTCCTTTTTGATTCCCTGTTCATCACCCTGTTCGTATACATCACCGGGGGGATCGACAGCATATTTTCCTTCCTCTATATTCTGAATATCTTCAGCGGAAGCATCCTGCTTTACCGCAAGGGGGGAATGGTCATTGCCTCCAGCAGCAGCATCCTGTACGGGCTTTTGTTGGACCTTCATTACTACGGGGTATTGCCGCCCTTCGGGACCCACCTGTCCGCCTCTTTATCCCCCCGGCCCGCTTATCTGTTTTATACCATTATCACCCACATGGCGGGATTCTACTTGGTGGCGTTTCTGAGCAGCCATCTTTCCGAGCAGGCCAGGAAGACCCGTTTTGAACTGCGGGCCAAAGAGATGGACCTGGACAAACTGGAGGGCCTGAAAGAGGGGATCATCAATAGCATGAATTCAGGCCTCATCGTTCTGAACCGGGAACGGGAGATCATTCTTTTCAATCCGGCAGCCGAAAGCCTGTTTAAAACCCGATCAACCCAGGTGCAGGGCCGTCCCCTTTACAGGGCCGTCCCCTTTCTCGACCCCACCCTGGTTGAGGAAAACCTGAAAATGGGGTCCTTCGGCAGTCAATCCCCATATGTGGACATTCCCTACGCGGAACCGAATCAGCCCGTCCGGTACCTCCGCCTCTCGGTCCACCCCTTGCGATATGCTCCAGGCGGCGATGACGGCCTTATCCTTGTGTTTCAAGACGTGACCCGGATACGGGAGGTCGAAGACAGGATGAAAACAGTGGAGGGGCTGGCAGAGGTGGGTGAACTGGCCGCGGGGATTGCGCATGAAATCCGAAATCCCATGGCCTCCATCAGCGGATCCATCGAAATGCTGAAGGACGGGATCAAACTAAATGAGGTCAACAGACGTCTCATGGATATCGTCTCCAGGGAAATCGACCGTCTGGACCGTTTGATCACCGACTTCTTGGGCTTTGCCAGACCTCGAAGGCCGACCCTTGAGACCCTTGACCTCAATCAGCTGATTCTGGATTCTCTCGAACTGGTCCAGAACAATCAAGAGTGGGCGAAAGACATAAAAATTGTCACTCATCTTCAGCGCCCGTTGGAAATTGAATCCGACCCGCATCAAATCAGGCAGCTCCTGTGGAACCTCTTTTTAAACGCAGGAGAGGCCTTGGGGGATGCAGGAGATCTCCGGATAACCACCCTCACGGGGAAAGGGAGCGCTGAAACCGGGGAAAAATGGGCAGAGATCGTGATTCGGGATTCCGGAAAAGGATTTGCGGACCATCCAATCGCCTATTTTTTCAAGCCCTTCTCCACCACCAAGAAAGAGGGAAGCGGTCTGGGGCTGGCCACGGTCAAAAGGATCACGCAACTCCTTGGGGGCGAGGTTTCAGCGAGAAACCATCCCGAGGGAGGGGCGGAAATCACCATACGCCTGCCCGTGGTCCCGGCGCCGGCTCGCGCGGGCTCCCAAACGGTACCTGAACCATGTCTATCGTAGATGCCCCCTGGTTTCCCAGGATAAAACGTCCCAGTAGATATCTGGGTGGAGAAATCAATGCCATCCGAAAGGATCCCGCGCAATCGGAGGTCCTGGTGGCCCTCCTCTTCCCGGATGTCTATGAGGTGGGAATGTCTCATCTGGGCCTGAAGATTCTGTATCACCTCCTCAACAGCCGAGACTGGCTGGCGGCTGAACGGGCCTTTTGCCCGTGGATCGATTTGGAGGCCGAGTTGCGGCGGCATAACATCCCCCTGACCACCCTGGAGTCGGACCGGCCCCTGTCCGCATTCGATCTGGTGGGATTCAGCCTTCAACACGAATTGTGTTATACCAACGTCCTGAACATGCTCGACCTGTCCGGTATCCCCCTCTACAGCCGAGAGAGAGGTGGGGATTTTCCTTTGGTCATTGCCGGAGGCCCGGCATGTTTTAATCCGGAACCGGTGGCGGATTTCTTTGATCTCATGGTCATCGGGGACGGGGAGGAGCCCTTTCTAAAGATCTGTGAGAGGGTGCGCCGAGCCAAGAGGAGGCAGGGGACCCCTAAGAAGTCGCTCCTGCGGGAACTGCGTCACATCAGCGGGGTGTATGTGCCGTCTTTCTTCCAGGTACACTACCATAAGGAGGGCTCCATCCGAGACATTGAGCCTCTTCTATCCGACTACCCCAAAGTGAGGCGATCCATTCTTCCGGATATCGACCGGTATCCCTATCCCGAGTGCCAGATCGTTCCCTTTACCGAACTGGTGCACGATCGGGTGTCTGTGGAGATCTCCCGGGGATGTACCCGTGGGTGCCGGTTCTGCCAGGCCGGTATGATCTATCGGCCGGTACGGGAGCGCAGCCCCCGATCCATCATTGAGAAGGCCGAGCAGACCTTGATGCGGACCGGGCATGACGAGCTGACCCTTCTGTCTCTGAGTACCGGGGATTACAGCGCCATCGTCCCCCTCCTCCAGGCCATTATGGATCGACAAGCCCCCCTGAATATCGGGGTAAGCCTCCCCTCTTTGCGGGTGGATACGTTGGACCCTTCGGTGATAGAGCAAATAAAACGGGTGAGAAAGACCGGCTTTACCCTGGCCCCTGAGGCGGGAAACGATCGCCTCAGGCGGATCATCAACAAGGGATTTACCCAGGAAGACATCCTGCATACGGCACAGGTGGTGTACGGGGCCGGGTGGAGACTGATCAAACTTTACTTCATGGTCGGACTTCCCTGGGAAGAAGATCAGGACCTGAGGGATATTGTCCACCTGGTAAAACAGGTCTCGGCCCTTTCAGGGAAGAAGGGGAAAAGGCCCAATCTCAACGTGGGCATCTCCACCTTTGTTCCCAAATCCCATACCCCGTTTATGTGGCAGGCCCAGATTCCGCTGGTGGAGAGCCGCAGGCGGATCCGGTTCATTCAGGAAGGGCTGAAGCATACCCGGGTGAAGATCAAATGGAACCAGCCCGAGTTGAGCTGGCTGGAAGGGATATTCGCCAGGGGCGACAGAAGGCTGAGTCAGGCCCTTACAGCGGCATGGACCTTGGGGGCCAGGTTCGATTCATGGGGAGAACATTTCAACATGAAGATCTGGAAGGAAGCCTTTTCGGCCACAGGTCTACCCCCTGATTTCTATTTATCCAGGGAAAGGGGGTTTACGGAAATCCTGCCGTGGGACCATATCGACTCAGGGGTGAAAAAGGCATTTCTCATGGAGGAGTGGCAGCGGGCCAAGGCCGAAGAACGGTCCTTGGATTGTAGACACACCTGTCTACATTGCGGGGTATGCGATCATAAGCGGGTGGCCCCGGTCCTCTATCCTCATGACAGTCCCCTGCCAGCGCCGCCTTTGCAGAAGAGAGACCACAACCCAGTGGGTTCACGGTATCGCCTGACCTTCACCAAGGTGGGCAGCATGAGGCATCTTTCACACCTGGAACTCCTACGGGTGTTTACCCGGGCCTTCAGGCGGGCCGGGTTGGACCTGGCCCATTCAAAAGGGTATCATCCCCTGCCCAAAATTTCTTTCTTTTCGGCACTTCCGGTGGGGGTTCAAAGCCTTGAGGAGGCCATGGAGATTGAGCTTTTATCCGAAACAGCGTCGGTCACCTTGAAAGAACGGATCGGTCGCGAACTCCCCAAAGGCGTGGACCTGATCCGGGTGGAACCCATACCCCGGGGCCAGAAGAAGGTCCGGCTGCAGGAGAGTCAATACACCATCACCCTCAAACAGCCCGGATTGGATGAGAAATTGTTGCGGGAATTCCTGCAATCAGAGCGGTTTCCCATTGTCAAAAGGGGCAAAAAGGGGGAACATGAGATCGATGCAAGATCCCTTGTCACATCCATGGTCATTGATTCTCCTTTTACCCTGCGGCTGTGTATGCGCGAATCTCCACCAGGAGGGGGCCCGGGGCTCAAACCAGGGGAAGTCGTACGCCATATTTTTGGCCTCCAGGATGAGGATCTGCTCGGGATGGATATCACCAAAACCGATCAAGTCCTTGCGTAAAGGGTACGCCGAAAAATACAGGATCAAGGAGATTGCCGCATGTCCAGTGAACTGATTATAAATTCGAGGCCGTATGAAACCCGGGTGGCCCTTGTGGAGAACGGCGTGGTGGTTGAACTCCATGTGGAGCGGGACACAGGGCAGGAATTGACAGGAAATATATACCGGGGACGGGTGGTGAGAGTGCTTCCGGGGATGCAGGCCGCATTTGTGGACATCGGGCTTGAACGGACCGCCTTTCTGTACGTGTCGGATGTGCACAAGGATTTCTCTGACATGGAACAGATGATGCTCGAGACCAGCGGCGTCAGCCAGGAATATAGAATTGTGGACGGTGAAACGCCCAAGGGGAATCGATTCGGAAACGATCCGTTCCTCATCGAAGACCTCCTCCATGAGGGACAGAGCATCCTGGTCCAGGTGGCAAAGGAACCCATCGGCAATAAGGGGGCCCGGTTGACCTCCCATATATCGCTCCCCGGGAGACATCTGGTGTTGATGCCCACCGTCAACCACATCGGGGTGTCCCGGCGCATCGAGGATCGCGATGAGCGGGAGCGCCTCAAATCCATCGTTCGGGAGATCCGGCCCCTGCCCATCGGCTTCATTGTGAGAACAGTGGGCGAAGACGGTTCCAGGGAAAAGTTCCAGGCTGAAATGGATTTTCTCATCAAGCTCTGGGAAAATATTGAGGCCAAGATGGGGAAGGGGACCAATCCGGCCTTGTTGTACAAAGACCTGTCCATCTCCCTGCGGGCCGTAAGGGATCTGTTCACCCGGGAGGTGGACCGCCTGATTATCGATTCTGAAGAAGAATATGAAAACATCATGGAATTTATCAAGACCTTTGCCCCCCGGTTGAAGTACTCGGTGGAGTTGTATGAGGGTCGCGATCCCATCTTTGACGCATTCGGGATCGAAATCGAAATTTCCCGGGCCCTGGGAAAAAAGATATGGCTCAAATCCGGGGGCTACATCGTTATTGAGGACACTGAAGCGCTCACTTCCATCGATGTAAACACCGGAAGCTATGTGGGAAAGCGAAACCTGGAGGAGACCATCGTAAAGACCAACTTAGAAGCGGTCAAGGAGATCGCCTATCAACTCCGCTTCAGGAATATCGGGGGGCTTATCGTTATCGATTTTATCGACATGGAAAAGATATCGAACCGGGAACGGGTGGCCGATGCCCTCAGGGCCGCCATGAGCAAGGATAAGGCCAAGTCCAACATCCTGGAGATGTCGGACATGGGACTCATCGAGATGACCCGAAAGCGGACCCGGGCCAGTTTGAATCGATTGCTGACAGACCCCTGCTTTTACTGCGAAGGACGGGGCAACCTCAAGTCCCCCAAGACCATCTGCTATGAAATATTCAGGGATATTGAAAGGGAATTCACCCATACCGACTTCAGCGGAACCGAAGGGGGGCATGTCCGTATATTGGTCCACCCGGAAATCGACAATGTCCTGCGAGAAGAGGAACAAAGGTGGGTGATTGATCTGGAAAAACGGTTGGGGAAGCGGATTATGATCATCAGAAAAAAGGACTTTCACCTGGAGCAGTATGAACTCAGCGCTTAAGCCTTTTTCCGTTTTGAACGAAGCACGGAAAGCCCCTTTTCTATATCGTCCTTGGAGAATGTTTTTTGACACTGGGTACACTCGTATTTTTCCTCTATGATTTTGTCATAGATCAGATCATCGGAAAAATTCACCCCGTGAAACCGCAGGCAGAAATTATAGACCAGTTTGAAATCCTTGTTGGAGCAGTTATCACACAAAAAGTAGTCCAGGATGTCGCCCATTGAGCCCTCCTCATAACGTGTTGATTGCTGATTGCCAAGATTTTTTTTGTACCCCTTTTTGCTGTTTTTTACAATTGCTTTTTTGGATTCCCGAACCTATACAGGACGGGTATTTCCCCTTGACCTCTGACCCCTCAAGGAGCGGACATGGATCTTCGAATCTTTGACCATATGGAGGCCCCTCAACTGCGTAAATATATTGAATTTCTCCTGTGGCATTATCGCGTGGTGGATGCCTTTTGGTTCATCTTTGTGGGTGAACGGTTTGACCAGCCCACGGCCGAGCGGATCAACGAGCAGGTGTGGGCGCGGGTAGCCGGTATGGCGGCAAAGGACCTGATGACCAGATTCCATATAGACGAGCGCGGGCTGGAGGGATTTGTCAAGGCCCTGCAATACTTTCCCTGGTGCATATTGGTGGGCTATGAGATGAAGACCTCTCCCGGTGAGGTCACCCTCTCGGTGCCCTCCTGTCCCACCCAGGAAGCGAGGTTGAAAAGGGGACTGGGCGAATTCGTGTGTAAGGAGATGCACAGGGGCGAGTTTTCCAGTTTTGCCCAAGCCGTGGACCGCCGCATCCGGACCGAATGTATTTTTGCCCCTCCGGATCCCCATCCCCGGGATATGTTCTGCAAGTGGCGTTTTTACCTGGATTCCATCTAAAGAAAAGAAAGGAGTTTGATTATATGACCTCAGGATTGGATGCGCTGTGTGTGAATACACTGAGAATGCTGTCGGCCGACGGCGTGCAACAGGCCAATTCCGGGCATCCCGGCATGCCCATGGGCGCTGCCCCCGCAGCCTATGTACTCTGGACGCGTTTTCTGCGCCATAGCCCCTCAAACCCCCAATGGCCGGACCGGGACCGTTTCATCCTTTCGGCAGGCCACGGCTCCATGTTGCTCTACAGTCTGCTGCATCTCAGCGGGTACGATCTCACCCTGGAGGATCTCAAACACTTCAGGCAATGGAACAGCCGCACCCCCGGCCATCCGGAATATTCCCTCACCCCGGGCGTGGAGATTACCACCGGGCCCCTGGGCCAGGGGGCTGCCGCCGCCTTGGGCATGGCCATGACCGAGCGCTTTCTGGCCGCCCGTTTTAATCGGGATGATCACGAGATCGTGGGGCATTTTACCTTTGTCCTGGTCAGCGACGGAGACCTGATGGAAGGGATTTCACACGAGGCGGCCTCCCTGGCAGGTCATCTGGGCTTGGGAAGATTGATCTATGTGTATGATGACAACCATATCTCCATTGAGGGGAACACGGACCTCACCTATACGGAGGACCGGTTGGCCCGATTCAGGGCCTACGGCTGGCACGTGCAGGCAGTGGAAAACGGCAATGACCTTGACGCCATTGAGGGGGCTGTACGTGCGGCCCGGGAGGAGCTGAAAAGACCCTCGCTGATTGCCGTTAGAACCCATATCGGGTACGGCAGTCCCAACAAGGCGGACACCGCGTCTGCGCACGGTGAACCCTTGGGAATTGAGGAACTGGAACTGACCAAAAAGGGCCTGGACTGGCCGGACGCCTCTCCCTTTTTTATCCCGGATGAAGTAAGGGACCATTTTGGCCAGGCCGTTGAACAGGGCAAAAGGGCGGAACAGCGCTGGCAGGAACGGTTCAAGAGGTACCAAGCGGCCTATCCCGAGATGGCCCAATGGTGGAATCGATGCATGAACCGTGAACTCCCTGAGGCATGGGACCGGGATATCCCCGTATTTGAGCCGGATGAAAAGGGAGCGGCCACCCGGGTTAGTTCCGGCAAGGTGTTGAACGCCATTGCCCCCCATGTGCCCCATCTCTTGGGTGGATCCGCTGATTTGGCCCCCTCCAACAAGACGGAGATCAAAGGGGAAATGGATTTCCAGGCAGATTCCTATGAGGGACGGAATCTCAGATTCGGAGTGAGAGAACACGGCATGGGGGCCATTCTCAACGGTATGGCCCTGCATGGGGGGGTGATCCCCTATGGCGGGACTTTCTTGATCTTCTCGGACTATATGCGACCGGCCATTCGTCTCGCGGCCCTGATGGGATTGAAGGTCATCTACGTGTTCACCCATGACAGCATCGGTCTGGGGGAAGACGGTCCCACCCACCAGCCCATCGAACAACTGGCAAGCTTGCGGGCCATGCCCAATTTGACGGTGATTCGCCCCTGTGATGCCAATGAAACCGCAGAGGCCTGGCGCATGGCCCTTCAGATGAACAGTCCGGTGGCGCTCGTGCTCACCCGCCAGGGCGTCCCGGTGATAGACCGGTCCCGGTATGCCCGCGCCGCTGGTTTGACATCAGGGGCCTATGTGTTGACGGATCCACCGCACGGGAAACCGGACTTGATCCTGATCGGCACCGGCTCGGAGGTCCACCTTGCCCTTGCTGCGGCGGACAAGCTGGAGGGGAAGGGGATCAAGGTTCGTGTGGTGAGCATGCCCTCCTGGGAATTGTTCGAACAGCAGCCCCCCGCATATAAAGATCAGGTGTTTCCGCCCGAGATAAAGGCCCGTATCTCCATCGAAGCCGGGGTGGTGCAGGGATGGCACCGCTATGTGGGAGATGGCGGCCGGGTCATGGGGCTGAGTCGGTTCGGGGCCTCAGCCCCCAGCAGCGTGTTGTTTGAAAAATTCGGGTTGACCGCTCATCGACTGGAAAAAGCCGCCGTGGACTTGGTCCGGGACAGGGCATAGGCCCCGGCTGGGCATGGCATGGGACGGTTCTATCCTTTTGTCAGACAATATAGACCGGCTCCCTCAATATGCGTCCCACACTTTCGCCTGCAACCGCGGCCAGTTGGGGATGGGTTTCATGAAGGGCGGCAACCTGTCTCAGGTGATCGGCGGTCCTCATGATGAGGGAGGCCATATCGCCCTCGGTGATGGGGACAAAGCGGAGGAGGTCTTCCCAGGAAGCCCCCCCGGCCCACATAAAAAGGGCGGCAGCCGGCCAGAACATGAGGGGCGGGCTATCGAAACCGTTGCTGTTTTTCTTGGCCTGGATAGGGGTGATGTGCGCCGTCATTTTATGAAATACCGCTTCCACAGGGGAGAGGTCCGGGGCCATATCCGCTCTCAGGTCCACCTCTTGGTCCCGGTCCCAGACAAAAGGGGCCAGGCCGGCCGAGATGGTCTCGGGAAGGATATGGTCAAAGGCCCCGGTGCGTATGGCCTCGGCAATCAGCAGGGGTTGATCCAGTCTGAGGTTGCTGGCCCATCGGCCGTCAAAGGTCAGTCGCTCAGTATCATCCACAAATCCGGTTTCCTGCAAAAAATCGAGGTGTCGTTTGAAACTGACCCACAGGTCCCGGCCCGAGTCCCTGTTCTGAAAAGCGGCGAACGAACGTCTCAGGAGGGTCTGCACTTCGAGGGGGGTGTGGGAGAGGAGGAGGTTGAGGGTCATGGAGAAATTGATGCGGATTTGGCTCATGAGGGGATCCGGAGAGGAGCGCTCCAGATCATGAATGATGTAGGGGTTCTGGTAGGGACCCGGGATAACCATGGCGAATCCGATGCGGTCCTTTCCTCTTCTTCCGGCACGCCCGATCATCTGGTGAAGATCCGTGGCCCTCAAATTCACGAATTCGTGGCCATTGAACCGGTCGCTCTGAAACAGGACCACGGTGCGGGCCGGAAAGTTGACCCCGGCCGCTACGGTGGAGGTGGAAAAGATGGCCTCCAGGAGGCCCTGGTTCATCATCCGTTCCACGAGTACCTTCCAATAGGGAAGCTGGCCCCCGTGATGGGAGGTGACCAGCGAATTTACCAGGGGGCGCATCTGCCGATGTTCCCTGAGATGGGGATAATCCTTGAGAAAGGATTGGATATTTCTTTTTAACCGTCGTTTGGTCTCCTCGGATTTGCGGACAGGGGGACAACTCTTAAGGGCCTGATCGCAGTCCGCCCGTGATTTCAGAAAGAAGATGGCCGGCAGGAGATCCAATTTTCTCAGACACCTCAGAATCCTTCCGTAGTCTATCTTTTCCGGTCTTCTTTTTTTTCCGCCGGTTGATTTCAAAAATCGTTTGATCTTGGGGTTCAATCCTTTCTTTGTCCCCAGGGGAGTCACCAATCCGCTGGGGAAAAGGAAGAGGGATTTTAGGGGGACCGGACGCTCCTGGGATCGCACCACCCGTATGGAAGTCCCGTGGATCCGCTCCAACCAGGCACAGACCTCTTCTGCATTGGATATGGTGGCGGAAAGAAGGAGGAGTCTGATGCGTGGGGGAAGATAAATGAGGACCTCTTCCCATACCACCCCCCTGTCTGGATCGCTCAGATAGTGGGCCTCATCCAGCACCACCAAGTCCGTATGGAGGCTCAGGCCCCTATGCATGGCGTCATAAAGCTGGTTCCTGAGGATTTCCGTGGTACCCACGATGATGGGGGCATCGGGATTTTCCTTCCTGTCCCCGGTCAGTATCCCGCACTGCGGGGCCCCGAACTCTTCCCTGAATTCCTGATAGATGGAATTGGAGAGGGCCTTGAGGGGGGACGCATACCAGGCCCTGAGCCCATCGGCCCGAAAGGCGTGGATGGCCTTGGAGGCGATCCATGTTTTACCCGATCCGGTGGGCGCGGTGACCAGCACGTCGCATGTTTTCAAACGCTCCACAGCCTCCTGCTGAAAGGGATCCGGCGCAAAGGGTTGCTGCTCCGGGGTCCCGATTCTTTGAAACGCAGGGCTTAAGCTTGGATCGATCTTGGGCCTCGCATAGGGGATGGTGCGCTTATGATGACGCCCCTTTTTCCCCTGGGGGGGGCGTTTCGGCTTCCGGTAGTCCTTTTTAGGCGCCAATGGATCCTCCTGGTTTCCTCACCATGAATGGCCGTGCAGCCGCCCCGGAGGGGACCGGCAGGTCCCACAGGACCGGACAGACGGGAACCAGGGCGAATGGGAGTGTCTCGGATTTCGCTCTCATGGAAATAGAATCAAGGCCTGTTCAGGCCACCAGTTGTGCGGCGATGAGGTCCATGTCTTTCAGATTTCCTTCCATGCCCCGGCCCAGGTCATGACCCTGAATCAGATCCGTCAGTTCATGGATGGGCTGGCCGCAGCCCCAGGCGATCCTGGTGCCGTTGACATGGATCTTTTCGGTTGCCTCCCGTACAAAGAGCCGGGCCGCGGCCTTTATGAATGCGGGGGTGCGGGGCTGTCCTCCCTCATAGAGGGCGGCCTTGCGGCATAGGGCGTCGGCCACCTCGGTCCATGTGATCATGTCCGCCAGGAGAAACATCACGTACTGGGATTTGGTCAACTTATGTCGTCGGGCAGTGAGGATAACCTGGTTCATGATGGCTGTGGCCCGGGCCAGCAGAGGGCCGCCGGTGTCCGGGGCCATCTCCGCCAATTTGGCGGCCATCTGTTCGTAGAACCTTCCCTTGGAGCGGACCGTCTCCCTGAGACGGAACATGGAGATAATATTGCGCTGGATCTCGCTGGTGCCCTCGTAAATGGGCAGGATCTTGACATCCCGTTTGATCTTTTCCACCTCGTACTCCCGCATGTATCCGTAGCCGCCGAAGGCCTGTATGGCGTCATTGGCCATGGCATCCCCGGCCTCGGTGGAAAAATATTTTGCAATGGACCCTTCCACCTGGAGGTCTTCCTCGTCCGTGTCCAGCCTTCTGGCCACTTCCTCGATATAGGCCCGGGCCGCTTCCAGCTGCACCGCATGGGGAACCAGGAGCTGGTGTGTATAGCCCTGCTTTTCCGCAAGGGGGGTGCCGAACTGGATCCGTTCTTTGGCATACTTGACGGTTCTTTCCAGTGCGGCCACACCGCCGCCCAGGCCGAAAGTGGCCACCATCAGCCGGGTATATCCGAACACCTGGTTGGCCTGTTTCAACCCTTGGCCTTCCACCTCCCCCAAAAGATCCTCTTTGGGTACATACAGGTCCTCTATGGACAGGGCACAGGTGTCGGAGGCCCGGATGCCGTGCTTGTCCTCGTGGTTCCCGGGCACCAGGCCTGGGGCCCCGCCCGGGACCACAAAAAAGGAAGGTCCTTCCGGCGTATCCGCCAGGAGGGTATATAGCTGGGCCACACCGCCGTTGGTGATAAACTGTTTCTGCCCGTTGAGCCTGTACCCTTTGGTTCGGCCCTGTTCATCGTAGACCCTCTCCGCCTTGGTCTTAAGGGCTTGGACATTGGAGCCGGCTTCCGGCTCTGTGACACCGTAGGCCACCACCAGCCCTTCCTCTGCGATACGGGTAATGTACTTCTCTTTCTGCTCCGGGGTCCCGCTCACCCGGATGGGATCCATGCCCAAACAAATGGCCAGGAAGGAGGTGGCCACTGCCAGATCCATCTTGGCCATGCGCTCTGATATAAGGGCGATCTCAGTGGCTCCGGCCCCGAGTCCGCCGTAGGCCTCCGGGATAAAGATGAGGTGCAGGGCAATATCGGGCCCCAACATGAACCGGATCAACTCGGCGGGAAATTCTCCGGTCCGATCCATTTCCAGCTTGGTCTCCAACGGCAGACGATCACGTTCCAGTTTTTCAATGGTGTCAAGGACCATTGACAGGGTCTCAGGGTCCATCTTGTTCTCCAGACTCATTTCTCCTCCTTTAGAGTTGACGGTTGACCACAAGGGTTCCCGTATTTTTCAAGGTGCATTCCGTCTTCGGCACGGGCACTATGGACGCATACAGACGGAAGGGTTGGCAACCACCGGTGCATTATTGAATGTAGCGGTTGTATCCGTCAAGCGGGAATTCCCTTTTAGGGAGCAAAAACGCCGCCCTGCGGGTGGGATTTCCGCTGTGGGACGCTACCAGCGCGTGAACACAATTTGGATTGACAACCGCCCGTCGATCTGGAAAGGTACCTTTTAACCTGTTACATGCATCAAGCGCCCGAAAATGGAGAAGGGTCCTGTAGGCGGCCATGAAGCTTTCCATCATTATCCCGTGCTATAATGAGAAATTGTACCTCCCTGAATTGCTTTTACGAGTGAAGCGGTCTTTGGTCCGGGAAAAGGAGATTATTCTCGTGGACGACGGCTCTGACGACGGGACCGACCAACTGATCAGAGATCAGCTTGCGGGCGAGGTGGACAAGGTGGTCTATCACTCCCACAACAGGGGAAAGGGGGCGGCCATACGATCGGGACTTGCCCACGTCACCGGCGACGTGGTGATCATCCAGGACGCTGATTTGGAATACGATCCCATGGTATACCCCAAGCTCATGGCCCCCATTGCGGAAGGAAAGGCGGATGTGGTCTACGGTTCCCGTTTCATCGGAGAAGGACCCCATCGGGTACACCTGTTCTGGCATTATGTGGGGAACAAGTGCCTGACCCTGTTTTCCAATATGTTCACCAACCTCAATCTGACCGACATGGAGACCTGCTACAAGGTGTTCAGGAGCGACATTATCAAGACCCTGTCCATCCGACAGAACCGATTCGGGATTGAGCCCGAACTCACCGCCAGGATCGCCAAAAAGAAATGCCGTGTGTATGAAGTGGGGATCCCTTATTATGGACGGTCCTACGCAGAAGGGAAAAAGATCGGGTGGAAAGACGGATTCAAGGCCGTTTATGTTATTGTAAAATATGGGCTGTTTCTTTAGCTTTTTCGTGCAAATACGCTTGATTTCAGGGGATGGATGGTTACAATATCGCTCTCAGCGGTCACCAGGCGTTTCAAGGCTTATGGGGTCAGAGACACCTGTCAGAGCTGCTCATGCGAGGAGCGCATTCAAGGGTATCGTAAAATAAGCCATCTTCATGAAGAGAGATGCCCGATGGAAAACAAAATCAGCAAGATCGAAGAGTTAAAGGACCAGGTGGTGTTTTTGATCGAGGGCCTTGAAGAGGATTTCAAGCAATACTCGGAAATGCGGGACGAGGAGCAGACAGATTTCATTGCCGAGGCCATCGATTCATTGAGGGATGTGGAAGAAGGGCTTCAGAACGCCTGGTCCAGTCTGGTGGCCCTGGAATAGCCCCTATGACCTATATCGTCTGCAATCAGAAAAAGGGCCGTAAAAAGGTCCATATCCGTGTTTGTCAAAAATGCAGGGGCATGAAGTGCCCGGATTTCCGGAATTATGTGCAGCCTTCCCTGTTTTTACCTCCAGCTCAACCCAGGGCCGCAGCCAAGCCTCACGTTCATACACCCAGATGATTCGCCCCCTGCTGACCCCCGGTCTGTTCCGTGAGCACTGCGGATTCTGATTTGACACCAGGCGCCCATAGGTATAATGTGCTGCCTAAGGTGACCTGGTGAACTATGCCCGGTACAATGGGAGAGGGTTATGGCTGAGGAAAAATTTGAGCAAGCGATTCAGCGATTGGAAGAGATCGTCCAGCATCTTGAAGGAGGGGAATTGTCCTTGGGAGATTCCTTGAAGATGTTCGAGGAAGGGATGAAGCTGGCCAAATTCTGCACCAAGGAACTGGAGTCAGCTGAAAAAAAGGTCAGCCTCCTGGTTCAGGAGAGCGACGGGGGCATCAAGGAGGCCCCCTTTGGTATTTCCGGAGAAACGGATGGATCATAAGGAGACTTCAGGACTCAAGACCTATTTAAAGGAAAAAAAGGCATATGTGGACGCAGCCCTTCAGAAATACGCCCCTTCTCCCGAAGGGCCCGCATCCCGCCTGATGGAGGCCATGCGATACAGCCTTTTTGCAGACGGCAAAAGGTTGCGGCCCATCCTGTGCATCGCCGGGTGTGAGGCCGTGGACGGCGCTCCGGAGACGGTCCTCCCGGTGGCCTGCGCCCTGGAATTTATCCATGCCTATTCCCTGATCCACGATGATCTGCCCCTGATGGATGATGATGATGTGAGAAGGGGGCAGCCCACCAATCACAAGGTGTTCGGGGACGCCGTGGCCCTTCTGGCAGGGGACGCACTTTTGACCGAGGCCTTTCACCTGATGGCCGGACTGGACCAGGCATCCCCTATTCCGGCCCCACGGATCACCCAGGCCATCCAGCTCATCGCTGAAGCGGCCGGATTCGATGGCATGGTGGGCGGACAGGCCGTAGACATCCTGTCGGAGCACAAGCCCGCCGACCTGGATCTGGTGAACTACATGCATACCCACAAGACCGGGGCACTGATCACCGCCTCCGTGGTCTCCGGGGCCCTGCTGGCCGGTGCTGATGATTTGAGGCGTAAGGCCATGGAATCGTACGGAAGCCACATCGGGCTGGCCTTTCAGATCTCCGACGATATCCTGGATATTGAGGGGGACGCCAAGGCCATGGGCAAGAAGACGGGAGCGGACCAGGTCAAAGGGAAGATGACCTATCCTGCGGTCCTGGGGATGGCAGCAGCCAAGAAAATCGAATCTGAATTGATCCGGAAGGCGATCCTGGCATTGAAGCCGTTCGATCACAAGGCCGATCCCCTTCGGCAAATTGCCCAATATATCATTGAGAGAAAGCGATGAACGAAGTCGAGGCAACCCACAGTCTGCTGGCACAGATCAACACCCCGGAGGATCTCAAGGCCCTTTCCATCCAGGAACTGCAGGAACTGGCCGTGGAGATCCGTGAGAGGATCATTGAAGTCACTTCACAAAACGGCGGGCATCTGGCCCCCAGCCTGGGAGCGGTGGAATTGACTCTCGCCCTCCATTTCGTGTTCAAGGCCCCTGAGGACAAGATCATCTGGGACGTGGGACACCAGGCCTATGCCCATAAACTCATTACGGGTCGAAAAGACCGCTTTCATACCCTCAGGACCTATGGGGGGATCAGCGGTTTTCCCAAGCGCTCGGAAAGCCCCTATGACACCTTTGATACCGGTCACAGCAGCACCTCCATTTCGGCCGGGCTGGGGATCTCCACGGCCAAGGAACTGAAACACCAACCAGGGAAGGTGATCTCCGTAATCGGCGATGGTTCCATGACCGCGGGCATGGCATTTGAGGGATTCAATCAGGCCGGGTATATGGAAAAGGATCTCATCGTGGTCCTAAACGACAACGCCATGTCCATCGCCCCCAATGTGGGGGCCCTCTCCTCTTTTATCAGCCGCAAGATGACCGGCAAACGTTTTGTAAACCTCAAAAGGGATCTTGAGAACTTCATCAAAACCCTGCCCGGGGTGGGAGAGAATATCCTCAATTTTGTTCGCAAGAGTGAGGATTCCTTTGTCACTTTTTTTACCCCGGGAATGATGTTTGAGGCCTTCAAGTTCAAGTATGTGGGCCCCATTGACGGGCATCGTTTGGATCAGCTCATAGAGACGTTCGAGAATGTCGGCTATCTGGAAGGTCCGGTCCTGGTACATACCCTGACCACAAAGGGAAAGGGGTATGCACCGGCTGAAGCGGATCCCTCCCACTATCACGGGGTGGGGGCGTTTGAGATCCCCACCGGCACCCCGTCAAAGCAGAAACCCAAGCCCGCGCCCTCCTATACGGAAATATTCGGCGCCACCATGGTGGATTTGGCTGAGGAGGATGAACGGATCTTCGCCATTACCGCGGCCATGCCCGAGGGAACCGGACTGACCGGGTTTGCGCGTTTATTCCCGGATCGGTTCCTGGATGTGGGGATTGCCGAACAGCATGCGGTCACCTTTGGCGCCGGTCTGGCCACCGAGGGATTGAGGCCTGTGGTGGCCATCTATTCCACCTTTCTGCAGCGGGCCTTTGACCAGATTATCCACGATGTGTGTCTGCCCAATCTCCCCGTCATCTTTGCCATTGACCGGGGGGGACTGGTGGGCGAAGACGGCCCCACCCATCACGGCCATTTTGATATCACCTATCTTCGAAGTCTCCCCAACATGACGGTCATGGCGCCCAAAGACGAAAACGAACTGAGACAGATGCTCTACACCGCCCTTCAACACGAAGGCCCCGTCGCCGTGAGATACCCCAGGGGCAAAGGCACGGGCGTATCCCTGGACCCGGAATATCAAGAAATCCCTTTGGGCCAGGCCGAGGTCCTACGGGAAGGCACGGATCTTTGCATCATGGCCTTTGGGAATATGGTGTATCCCTCCCTGGATGCGGCCGACCGGTTGAAGGCGGAAGGGTATGCCGCAGGCGTGGTCAATTGCCGTTTTGCCAAGCCCTTGGACCCGAGGCTGGGGGATCTGGCCCTCGCTTCGGAGCGGGTTTTGGTCGTGGAAGAAAATATCAGACAGGGCGGATTGGGTTCTGCCATCCTGGAATACTTCAATGATGCGGGCCTAAGAGATGTGGTGGTAAAGCGAATCGGACTGCCCGACAGATTCGTCGAACACGGTCCCCCCGATCTCCTGAGGGAAAAATGCGGTCTGGATACGTCCGGCATTCTGAAAGCGGCGAGGGAACTTGTGGGGTGACCCTGGAAATGGATCAAGGGGGTCATCTTTACCGGGTGTTTTGCCTCTGATAATGTGAAATGGGCCTTAAAAAAAGACTGGATCGGCTCCTGGTGGAACAGGGACTTGCACAGAGCCGCCAAAAGGGTAAGGCCATGATTATGGCGGGCCTGGTGGAGGTGGACGGCATCCGGGTGGAAAAGGCAGGTCAGCCCGTTAAGGCGTCGGCGACCATCACCGTGAGACGCCCTCCCTCCTACGTAAGCCGGGGCGGCCAGAAACTGGAGGCGGCCATCCGGCATTTTGACCTGGATGTGACCTCCCTGGTGATGCTGGATGTGGGGGCCTCCACAGGCGGTTTTACAGATTGCCTGCTGAAACACGGGGCCGGAAAAGTCCTTGCAGTGGACGTGGGGTATGGTCAGCTGGACTGGAAACTGAGACAGGACCCCCGGGTCAAGGTCCTGGAAAGAACCAACATCCGGTACGTGCAACCCCAGGACCTCGAAGAATTCCCCCACGGCGCTGTGGTGGATACCGCATTCATTTCCCTCAGGCAGGTCATTCCGCCGGTCACCCATCTCCTGCAAAGCCGGGCATTCATCATCGCCCTCATAAAGCCGCAGTTCGAGGTGGGCAAAGGCCGGGTGGGGAAAGGCGGGGTGGTACGCGATCCGCTGCTTCATCAAGAGGTCATCGACGACTTGAGGTCCTTTTTCGAGGCCCTGGGATGGGAGGTGGCAGGCTGCATCCCTTCACCGCTTCTGGGTCCCAAAGGAAACCGGGAATTTCTGATGGTCGTAAAAAGGGAAAGCGACCAGGTCCGGACAGTGAACTCGCACACCCAATAACACACCCCCGTGAAATCGGCATGAACCAAGGGAGATGGACTGAACAGGATGGCCATTAACCGTCTATTGAAAATAATCGAAGAGATCGCTGCTGGAAACTATTCCAACGATATCATGGAGCTTACCCGGGAAGACCAGCCAGAACCCGTACGGAGCATTGCCGAGGCCATGGGCCTCATGATGGTGAAGGTGGAGGCGAGAGAATACCGTCTGGAACTGATGATCAAGGAGCTGGAGGCCCTCAATCAAAAGATACAGCAGAATACCATCAACACGGTCTCTTCCATGGCCCATGCCCTGGCGGCCCGCGATGCCTACACCGAGGGGCACGCGGCCAGGGTAGGGGACTTGGCCGCCAGGATGGCAGAATACATGGGGCTCGACCATGAGGAAGTGGAATACATCCGGTTGGGAGGGATTTTGCACGATATCGGTAAAATCGGGTTTCCGGATGAACTCTTCGATGATCACGGAATCAAGAATACCTCCCGGATGGTAAAACAGATCATCAAGCACCCCAGCACCGGCGCCGATATCCTGAGCAATCTCGATTTTTTGGGCCCGGCTGTCGGCTATGTGCTGTGTCACCATGAACGGCCCGACGGCAAAGGGTATCCCCGCCACCTCAAGGACGAGGATATCCCTTTGGGCGCCAAAATCCTGGCCGTGGCCGACAGCTTTGACGCCATCACCACGGACAGACCCTATCAAAAGGGGCGCAGCCCTGAGATCGCCCTGGGTATCCTCAAGGCCCACGCCGGGTCCAAGTGGGACAAGACGTGCGTGGCCGCCCTGGCGGCGATCCTGAATGCCCCATCATAGAACATCCCATCCGAATCGATGGATGAAGGCGGAAAACGGTTTAGTGACCGCGGCGTTTCGATGCCTTAAGGGGATTGATCTTGCCGTTTTCTTTCCCGGCGGTGGCTTGCAGGTGGGTTGCCATATTGCAGTTTCCCACTCTCCACTTTGCAGCAGGATCCGGGAACGCCTGGCAGTATTTACCGGTGGGTAACGCTATGACCTTCTGGCACCCCTCACACGCCTCAACAATGATATGACAGGTGCCGCCATTAAAAGAACATCCCTTCTTGGTCATGAAAAAACAATCATGCCCGTGCTTAACGGTTTGACAAACCATTTGAATCACATCCTTTCTGTATAAATAGTGGAATTTTAAATCAGCCCTTATGCCCCAAGGGTCTCATGTTGTCAAGGAAAATAGACATTGTATCCCGGGGTTTCAAGACAAAAAGGGCAAAACAGGCAATGTAAATGGGGTGAACCGTCTTTTTTGGGATCAATACCAGGGGTGTGAGCGGCTTTAGACGATCCCGGGTGCAAATGGGTGTGTGCCCGTTTCCGGGGCCCGTGTACGAGGTATATGCTGAAAATTCTAATGCGGTCGGGCGGCTTTTGTAAGCTTCAGGCCCAGTTCCTTCAGCTGGGTTTCACTGACTGCGGAGGGGGCCTCGGTCAGGGGACAGGTCCCCCGGGTGGTTTTGGGAAAGGCGATAATCTCCCGGATGGAGTCCACCCCGGTCATCATGGCCACCAGGCGGTCCAATCCCAGGGCCATACCCCCATGGGGGGGCGCACCGTAGCGCAGGGCCTCCAGCAGAAACCCGAACTTGGACTCAGCCTGCTCCAAAGGGATCCCCAGGGTCTTGAAAATCTTTTGCTGGGTGGCCAGGGTGTGAATTCGAATGCTTCCGCCCCCGATCTCAGAGCCGTTCAACACCAGGTCATAGGACCTGGCCCGGACCTGCTCCGGGTGTTGATCCAAGAGGGGAAGGTCTTCCCGTAAGGGCGCGGTAAAGGGGTGGTGCACGGCCACCAGCCGGCCCTCGTCCGGGTCGTATTCCACCAGCGGGAACTCGGTAATCCACACGAACGCATACTGGTCCCGGGGAATCATATCCTGTTCCCGGGCCACCCGAATGCGCAGGTTCCCCAATGCCGGATCGGCGATATGGGGCTGGTCCGCCACCATGAGCACCAAATCCCCGGGTTGGGCATCCATTTGCCGGTTGAGGGCTGATTGGGCTTCCTCCGTAAAAAACTTGGTCAATGAGGACTGCCAGCCGGATTGGGTGCGTTTGACCCATGCCAGGCCCTTGCCCCCCGCCTGGGTGACCCCCTCGGCAAGCCCGTCCAAACCCTTTCGGGAATAGGCGTCCGCGCCCCCTCTTACCCGGATGGCCTTAACCACCCCGCCGGACCGGATGACTTCCCTGAATACCTTGAAATCCGAATCCCCGGCGATGGGGGTGATGTCCGTAAGGGTCATTCCGAATCTGAGGTCGGGCCGGTCTGTTCCAAAACCCTCCATGGCCTCCTTGTAGGTGAGCCGAGGGATGGGGAGGGAAACCTCCTTCCCCAGAATGTCCTGAAACAGGGTGTGCATCATCCCCTCAAAAACCGCCATGACCCGGGCCTCGTCCACAAAGGACATCTCCAGGTCCACCTGGGTGAATTCCGGCTGCCGGTCGGCCCTCAAATCCTCGTCCCTGAAGCACCGGACCAGCTGATAGTAGCGGTCAAAACCGGATATCATGAGGAGTTGTTTGAACAGCTGGGGGGACTGGGGGAGCGCATAAAACATCCCCTTGTTGACCCGGCTGGGGACCAGATAATCCCGGGCCCCTTCCGGCGTGCTCTTGGTAAGAAAGGGGGTTTCCACCTCCACAAACCCTTCTTGATCCAGATATCGCCGGATGCCCGAGGCGATCTGATGACGTTTGCGGAGATTCCCGAACGGTTCAGGCCTTCTCAACTCCAGGTAGCGGTACTTCATCCGCAGGGTCTCAGCAGCGTCCACTGCACCGTCCACCTGAAAGGGCGGGGTCTCGGTCACATTCAGGATTTTGATCCGGGCGGCTTTGAGTTCGATATCCCCGGTGGGCATCCCCGGATTCTCCTGCCCCTCTAAGCGGGGGGCCACCGTCCCTTTCACCGCCAGGACCCATTCATTCCTGAGCACACGGGCACGCGCATGCACGGCCTCTGCTTCCTGGGGATCCAACACCACCTGGGTAATCCCCTCCCTGTCACGCAGGTCAATGAAAATGAGATGACCCAAATCCCTGCGGTGGTTGACCCAGCCCATCAAAATGACCTCTTGCCCGATATGGCCCCGTCTTAAGGCCCCGCAGTCATGGGTGCGGACCCATCCTTCCATGGCGTCGATGTTCACATGTTCCGCTTCGGTCATTTCAAATGGTCCCGGGCCAAGGTCTGTGTCAATTGATCCAGAGGCACCTTGATTTGATCTTTCTTATTCATGTCTCTCAGGATGCCTTCACCTGCGTTCATTTCATGGTCCCCCACGATCAGGACTTTCTCCACATTCAGTCGTCCGGCTTTTTTCATTTGGGATTTGAGGCCCTTGCCCCCATAGTCCATTTCCACCCAGAACCCCCGTCTTCTCAGGTCCTCGGCCCATGCAAAGGAAGCCTGATCCGCACGCGGGCCCAGGGCGGCGATAAACAGATCCGGGATTGTGGATTCCGGCCGTCCCACCGCTTCCAAGAGGGCCGTCACCCTTTCCATGCCCACGGCAAAACCGATGGCCGGATGGTCGGGCCCTCCCAGCAATTTCACCAGACCGTCATAGCGCCCGCCCCCGGCCACCGCATTTTGGGCGCCCAGATGTTGGGTCTGGATTTCAAAGGTGGTCCGATTGTAATAATCCAGTCCCCGGACGAGCCGGGGATTCAGGACAAAGGGGAGGTCCAATTGGGTGAGATACCCCTTTACCGCATCAAAGTGGTCCTGACACGCCTGACAGAGGAATTCCATGATGGAAGGGGCATCTTCTATGACCGCCTTGCAGGGATCCATCTTGCAGTCAAACACCCTTAGGGGGTTGGTCTGGGACCGCCTCTTACAGTCCTCACACAAAGATGCGGTTTTGTCGATCAGATAGGCCTGAAGGGCCTCCCTGAAGGGGGAACGGCATCGGGCACACCCCAGGGAATTGAGGTGAAGCGAAATATCGCTCAACCCGATGGCCTCAAACAGGCCCATGGCCATGAGGATGATTTCCGCATCACTCCTGGGTCCTGGGTCTGCGAAGAGTTCGGCATTGATCTGATGAAACTGCCTGAACCGCCCCTTTTGGGGGCGTTCGTGCCGGAACATGGGACCGATGGAGTAGAGCTTCTGTACAGGATAGTTTTCATAGAGCCGGTGCTGAATATAGGCCCTCACCACCGAGGCGGTGGCCTCGGGTCTCATGGTCATTCCCCGTCCCTTGACATCCGCAAAGGAATACATCTCCTTGGACACAATATCCGTGTCCTGACCAATGCCCCGGCTGAAGAGCTCTGTCTTTTCCAGGATGGGGGTCTTGATCTCCTGAAATCCGAAGACCTCGAATCGCCTCCTGGCCGCCGCTTCAAGCTGCTGCCATTCCCCCACCTCTTCAGGCAGAATATCCTTAAACCCCTTTAGGCTGCTAAACTCCAATTTTGTTCCATCTCCCA
>JAIPDZ010000037.1 GCA_021737425.1 Deltaproteobacteria bacterium
CCCTGTTTGATGGCATAATGGGCCAGTCCATGCATCACATCCATCACCGGGATGGACCGCGGGCACTTGACCACGCAGGTGTAACACGAGGTACAGAGCATGATGGAATTGCTGTTGAGCACCACATCCCGCTTCCCTGATCGGATCAAGGAAAAAATCTGCCGAGGCGGATAGTCCATCTGGTGACGCAGGGGGCATGACCCGGCGCAAACCCCACAGTTCATGCACATCTTAATCTCTTCCCCTGCGTCCACATTCTGAAAGACCTCTTCGGCAAAGGAGGGATCATAATTCACCATTGTTTCCATAAGCGACCCCTTATTCTATTGAAAATTGATATTACTGATTAAATATCCATTAAGGCATGTTTCTACCCACGATCTTTGTATGTCAAGGATCAATTCTCAATTCGATTACCACCCCTTATACGGGTTGGGTCCCACTTCCTCCAACTTCTCCATGAACGTATTGATGATCTCGGGTATCCTGTCGTAATCCGTGATGCTCACTTCTTCAAAGTGCACCCGTTCCGACTCCAGGGCCAGCCGGTCCAAGGTCTCGGACACCTTGCCCAGCCGGGTCTCGGCCAACTCGCTCCCCTTGACAAAATGGCACTGGTAGTCATCCCCGTGGCGACATCCCAACAGCAGGACCCCGTCAATCCCCCTGGAGAGGGAATCCGCGATCCAGACCAGGTTCATGGACCCCAGGCACCGCATGGGGATGAACCGCACATAGGGACTCCATTTCATCCGCCGGATCCCCGCCATATCCAATGCCGGATAGGCATCGTTTTCGCAGATCAGACAAATCACCCTGGGCTTTTCCTCGTCTTCCTCAGGCACGTGGACCGATTTGATCATCTGCCCGATCATGCGCACCGAGTAATCCTTGAAAGAGATAATCCGTTCCGGACAGGCCCCCATACATACCCCGCATCTGCGGCACCGGGTGGGACTGGGCAGGGGGTTGGCCTCTTCGTCCTCATTGATGGCGCCGAACGGACATTCCTCTGTACAGCGTTTGCACTGGGTGCACCGGCTCATGTTGAATTCCGGGAAGCTCATGTCCCCGGCCCTGGGATGGACCGCCTTGCCTTCGGCCGTTAGTTCCGTGCACTGGATGGCCTTCATGGCCGCACCGGCCGCATCATCCATCACCTTGGCGGTCTCCATGGGCCTTCTCACGCATCCGGCAGAATAAACTCCCGTACGCCGCGTCTCATAGGGAAAGCATATGAAATGGGAATCGGGGAACCCATATTTCAGCGTGGGGAGTTCCGGTCCCTGGCGATAGGCTAAGTTGAGGGCCGAATTGCTGAAAAATCCGGAATCCGGCAGGACCTCTATCATGCCATTCTCGTCCGCATTTTCCGCATCCGCAGGGGCCTTGATCCTCGGCGTGGTCTCCGGCTTGGAGGCCGGCACCATACCCACGGCCAGCACCACCATATCCAGGTCCTCGATCTTGACCTTTTCCCCCAAAAGTTCGTCATTTGCTTCTACGAATAACTTTCCGCCGTCCTCGCCCACATTGGCTGCTTCCCCCCGAATGAATATATTTCCGTCCTCCTGGGCCTTTCGATAGAAATCCTCGCACTGGCCCACGGTACGGACATCCTTGTACAGGATGTAATTGACGGTCTCGGGATCCTGCTCCTTGAGGTAGGTGGCCTGCTTCAGGGAGACCATACAGCACACCGAAGAGCAGTAGGGCAGGTGTTCCGGATCCCTGGACCCGGCACACTGGATAAAGAGCACATTCTTGGCCTCTTTTCCGTCCGAGGGCCGGGTGATTTTCCCGGCCGCAGCCATCTCTTCCATTTCCACGTTGGTGACCACGTCCTTGATCTTGCCGTAGCCCAGATGCCCCAGTTTGTTGGCATCATAGGGAACCCATCCAGTGGCCTGAACAACAGCCCCTACCCGCTCAGTGACGGCATCTCCATTGGATTTGATATCCACGGAATAAATACCGGGCCCTCCGGTGATCTTCTCCACCGTGGCAGAGGTATATACCTTGACTTTGGGATTTTCGGTCACCTGGTTGACCAAATCCTCCGCACCGGTGTCCGCAAGCTCCTTGTAGGGCATGGTAATGGTCTGCTTCATTTTGGCCAGAAACCCGCCCAGGTGGTCTTCCTTTTCCACTAAAACGGCCTGATATCCGGCATTGGCCGTCTCCAGGGCCGCCGTCATGCCGGCCAGCCCGCCGCCCACCACCAGGATATCCCTGGAGTACTCCTCTTCAGCCTTGTAGGGTTCCGGCAGTTGGGTATTGTCCGCCCGGGTGCAACTGATCCTCAGGATATCTTCGGCCAGCATCTGGGTGTCCTCTTCTCCGGGAGGCTGACTCCACGCCACATGTTCCCGCAGATTGGCCCGGTCCACGATCTTGTCCGGTCCGAAGTTGAATACATCATAGTTCACCCTGGGCGAACAGGCGGCAATGATAATGGTATTGACCCCTTCTTCTTCAATATCCTTCTTGATGAGTTCGACACCCTCAGGACCGCACAGACAGGGATGTTCCTTGATCTCAGCAATGGTGAAATCTTCGGTCCCTTCCTCTTTGAGCTGCTCTATGTCGAGGGCATCTCCAATGCCGCATCCGGTGCAGATATATAGTGCTGTCTTTTTGTCCATCGAGTTACCTCCTCGCGATTGATTGGATAGCCTTTAAAGCCGCTGCTGTGGCGTCCTGAACAGATGAGGCCACATCTGTCGGCCTTCTGGAGCAGCCGGCCCCGTAGATTCCCCGCTTCTCCGGATCATTGGTCAAGAACCCGTACTCATCATAGGAGACATCGGGCGGAGGCTCTATGGCTATCTGATTGGGCACCATACCGGTCGCCAGAACAACCATGTCGAAATTCATGAGGATCTGTTCGCCGGTCCGGGTATTCTCGCCTTCGAGTACAAGGCCGCCGGTCTCTTCGTCCTCGGCAATATTGGCGATCTTGCTCTTGATAAAGGTGACTTTTTCATCCTCCTGGACCTTGGTGTAAAAATCCTCCAACCGGTCCAGGGCCCGGATGTCTATGAAAAAGATGGTCATCTCGCAATCCGGATGTCGTTCTCTCACATAGGTGGTCTGCTTCAGGGAAGCGAGACAACAGATTCCGGAGCAATAGGGGAGGAAGTTCTCATCCCTTGACCCTGCGCACTGGATAAAGGCGATATTCTTGGGCTCTTTTTGATCAGAGGGCCGCAATATCTTCCCTCCCGTAGGCCCGTTGGGCGCTGCCAGCCGTTCCATCATGACATTGGTGATCACATTTTGGTATTCTCCAAAACCGTAGTAATCGACCTGGGCCGCGTCATAGGGATCCCACCCGCCGGCCCAGACAATGGCGCCTACCTTCAGATCAAAAGTGGTTTCCTGCATATCCAGATCAATGGCGCCGTACTCACACGCCTCAAGGCACTTCTTTCCATCCTCGGTTCCTGCAATGGAAGAATCCAGGACATACCGCATGGGAAAGGCGAATTCATGGGGGAGATAGGCCGCCTTGATCTTGTCCATGCCATAATTGAACGGGTTGTCTATCTCGGTCTCACACACCTCGGCACACTTTCCACAGCAGGTACATTTTTCGTTCACATACCGTGGAGACAGCTTGATGGAGACGTCATAGTCTCCTTCCTGTCCAGATACGCTGCTCAGCTCAGCCATGGTAAAAAAACGGATTTTGGGGTTCTGCCGCATCCTCCGGAAATTAATCTCCAAACCGCAATTTGGCGGGCACAGTTTGGGAAAGTACTGATACAGCTGGGTCACTCGACCGCCCAAATAGGGGTTCCTTTCGATGAGTACCACGTCATAACCGGCCTCAGCCGCTTCCAGCGCAGCGGTAATCCCGCTCATCCCTCCGCCAACCACTAATATGCTCTGGTTTGTCGTTTCAACATCTGCCATTGTCTCCTCCAAAGTTATATTTTATTGAGTTCTTTTTGGAAAGATCCACGCCTTCATAATACAAAAAGCGTATTTCGTCAATACCCATTTTAGCACCAAACAAATAACTGGCTGATGGAAATGTTCATTGACCAGATACGCTGATTGAAGGGCCGGGGTGGACAGAAGTAACGGTTACGAAAATGCTCCAGACGCCATTCAAGGCGCCTGGAGCACGGGTTAACAACAAAGGTTAAGGGCTATACACCCGGGATGTTCCAGACATCTTTCTTCATCATTTCCCACTCACCCGATGCAGGATCAAACCGGCAGTTGGCAAAGCAGTGCCAGTTCTCTTCGTCCATCTTGGGGGTGTCGGATCTGAAATAATATCCGGGCCAACGGGTTTCCTCCCGGAACAGCATGGTCCGCACGTGGGCTTCGGCCTGCCACATCCGGTGCATATTCTCCCAGCACCTTTCCAGGGAGTAGATGTTTTCGGCAGCCAGTTTTTCGGAGTCTTCCTTCAGATACACGAACAACTCCATGGCCCTTTCCAGGTTGGCCTTGCTGGTCTTGAAGGCCGCGGTCACACCGCCTGCGTACTCGTCCATGATCTTCTGGAGACGATCCATGAACTGACGCCACAGCAGGTAGTTGGGGTTGATGGCGGGATCCGTGGTCTCTTTGTTAAACTGCGGGTACCGGTCAATGGGGTTCAGGATCTTGGTCTTGAGCTCATCCACCTTGGCGGCATCCACATTGGGCTCTGCGCCCTTTTCCACGATATATTTGATGGCCGCCTTACCGGTGATCCGACCTTCCGCATGGGAACCGGAGGAGAACTTGTGGCTGGATGCACCAGAGGCATCGCCCGCCGCAAACAGCCCATCCACCGTGGTCATATTGGCGTATCCCCACTTATAGGGGGTATCCAGATCTTCCGGACCGCTGACCCAGGCGCCGGAGGCGCCGGAGTGGGAGCCGATAAAGTAAGGCTCGCATGCAGCGATCTCAGAGTGCTTCTCTTCGGGCTTGACATTCAACGCCGCCCAGAGATGGGCCTGGGAGATGGTCATATCCAGGAAGTCTTCCCATGCCTCGGCCTCCAGCTCTTTCATCTTTTTCTTGAAGGCCTTGGGATCATCCTTGAATTCCTCGGCAATCTTGTTAATGGCCTCGTCGGTCTCCATGTACAGGGGACCCAAGCCTGCATCGATATCCAGCATACCGAGATAGTTTCTCAGGTTGGCGGGAATGGGCTTGGCCAGGCCGTAGGGGGCCCAGTTCTGGAGTTCGTCTTTGCGGACCGCCATGTACTCACCGCCCTCTGCGCTGATGGCCCTTGATTTAAACAGGAGGAACCAGGCGCCCACAGGACCGTAGGCATCCTTGAAACGGACCGGGATAAACCGGACTTCCTGACAGGTCATCTCCGCGCCGGCCTTGATGGTGAAGTAGGCACTGGAACCGGTATTAAACGGCGGATACCAGGAACGTCCAAACCCCTCACCCACCGACCTGGGCCTGAACACGTGAACCGCGCCGCCCATGGTGGCCACAGTGGCCTTGGCCTTGAAGACGTAGAATTTCTCTTCACGGGTGCTGAAACCCACCGCACCCACACACTTGTTGCCATCCATCAACGGCTCAACGATGAAGACCCTTTCATAGATCTCTCCGCCTGCATCCGCGATGGCGTTCTTGGCGGCCTCGGCAATGAGAATCTTGTAGGACTCGCCGTTGATCATGAGCTGCCAGCGCCCTTCATGCACGTACTTTCCGTTTTCATCCGTCCAGATCTTGAGACCCCATTTCTCAAACAGGTGCACAGTGGAGTCCACGTGACGGGCGATGTTGTAGACCAGGTCTTCCCTGGAAATCCCCATCAGGTCCTGACGCACGTAGCGCACGTAATCCTCACAGGTGTTATCACCATCTCTCAACCCCACATACTGGTTGATGGCCGATAGACCCATGGCCACGGCGCCACTTCGATCCAGGGCCGCCTTATCCACCAGGGTCACCTTCAAACCGTTCTTCTTGGCCCAGTACGCTGCCTCTGTGGCCACACCACACGCTGAAAATCCCCCACCGAGAATCAGGAGGTCGGTCTTAACTTCTACTGTTTCAAAATTTGCCATATCTACATACCTCCTTTCTCTATACTGTGGGAACATCGATGCCCAGAGATTCGGGCTCGGTGGCCAAGGCTTCATTGTTCAGGTCATCATGGGTGGCATATCCAGCTAACGGATCCGCAGTTCCCTCTTCAGTGGTCCTGATGGGGAATTTGAACCTTTTCACACTGCCGTCCCGGAACTTGACCGTCCACATGATATCCTCGGAACCCCGGAGCGGCACACAGCTGGCGCCCAGCGGAATAAAGTCCGCATACCCACGGACATCCATGGCCTGCTGGGGGCAAATCTTGACACAACACTGACATTCCCAGCACATGGAAGGATCCCGGTTATATGCCTTCATCTTATCCATATCCAGGTACATCAGGTCGTTGGGACAGATATACATGCAAGCTGTCTTATCCTGCCCTTTGCAACCATCGCATTTTTCTGTAATTACAAAACTTGGCATTATGTTACCTCCTGAATTCACAATTTATAATTATGAAACACTCGCTTACAGACTCCATGAAAAATCTACCCTAAAAACACCTCCTTTCTTAACTTGGGATTGGGTGGCCCGAGTTTTTTACTTCTTTACATCACCTGTGGCTGCGCCGTGCAGCTTGACTTCGACTTTATCTTCCAGATTCTGATAGTAATTTTGAAGGATCTTTACCACCTCGGGCCTGGAGAATTCCGCAGGAAGGTCTCCCCCTTCGGACAGGGTCTTTCGGACCATGGTGCCTGAAAGGAGCAGCCGATCCTCTTTCCCATGGGGGCAAGTCCTCATGGAGGCCATGCCGCCGCACTTGTAGCAGTGGAACGTCCAGTCGATATTCAGGTTTTCACACTTGAGGGCGCCTTCAGGGATTTCATTGAAAATCCGCTGGGCGTCAAAAGGACCATAGTAATCGCCGACTCCGGCATGATCCCGGCCGATAATCATATGGCTGCAGCCGTAGTTCTGTCGGAAGGTGGCGTGTAACAGGGCCTCTCTCGGGCCCGCATATCTCATCTCCATGGGATAACCGCCCTGGACCACTGTGCCCTCGACGAACCAGTTATCCACCAGGGCGCTGATGGCCTTCACCCGGACATCCGCCGGGATATCGCCCGGTTTCAGCTTACCCACCAGTTGGTGGATATAAACCCCATCCATGACCTCCACCGCAATCTTGGCCAAAAATTCATGGGACCGGTGCATGGGATTGCGGAGTTGCAGGGCGGCGATTTTCTGCCATCCCAGTTCCTCAAACATCTTCCGCGACTCTGCGGGTCTCTGATACAGTTCTTTGAAATCTTCCGGATAATAGCTCTCACTAATGACCTTGACCGGTCCGGCCAGGTTGTATTTGCCCTGGGCCATCACCTTCTGGACCCCGGGATGCTCCATATCGGTGGTGGTATAAACGGAATTGCACTCATGTTCTTTGTCAATGGTGTATTTTTCGGAGACTTTCATGGTGGCAATGGTGGTCCCGGTTTCCTGGTCCACCAACGCAATTTCATCCCCTTCTTTGATGTTTTCGTCGTCCGTGGAGACCGTAATGGGGATGGGCCAGAAGGTGCCGTCGGCCATGAGGAACTTATCGCAGACCCCCTGCCAGTCGGCCTTGGTCATAAAACCGGTTAGGGGGGTGAAGGCACCGATGCCCATCATGATCAGATCAGAGGCCTCTCGGGAGGTAATCTGCATCTGTTTCAGTGATTTGGCCTTTTCAGTTTCTTCCACTAACTCAGCCCCTTGGAGCAATAACGGCATCAATTTTTCTTCTTTACCATGTGGTGGTATAAGGTTTGACATTATGCGTTCCTCCTTATCGTTGTTGGTATGAATTTCGGCCCCCCCAACGGGAACCTGAGACAACACCTTTTATAGACCTTGGGTATCTTGTGCATTTTGTAACAAGCATCCTTTATATCCGAATTTTTCAAGGTGTCAAGAAAAAATGAACGCCACATCCGCAAGAAGTCACCAAAAAATCGGCACCTGGCGGCCTCTTCCATAAAGCCGGTGCCTGGTTTTAAGTTAACCTCCTGTTATTAGTAACGTTATTCAATTACGGGCCAATCCGGTGGTCCATGGAAAACCGGGCGGACATTTGACGACGGCCCCCACTCAGAAGGCCATCCCATAAGCAGGTCTTGACTTATGATCGACCCTCTGTATTGTACTTAGGGGGAGTCATATTCGGTATGGTCGCAAAATTTACCCATAAAAAAGCCCTTTTTCTCATCACAGGGGGCCTTTTTCTCATCGGTGCACTCCTGTTCATGGGCATGGTCTTCTCCCTGACCACGCCCGCTGAAAAAGCGGGTCGTAGCTGTACGCTTGTGGTGCCCCGCGGGGCCACCCTCAGACAGGTGGCTGATCAACTGGAAAATAAGGGGCTTATCACAGGGAAACATGCGCTCCTCCTGTGGAGCAGGCTGATGCGCTATGGCCGCCACATAAAGGCGGGGGAATATGAATTCAGTGCCCAAATGTCTCCCCTCGAGATCCTCCATATGCTTGCCCGGGGCCAAATCCTGACCCACCAGGTCACCCTGCCCGAAGGGTTCACCGTATCCCAGATCGCTACCGTTTTGGCAAAAAAGGGTCTGGTGAACAAGGAGCAATTCCTGGCTCTTACCCAGGATCCGGAAATCCTGGACAAATACGGGCTTTCCGGTCCCAGTGTGGAGGGATTTTTGTATCCGGACACCTATCGGTTCTCACGCGATCTCCCGCCCGATTTGATCATTGATACCATGATCAAACGATTTCTAAAGATCACCGACCCCTTGAGGCCTCGAATCGAGGCATCCGGTTTGGGCATGAGAGAGGTCATCACGCTGGCCTCCATGGTTGAAAGGGAGACCGGCCTGGCCCGGGAGCGCCCGCTCATTGCCAGTGTTTTTTTAAACCGGCTTCAAAAGGGGATGAGACTGGAGAGCGACCCCACGGTCATCTACGGAATCGAGGACTTTAACGGAAATCTCACCCGAAAGGACCTGCGCACCTATACCCCCTATAATACCTACGTCATAAGGGGTCTCCCCCCGTGGCCCATCGCCAATCCGGGCAAGGAGGCCATTGAGGCGGTCCTGTGGCCCGAAAAAACCGATTATCTCTATTTTGTATCCAAAAACGATGGAAGTCATCATTTTTCAAAGACGCTGCAGGAACACAACCGGGCGGTCATGCGCTATCAAAAGCCAGGCCTCAGCCGTTCCCCAAAAACGTCTTGACAGGCTCAAAGCCATACAGTAAACCGTAAGCGTCATTTGCTGCGTCGCGCCTCAATTTCACGGAACCGATCCATCGTTTTGATCATTAGAGAGAACCCATGAACCTGTTTGAGAACCTGACGGTCCTGTCCCTGGAACAGGCCACCGTGTTACCCTATCTTACATACCGTCTGGCCCACGATGGCATCCGGGTCATCCGGCTGGAACATCCCGTGTACGGGGATCCCAACCGGATGATCGGGGAAAATCTCCTGGGTGAAGAGCGGATGAACACCTATTTTCTCTGCATCAATGCGGGCAAGGAGGCCTTGACCCTGGACCTCGCCCAGCCCGAGGGCCAGGAGATCTTCCGCTCGCTGATCCAAAAACTGGACATCGACATTTTTGCCACCAATCAGCTTCCCAGGAATTATCAAAAACTGGGCATCGACTATGAATCCCTCAAGGCCTTGAAACCGGATATCATCTGGCTGGGGGTCACCGGGTTTGGCCCGGACAGCAATGAGGCGGCTTACGATCCCATCCTGCAGGCCCGCTCGGGACTGATGGAAATGACCGGGGAAACGGAAGGGGATCCACAGGTGCTGGGCATCCCCCTTCCCGATATGGGGACCAGCGAGCACGCCTATGGACGGCTCATGAAGGCCCTGTTCAAACGGCAGGCCACGGGGGAAGGGGAGTGCATTCACCAGTCCATGTTTGAATCCGCGGTGTCGTGGCTCACGGTACCCATCACCTTTACAGCGAGTTTTGGCCAACACATCACCCGCCGGGGCAATACCCACGAGTTCTTCTGCCCGGTGTCGGTGTATCGGACGGCTGACGGGTTCATCTATCTCGCCGTGGGGAACGACCGGCAATGGAAATCACTGGTGGGCCTGGAGATCTTCCGTTCCCTGGACCGGCCGGAATATGAAAAAAACGCAGGGCGGATAAAAGACGTTCAGAATATGAACAGGCTTATCAATGACATCACCTGTCACCACTCATCCGAGGAACTGATCCGATTGCTCCATTCCATCACCCTCCCGGTGAGCAAAATCCAGACCATTTCAGAGGTGATCACCGATCCTCTGGTGGACCGACGTCTCCTCTTTGCGGATGATCCGGTGACAGGCACCACCATTACCCTGGCCCCACCCCCCTATATTTCACCGTTTGTGAACGCGTCCGGCCGGAGGCTCTCTTTCCCCCCCCGTTTTGGAGAGCACAACCAGGCCGTATACGGGGCCGCCCTCCATTACGATGCCCAGGCCCTGGGAGGGTTAAAGGACAAAAAAGTCATTTAGGACAGATCCCCGGATGGTTGAGACATCAGGGGTGCATTGTGGACAAAAGAATCGATTGGAGCAAGGACCATGAATATCATTGTTTTAGTGAAGCAGGTGCCGGATACTACCGAAGTGAAACTGGATCCCAAGACAGGGAACCTGATCCGCGAAGGGATCGAGAGCATCATCAACCCCGATGATCGGCACGCCCTGGAGGCGGCTCTCTCCCTGAAAGAGACGTATGGCGGCAGGATAACGACCATTTCCATGGGTCCTCCCCAGGCCATCGATGCCATATCCGAGGCCTTGGGCATGGGCGCGGACAAGGGCATCCTACTGTCCGACAAGGCCTTTGCCGGCGCAGACACCTGGGCCACTTCCTATACGCTGGGCAAGGCCGTGGAAAAGGCGGGCCCCTATGACCTCATTTTGTGCGGTCGACAGGCCATTGACGGGGACACGGCCCAGATCGGACCGCAAGTGGCCGATTATTTGGGCCTTCCCCAGGTCACCTATGTATTTGAGATTGAATCGGTCAAGAAAAAGACCCTCAGCGTCAAGCGACGGCTCGAGGACGGTTTCGAGGTGGTTCAATGCGCGTTGCCGGCCCTGTTGACCGTCATCGGGGAACTCAATACCCCCCGATATCCCCGGGTGGGAAACCTGATTGATGCCTGCCGGGAAAAGGCCCCCATTGAGATCTGGAACGCTGCAGACATCGGCGTGACCACCGCTGAAGTGGGACTCCAGGGATCTTTGACCCATGTGATCAAGACCTTTGCGCCCAAGTTCGAGCGCAAGGGAGAGATGATCGAGGGAACCCCGAAGGAGGCCACGGATATTCTGATGGACAGATTGAAGGAGAATCGACTCCTATAGGGGCTTGGGGTATCCCCCCGCCCCAGGCGGAACAACAGCCCGAACAGGGATCAGGAGACAGTAAATCCGGAGACCTGAAAATCCTTAAAAAATAATCAGCGAGGTATCAACAATGAAAGAAGTTGTAATTGTTTCTGCATGCCGAACCGCCATCGGGGCGTTTGGTGGAAGCCTGCGAGATGTGAACGGTGCGGTGATCGGCAGTGTCAGTATGAAAGAGGCCGTAAAGAGAGCCGGCATTGAACCGGACATAATCGATGACGTCCGATTCGGATGCTGTATGGAACCCGTGGATGCCCTGAATGTGGCCAGGGTTTCAGCCCTCATGGCCGGCATACCGGATCATGTCCCCGCAGTCACCATCAACCGGGTGTGCATCTCAGGGATGGAGGCGGTCATCTCGGGCATGGCCATGATACAGGCGGGAATGGCGGATATTATCCTGGCAGGAGGCACAGAGCATATGTCCGGGGCCCCCTATGCGGTACCCGGGGCCCGGTGGGGCTGCAGGCTGCAGGACCAGGCATTTGTAGATGTCATGATCCATGCCCTTCACTGCGGGTCCCATCTCCTCCCCCATCCTGAGGAAGGGCCGGTAAAAGAGGGATTGCCCTTGGAGCTTTTCAAAGGAAAACCGTATATCATGGGACATACCGCTGAATTCATTGCCCAACTCCACAACATCAGCCGCGAGGAAATGGATGAGGTGGCCCTCAGAAGTCACAATAATACGGAGCGGGCCACCCAGAACGGCGATTTCAGGGAGGAGATCGTTCCCGTGGAAATCCCGCAGAAAAAGAATAAGCCCCCCATCATTTTTGACAAGGATGAGCACTTCCGGCCGGGGCTCACCATGGAACAACTGACCAAACTCCCGCCCGCCTTTGTGCCCAAAACAGGGAAAGTCACCGCCGGCAATTCTTCGGGAATCAACGACGGGTCCAGCGCCATGGTCATCATGTCGAGAGAAAAGGCCGATGAGCTGGGCATCCCACCCCTGGCCAGGATTCGGGCCATCGGACGGGGGGCCTGTCATCCTTCGGTCATGGGTCTGAGTCCGGTACCGGCGGTCCGTGATCTGCTCAAAAGGAATCCGGACCTTACCTTAGCGGATTTTGAGCTCATAGAGCTCAATGAAGCCTTTGCCGCGCAATACTTGGGCTGCGAAAAGGAACTGGGGCTCAACCGGGAGATCACCAATATCAATGGATCGGGCATCGGGCTGGGTCATCCGGTAGGGGCCACTGGATGTCGGATCATGACCACTCTCCTCTACGCCATGAAAAAGAAGGGTAAAACACTGGGTCTCGCTACCCTGTGCGGCGGGGGCGGTGTATCCATGGCCACTGTCCTGGAGATGGTGTGATCGGTTTCCCCCTTGATAACGCGAGGCCCGGCCTATCCCCTGGACGCTTGGATGCCTCTGCCGGTCGTTGACCCCTCCGGCTGAACACGTCCCTCATCCAATCGAAGCGTTATGAACCACAAGCGATGGGCCATATTCGGGGTTTCCGCCTCCCTGTTCCTCACCTCTCTCTTTTACCGGGCATCGGCCGCGGTGATCGCCCCGGACCTGAGCCAGGACCTGCATCTGGGCCCTGAGGATCTGGGCCTGCTGGGCGCCGCCTTCTTTTATGCCTTTGCATTGGTTCAGATCCCATTGGGCATGGTCCTGGACCGTGCGGGCGCCCGGCGCACCATGGTGATACTCAATGGGGTCGGTCTGGCCGGGACCCTGCTGTTTGCCCAGGCCCACACCCTGTCCGCGGGGGTCACAGGCCGGGCCCTTCTCGGGCTGGGGATGTCGGCCAATCTCATGGGATCCCTGGTCCTGCTCACCCGCTGGTTCGAGCCCCATAAGTTTGCTACGGTATCAGGCTTGTTCCTGGCCCTGGGGACCCTGGGGAGCGTAGCCGCCACCAGCCCCCTGGCCATGCTGGTGGGACTGATGGGATGGCGAAATGCCTTTATGGTACTGGCCCTCTTGCACGCCATCTTCATCTTAGGGTTCATCCTCATCGTACGGGATGCGCCGGCGGATCAACAGCCGTGGGCAGAGCCATCTGGGAGAGCGGGGAACTCCCGCTCCTCCCTGGGATCCCTCAAGACCCTCTTTGGCAACTGGAGCTATTGGGCCATCTCCATGAGCATCTTTCTTCGATACGGGGCCTATGCCGCGATTCAGTCCCTGTGGGCCGGGCCTTTTCTTATGGAATACCTGGGATTATCTCCCCTGGTGGCAGGAAACCTCATCCTCCTGATCAGTATGGGGTTCATCTTAGGATCTCCCGGGGGCGGTGTGATATCGGATCGATTGTTAAAATCGAGAAAGAAAGCCATCCTCATCGGCTCCTTAATCGCCAGTGCAGCGGTCTTTCTCGTCTCCCGCTGGTCCGCCCCTGCCCTCCTTCCCCTGCTGGGCGCTCTGTTATTCCTTCTGGGCTTTTTCGCCGCCTTCAACCAGGTGAGTTATGCCCATATCAAGGAGTTGATGCCCCCACATATGTCCGGGACCGCCATGGCGGGAATCAATTTTTTCACCATGTTCGGGGGCGGACTCTTTATGCACAGCCTCGGAGGCGTCATGAAATATTTGAGCGGAGATGCGGCCCAGCCAGGGGAACTCTACTCCACCGCCTTTGTGATCTGCGGATGTGCGATCCTCATCAATGCGGGACTCTACCTCACCACCCGGGATACCGTTCCCGCAACCCATGTGCCCACGAAACCGTCCTGAACGGGCCGGGCGATTTATTCCCGGTTTACAGTAGATATTCAGCCGATTTGAAGCGTTTTCCGGTCTGATATTGGATGTGGAGATCCAGCACCCGTCGAATCTCTTCCAGGGTCTTTTCCTGACAATTTACCGCCATCGCCTCGGTGCATGGCCGGGCCTGCACGCTCTTCAGGAGCCTGACGGAGTCCGGGTCCAATCCCGGGCTGTATGCGGTTTCTTTTCCACACCGCATACACGATATCCCGCCGCTCTGCTGCCTGAAAACGGCCCGCCCCTCCCCGGCATAGGACCGTCCGCACACGCAACACCGGCTCACATTGATGCCATACCCCGCCAGGGCCAAGGCCCTGGCCTCAAATTGTATCCGAACCTGCCTCACCTCCCCCCCTCCTTCTATTGCGTCCATCAAGTAACTGAGAAGATGAAACATTCTCTCTTCAACCACCCCCACGGGAAAGAGCACCTCAGTGAGTTCCAGCATATAGCTGGCCAGGGCCAATGAAGCGAAATCAGACCTGAGTGCGGGAAACACCCGGATGAGCTTGCCGGAATGAAGGAAACAGAGATCTCTGCCGGGCCTTTTGTCATACTCAAGGCGGCTCACACACAACAGATCAAGGCAGTTGGAAAAGCGTTTGCGGCTCTTTCTGGCCCCTTTGGCCACACCCTTGAGGCTCCCCTGATCCGGGGTGAAAAAGCTGACCAGAAGATCGCTCTCCCCATACTCCCAGGTTCGCATGATAATGGCAGTGGAGGTGTGGGTCATGGCAGTTCACATCTATTTGGATGTTCATCTAAAACCGGGGCACAAGTTTGAAGACCCCATCTTGATACTTCTGATGATGAAAAGGGTCAAGGGGATTTTGGAGCCGTTTTTTTGACTTGACACCTTCGGGCTTCCTGCTAAAAGGTGGATGGCGTTTAGTAGGCCGCTGTACATGCCGCGGTCCATGATCATATGGCGAACCCCTGGTATATAACGCCCTGGTTGGTAACAGAATAGGCCTCTCTGTCTGGACATTGAGAAATGGATGCGTTTTTCAACCCCTCAAGCATTGCCGTATTCGGTGTGGCCGAGGACCCGCGAAACCTGGCCCAAAACATCGTCCTTCATTGCCGCAAAATGGGGTTCAGGGGAGGGATCTATCCGGTGGGACGACGGGCCGGGACGGTTCATGGGGAGAAGATCATCACCGATCCCGAGACCCTGCCCCGGGGGATCGATCTGGCGGTCATCCTGGTACCGGCCCGGGTGGTGGCCGATACCCTGGACATCTGCGGCCGCAAAGGCATCCTTCACGCCGTCATATCCACCGGCGGATTCAGGGAATTTGAGGCCGTTCACAATCAAGCGGAAACCCGTCTTATTTCGGTGGCGGAAAGATACGGGATCCGGTTCATCGGACCCAACTGCATCGGGATCATCAACCCGGGATCAGGGCTCTGCACGCCGTTCAACCCCTTACGACCCGATCGGTTCAAAAAGGGTCCCATCGGACTGATCATCCAGAGCGGCGGGGTGACCACACAATCCGGCTACCACTTCTCTGACGAACACGTGGGGTTTTCCAAGATCATCAGCGTGGGCAACAAACTAAATTTGGATGAAACAGACTTCATCCGATATCTGCGTACAGACCCGGAGACCGAACAAATCCACCTCTATCTGGAGAGCATAGAAAATGGCCGGGAATTTATGCGAGGGGTCAAAGAGACCCCAAAGCCCATGGTGATTTTCAAATCCAATACCACCGACATTTCAGCGGAAATCGCTCACTCCCATACCGCCGCACTGGCCAATAACGACCGGATTGTCTCAGGGGCCTTCAGACAGTGGGGTGTGGTGCGGGCAAAGAGCATTCATGATATGACGGTCGCTGCCAAAGCCCTCCGGCTGCCCCCCCTGAAAGGGAACCGGCTGGCGGTCATCTCCCTTTCAGGCGGTTTTTCCGTAATCCTGGGAGATGCCTGCCAAAAAAACGGGTTCACCTGCCCTCCATTGCCCCGCAGTCTCATGGACCGAATCGAAGGATTCCGCCGAGGACGGGTGATCCGCATGTCCAATCCCATGGATTTCGGGGACATACACGACATCGATCCCCTGGTCTTTACCCTGGAACAATGCCTGTCTCTACAGGATATCGACGGGGTGGTGTTGTCATTCATCTACGATCCCCAGATGTCCAGAATGATCGGCGGGGAGACCGGGGGGCCTGAAGAGATCCTCAGGTTCATGAGAAAGCTGTGCCGGGTATATCACAAACCGGTGGCCCTCAGCCTTCTCACGGAAAGACGTTTCATTGAAAAATTCAAGGCCTTGGAGATATTTCCCCTTTTCAACGATCCTGAGGAAAGCGTCCGGGCCCTGGCCTTGTCACGGGAACACTATCGAAAAAATCCTCCAGCCCCGTAGCTCCAAAGCACGACCATGCCCGCTTTTATGACATTTTGGGGTTGTCATTAGGGACCAATGCAGCTAATTTAGGGATCTAAAAACATCTATTGATTATGGAGGAGTTCATGGAGATTATTACAGACGCCTTGCAGGCGGGCCAAAAGTCCCTTTCAGAATATGATTCCAAACAGGTCCTGGCAGCCTATGACATACCGGTCGCCCGAGAACGCCTGGTCAGAACAGGGGAGGACCTCTTGGAAGCGGCCCAGGAGATCGGATATCCCCTGGTGCTCAAGGGATGCGATTCGCAAATCGCCCATAAGACGGAGAAGGGGCTCATCCGGGTGGACATCCGAAATGAACAGGAGGCCCAGACCGCCTTTGAACACATCCGAAAAGAGGTAAACCCGGAAACGGGCGCGGTTCTGGTCCAGGAGATGGTCAAAGGGACACGGGAACTGGTGGTGGGCCTGACGCGGGACCCGCAGTTCGGCCCCTGCGTCATGTTCGGGTTGGGCGGTATCTTTACGGAGATTCTGAGGGATGTCTCCTTCCGGGTGGCCCCCCTGGAAATGCGGGACGCCCTGGAGATGATGGGGGAGATCAAGGGACACAAGATCCTGGATGCGGTCCGGGGCATGCCGGCTGCTGACCGGGACGCCCTGGCCCACATGCTCATCAACGTGGGAAAGATCGGTCTGGAGCACGAAGTCGTCAAGGAGATCGACATCAACCCGGTGATTCTGCACCAAGGCCGTCCCCTGGCCGTGGATGCCCTGATCGTTCTCGAGGCCGGTTGACCATGACCTGGCTGCACATAGACCCCCACAAGTGCAACAAGGACGCCATCTGCGTGGCGGAGTGTCCTTCAGCCGTAATCCAGATGCACGCTCCGGACGGCTATCCCGGCCTTACCCCCGATGCCTCGGAGCACTGTCTGTACTGTGGACACTGTGTGGCGGTCTGCCCTGAAGCCGCACTCACCCTCGACTGGCTCGATCCCGGGGCCTGCCCTCCGGTGGATCCCGCATTGCGTATATCTTCCCACCAGGCTGAGCAGTTTCTTCGATCCCGGCGGTCCATACGGACATTCAAAGACCAGCCGGTGGAGCATGAAAGGCTTGAAAAACTCATAGAGATCGCCTGTCACGCGCCTTCGGCCAAAAACCAGCAGCCCTGGCACTGGGTGGTGGTGGAAGACAGGGACCAGGTCAAACGGCTGGCCGCCATGGTCATTGACTGGATCCGATTGGCCATACGGCAAGAACCTGAAACGGCGAAAAAGAGAGGACTCCCCCGGGTGGTGGAGCAATGGGACCGGGGAGATGAACGCATCTGCAGGGGCGCCCCCCACGTCATTGTGGCGCATGGGGACAAGTCATGGCCCTTTGGCACCCAAGATTGCACTCTCGCCCTGAGTTACCTGGACCTGTTCGCGCCCACCCTGGGGCTGGGGACCTGCTGGGGCGGATATTTCTTCACCGCCGCCAACCACTACCCGCCCCTGTCCGAGGCCCTGGGCATACCCCCTGAGCACAAGGCCTACGGCGCCATGATGGTGGGCTACCCCCGATACCGGTATCACCGTCTTCCTCTCAGAAAGCCACCCAAGGTCGCCTGGAAATAATCGCTCGAGGGGCACATCATTTTAAACTGGACCAACCGAAACACGGGCAACATCAGGGTATGGAGGGGATCATGAACGCAACTCCTGCAAAGGATCCGGCCCAAAAAACGTCCTGGTCAAAAGGGCGTCTGTTTCACCGGATCAAAACCGACGGTCTCATCATCATGGGCCTCTTTTTTCTCTCAGGACTGGGGATTGCCGTTACCCATTTTTCTCCCCGATACGGCGTATGGTTATGGGTCTTTTTGACCCTTATTTTTGCCGCGGTCTCTTTTTTCCATAGATCCAATCGCCATAGAGAACAGGGCCAAAAGACCATCCCCTCCATGGGGTCCTGGCTGCTTCACTGGCTCGGTCTCCTCCTGGCCCTCTTTCTGGTCCTCTTCTTAGAGACATCCGGGAGAATGAACAGTGCGGATGCGGGTTTGACCTCTCTTCTAACGGTGGCCATAGTGACCTTCCTGGGGGGCGTCCACGGGGATTGGCGCTTCGGTATGGTGGGCATCCTTCTCGGCTTAACCGTGGGGAGTGCGGTCTATGTGGAGGCCTATTACTGGATGATGCTCATCCCGTTCATCCTCGCGGTGGTGGTGGGCATACTCTGGATATGGCGTCGGAAGCAGCATGGTTGACCCGGCCCATAACATGCGTGTTCATACCATCCCGGCCATCAGCCCATAATGGAACCCGGATCAATGCCAGGAGTCTCTATGGGGCTGCACCCCTTACCTCCCATCCGCGTCCCCGGCTTGACCGAAGACGCGACCCAAATAGACGAGCTTGCACAGGATGTCCGCAAGAAAACCAGGGTCTATTTCTATAAACAGGCCCTGCCTTGCCTTTGCGTGGTCCTCATGGGCGGGACCGGTACGGGGAAATCCACGCTGTTCAACGCCCTGTGCGGCGCCGCCTTGAGCGCTGCCGGAATGGAACGACCCAAGACCGGAGGGCCCATTGCCTATGGCCACCAAGATTGTCCTGTTGAGGCAGGGTTTCCCTTTCCTTCCCTGGATGTGGTTCGAAGTCCAGCCGGGGCTGCTGCCCCCGCCTCCGGATCACCCGCTGCCTTCACTGTCCTGACCCATTATCAGGAGGACCTCTCCCACCTGTTGGTGTTGGACACCCCTGATCTGGACAGCGTGGCTGCGGCCCATCGGGATATGGCTCGGGACCTCTACCTGCTCGCTGACGCGCTCATATTCGTTACCAGTCAGGAAAAGTATGCGGATCAGGTCCCTCACCGATTTCTGGAAACAGCACTGGATGAGGTCTCGCCGCTCTTCATTCTGTTCAACAAGGCAGAGAAGCATATCACCGACCCGGAAGTGCGCCACATGCTGCAAACCCATGGGAGCAGACTACGGGAGAGATCCGCATGGGTTATCCCTTACCTCTCCCGTCCCACCTGGGAGTCGGTCCTGAACGCCCCCGCTTTTCAGGCCTTTAAAACCGCCTTCATGGAGGCCCTCTCCAAAGCAAAAGAACCCGCCATCCGGCGCACCAGGCGTCAGAAGCTGGCGCACGGACTGAGCCGGGATCTGGAGCGCTTGACGCAACGAATAAAGGCGGAAGATAAGGCGGCTACCCAATGGCGATCCCAATTGGAAACCCTGTGCCATGAGATCGGACAGGATCTTCTCCAGGCGGAAAAGGCCCGGTTTTCCGGTCAGAGCCGGGAATACCTGGCCCGTGAAATCCGTAGACTCTTTGACCGATACGATGTCCTGGCCAGACCCCGACGCATTCTCAAAGGGCTGGTCATGGCCCCCTTACGCCTGCTGGGGGTAAAACCAAAGCCCCCTTCCATGTCAAAAGACCAGGTGCTCTTTAATGTGCGGGAAAAATCGGATCTCTCTATGGTATATGGGGCCATGGAACGTCTGCACCGCCGCGTATTGGAAGAACTCTCCCCCCGGGACAGGACCTCCCCCCTGTTCGGGGCTCTCAGGGAGCCGGCAGCGGTCTTGACCCACACGGAGATCCGGAAAATGATTTACAGGGAACAGGAAAGACTCGCTGACTGGCTGGAAACCAAATTCAATGAGCTGGCCCGGGGAATCCCTGCAGGCAAAAAAATGGGCATCTATTCCACCTCATTGGTGTGGGGCGTTCTGATTGTCTCTTTTGAGACCGTCGTGGGAGGCGGGTTTACCCTCTTGGATGCGGCATTGGATTCAGCCATTGCCCCGCTGGTGACCAAGGGGGCGGTGGAGCTCTTTGCCTTTCATGAGATTCAGAAAATAAATAGAGACTTGGCCAGGCAATACCAGGATGGACTCCTTTCAATAATCACGCGTCAATGCCGCCGTTACCAGGCGTGTCTAAACAACCTCATGCCTGATGAAAGTACTCTCAAAACCCTGAGGGAAACCCGATTGGCCATCGAGGCTCAAAAATGAAACACCGATCCTTCCCGCAGCTCAAGGCTGCACTTGAACACCTATCCATCCTGTTGGAGGACCACCCCTTTTTTTCTGTCTCCGGCACGGAAAAAGAGACCGCAATGGCGCAAACCCACGCACTCCTCAGAGAGCTGATCGCCATCGAAGGACGCTCCCTGACCATCGGTCTCCTGGGAGGTACGGGGGTGGGAAAATCATCCCTGATGAATGCCCTTGCCGGATCCGCCATCGCCTCCACCAGCCATCGCAGGCCTCATACGGACAGGGTCCTGATCTACCGACATGAGACTGCCCCTTCCCTCCCGGACACCGACCTGGCCCAGATCCCGCACCAGGAGGTGATCCACCGGAGCAACCGGATACGGGATATTCTTTTGTGTGACCTTCCGGACTTTGACAGCTTAGACCAGGCCCACAGGCAAAGGGTGGTGGGATTCCTAAAACAGCTTGATCTCCTGCTATGGGTGACCTCCCCTGAAAAATACGCGGACAGCAGCCTGTACGAGTTTATACGGCTCACCACCAAGGCCCATCAAAATTTCTATTTTGTGCTCAACAAGGCCGACCTGTTCTTTGAAAACGGCCCCCCGGAGAAGGGCCATGAAGCGCTGGCAGCGGTGATGCAGGGGTTTTCCGATCACCTCAGGGCCCAGGGGATTGAAGACCCGCTCATCTATATGGTATCGGCAAAAGAGGCCATGGGATCTTCACCCCCCTCTCCCTGGAACCAGTTCACCCCTTTCAGGCACCAGATCTTTCAACAAAGAGACGCCAAAAAGATCACCGCCATCAAAAGCGCCAATCTGAACGTGGAGGCAGCCCGCCTTTTTTCCCTGCTGAAAAAGGAAATCCGAAACCTGCAACGGTTTGAAGCATTGTTGACCCAGATGACAGCGGAACTAAACGCACAGCGAGGCTCGTGGACCCGGACCGGCAAGGAGGCCATTGATCTGTGGTTCGACCGGTACCTGCCGCGGGAGATCCTCTCCCATTCAGCCCGTTCTCTGAATCTGATAGGGCCCGGCCACGGGCTGGGCCTTATGGTGGACAAGTTCGGAAAAAATTCCCCCCATGGCCGGGCACAGCACAGGGTCCTTTCCCACCTGACCCCGCCTGATGATGTGGCCCTGCGTTTTCAAAAGGCCCTGGAACGGGTGGAAGACCGAATCACCGGCCGCCTTCTGGCAGAAGACCTGCCTTCCCCTTTCAAAACGCGGCTGGAACAAATCGTGGACGCCCGCAAAAACCACCAAGATTTGGGCGAGCGGTTTTTCGACGGCGCGGCCCTCCTGTCCGAACAGAACCGGCCGGTTCGCATGTGGGGATTTAAGACGGTTCAATACGTGGTCTATGCCATTCTCTTTTTGCTGTTTTTGCTTGCCCTGGGAGGTAAAACCGGTTGGCAGGCGGTCACGTCCGATCCCGGCATATCCACCATTGTGGGACTGATCACCGCCATGATCCACACCCTGTTCAGTCCCAAAGGCCTTGCAGCCCTGGTGACCTACGGGATACTGAATCTTTTTCTGGGGTTCAGGTTCTACAGGCGTTACGCCCGTGCCTTGGATCAAAAGGCGGATAAACATATCCGCACGCTCAAAACTGCGTTATTGGCGATCTGGGATGAAAAACTGACCGCCATTCAGGCAGACCTGAACGAGCTGAAAAAAGAGATACAATCCCGAATTGCAGCCATCTCAAAAATCGAAAAGCAATCATAGTATTGACTTAGGGCTCACTCAAAAATAAATTCACAGAATTGACGCTCAGATTTGGGTCAGATTTGGTCGTCGCGATTGAGTGAAGCCACAGAAATAGTGAACTATTTCGAGGACTTCACGATTGAGCGGCGGCCGAAGGTGGCCCGAAGCTGAGATGGGAAAATGGAAAGTTATTTTTGAGTGAGCCCTTAGCATGTTGAAATAACGAGCCTGAATACAGGCCATGGGGGGCTCGCAAAGGCCGCCCCATCGGACCTGATATCCGGAGACTCTCACCTCAGCCGGAATCGTTTTTCAGCCGCCCTTCCCTTGCAAACTGCGCAACAGTTTCAAAATAGTGCTTTCCGCCCTTCAGGTAGGTATCATTGTGACCGGCCCCTTTTATGGAATAGAAATACTTGGGCCGCGATGCGGCGTCATACAATGTCCTACCCATGGAAAAGGGAATCAGGTCATCCGCATCCCCGTGTATAATCAGTGTAGGCACCTGGATCTGCGACATCTTTCCCACGTTGTTGTAGTGTTTCGGAAAAAGACGGGATAAAGGGCGGAGAAACAGGAGCGTCCCGGCCATCTCGTTTGCCGATGTAAAACCGCTTTCCATGATCAGGGCCCTGACTTTTCTGTGGCGTGCGATCTCGACAGCCACTGCCGCCCCCAGGGACCGGCCAAAGCATACGATCCGATCCGGCTCAATCCGCTTCTGCTTTGTCAAAAAATCGCAGGCGGCCAGGCCGTCCTGGTAGATCCCTGACTCGGACGGACGGCCCTTGCTCTTTCCATATCCCCTGTAGTCATATAGAAAGACCCCGAGCCCCTGAGCCACCAGTCCTTGCACGTTTTCCAGACGGTGGGAGATGTTGCCTGCGTTCCCGTGGGAAAACAGGATCACCGGCCCCTGACCCTGCGCGGGGAAGAACCACCCGTGTAATCTTGTACCGTCCCGGGCCGCAAAATGGACGGCCTCATAAGAAAGATCGTAATCCGAAGGGGAGTATGTCAGTTCGCGGTCCGGAAAAAAGACAAAGAAGTTCTCCACCCGGGGATAGAAACAGATGAGGACCCCTGCCAGGCCCGCCATGACGATCCCTATCCATATCCAGTTCAAGGGCATAAACAGCACCCGCCTTATGGTCCTTCCTATGGATGACACCGACCCCCTCACCTATTTTAGATATTTGAGGCCTCGTCTTCCGCCACCATGGTTTCCAGGACCTCTCTGCACCGAAGATCGGGCACAATCCCCTCCACAACCGCCTCCATCACCATCATGCCGTGTTGATTCAGGAATACGCCCTCCCCCCTCACCCGACCGCCTTCATCAAACCGGGCAATGGTGAGCCGGCATTCAATACGATCCCCTGGATACACCGGCCGTTTGAACTCAAAACGCATGCCCGAGGCCAGCCAACCCAACTGTCCACCGATCTCCGTGGCCATACTCGCCACCAGGAGACCGTGACAGATGCGGCCGGTGAACCGGCCGGCCCGGGCGAATCGCTCATCAAAGTGGACCGGATTGTAATCCTTGGAGATTTCTCCGAAGCGGAGCACATCCGTCTCGGTAAATGTGCGGGTGGCGGTAAAGGTATCTCCCACCTTCACCCCTTTAAGTCCCCGCTTTCGGGCCTCACCAATAGGAATCATGGACATCTTTTCTTCACTTTTTCAGAAGGACTTTTTGAGTTAATACTAATGCCCAATGCAGGCCTAACGGCCGCAACCAAATCAGTGGCCAGTGTTCAGGTTTCAGGTTTCAGAAAACAACAAACCCTGACACCCGAAACCTGGCACCTGACACCTTTATCGCTAATGATTCAAAAGCGTTAACCTCAATAAAACATCTTCGCTTTTTGCATAGAAGTTTCAATCTAAGACTCTAAAGGTGCCGGTTCTATGGACCCTTCGTGCGGATCATAAATTCCGGGGGATTGAGCATCTGCTTTTTAACGCTGCACAGGTCCATCACCCGGACTACGGCCTTTTTGTACTTCTCCGGAAACCCCGGGGGCACTTTCAAGTCAATGGAGAGGGTGTCACATATCCCCTTTTTGGGATCAACC
>JAIPDZ010000038.1 GCA_021737425.1 Deltaproteobacteria bacterium
ATCGGATTTACACCGGCCATGGGACGCCAGCTGTTGAGTCACGGCCATTTTTCAAAATGGAACCGTTTTTCAGCCTGTCCGGTCAGCAAACGGGTCCGGTGTTTCCAATCCAATGGCCAGGCCAAGGCCTGTACGTACGGGGATGATGCGGACTGCTCCCGTTGCGGCTGTGCAGCGGTGGCAGCCTACCGGGGTGCGTTTAAACCATTTGACTATCCGACCCTGCGGGTGATATTGGGGCTCATGGTACCCGAATTCAGAGTCCCGGTAGGAGGTGTTCCATGAACCCAAACCCTGCCTCTAAAGAAGATCTCAGTGACACCATACAATGTGCCCGGTGCGCCCATTTCACCTATTTTACAAACAGTGCAGGCCACAACAGCCCCCATGCCCTGGGAAAATGCAGCGCCACCCCCTGGGATGGGAATACGGGTCAGTGGGCCATGCTGGTGCATCACTGTAAACACTTTGTAAAACCCGGCACTGATTGAGTATGGGCCCATGCCCAGTTTGATTGCACAGGACACCTATGGTCTACCCCCTTTGATCGGCACACCCTATCCCCATCTCCCGGGGATAGCGGTATTGCAGTACTTGCACCGGCCGTTTAGCATATTCATCTCCTCGATCCGGTATCCGTTTCTTTTGACCACCACCTGATGGCAGTGGTGACAATAGGTCTGGGTCCCCGGGTGGCCCGGCACATTCCCCAGATATACATACCGGATCCCTTCCTTCAGGGCCACTTCCCTGAGCGACTCCAGGGTGTCGATGGGGGTGGCAGGGAGTCGTGTCAATTTGTATTGGGGGAAAAACCGCAGCAGATGAAGGGGATAACCCGGCCCCAACTCCTTCAGTATCCACTGGCACATCCGTTTGATCATCTCTGGTTTGTCCACGTAGGTGGGAACGATAAGCGTGGTCATCTCAAACCATACGCCGTGATCGTGGAGGGTTTTAAAGGTATTGAGGACCGGCTTGAGGGTGCCGCCGTTAAGGCATTCATAAATTCGATTATCAAAGGATTTCAGATTGATGTTGGCCCCGTCCAAATAGCCGCACAAATCCACGAGCGGCTCCTCGTTGATGTATCCGTTTGAGATCAAAACATTCCATAACCCGGCTTCTCTTGCTTTTCGGGCCGTATCATACATGTATTCATAGAAGGTAATGGCCTCCGAATAGGTATAGGCGATACCGGGGATGCCTCTTTTCCGGGCCTGTGCCACCACATCTTTGGGAAAAAGCTCCGTGTATCGCACCTCCTCCGGCCTTTTCTGAGATATTTCCCAGTTCTGGCAGTTGAGGCACCTGAAATTGCACCCGGTGGTGGCAATGGAGAAGACCCGGGAACGGGGATGAAAATGCATGAGCGGCTTCTTTTCAATGGGGTCCACATGCACGGCACAGGGATTGCCGTAGGTCAGGGAATAGAGGGTCCCGTCGATATTGACCCGGGAGCGGCAGATGCCCCTGTCCCCGGGGGCCAGGACACATCGGTTGGGACAGATTTCACACTGGACCGTCTTCCCGTCCGAGGAATAATAATACCCTTCAATGGACCATTTCCAGGGCTTGTCCGGGGCATCCTTTTTAAAGACCTCTCCCCGGATGTTTCTATCTTTGTCGTCATCCCCCGTCTTTAAAAACCCATAGCCCGAAGCCGCACAGAAAAGCCCGGAGACCCCCAGGGCGGCTGATTTCAGGAATTGCTTCCGAGTCATGGTGTGCATGGCATCTCCTCAGTTTGCATCCAAAAATGGCGCTTTTCCGCCGTGGTTTTTACGGCAAATATCAATGAGTCATCCAGGGCCCGCGGTTCGGCGGTTGCAGCCCCCCTATACGGCAATCCGGAACCGGTATCTATATAATATAAGCAGGCTGCTTGAGGCTTTCACCAACATGAGAAAAAATAGGGTATATGTCAAACCCAAGAAAGGAATCAGCACCGTTCCAGCGACAAGGGTTCCTGTGGCAGCACCCCACAGGTCGGCCGCCAGACAGCCGGCCGCAGGGCTGTGTTTCTCTCCAATCAGCCTCGCCATCACCGGGAACTGAAACCCGCAGAAAAACGAAAACAAAAAGCAGAACCCCAGAAAGCTCCACGGATGAAGGCCCAGCCTGACCCAAAAAATCCACACAAAAAACCCCAGGAGCATGGAAAAGAGAAGGGCTTCGGTCATGAGTATTTTGGACCCAATGCGTAGGCGCCACCGCTGTCCTGCCCAGGCCCCGGGCAAAAGGCCCAGAAGAAACGCCGTGACAATGGCCCCCACTTTTAGATAGACATAACCGTAGATGACCTGGAAGGAAAAGATGACCAGCATCTCCATGCCCATGTTCACGAACCCGGTTGAAAAAAGCACATATTCTTCCCACCGGATGAACCTCAGATAGAGTACCGTCAGAATTAGGAGTCCCAAAATAAAATACCATGGGGAGGCGCCATACTTTGAAAACCATTCGGTAAACACGATGGTCATGAGCCTGGGTTCAAAATCGGTGTTTATGGGTTCATCCCTGTTCAGGGACTGCCCGATCTTTGCTATCCGGTCTTTGGTCACATCACCCTGAAAAAACCCCTGGATATATGTGGTGGGAATGCCTCTCTCCTGGAGCAGATCAGGGATATCAGCGGACAGGACACGGTCGCTCATCAGGAAATAGGCCTGGTCTCCGGGCAGAATCATGAGGTGATCGAAGTGTCTTTGGGCGGTATTGAACACCGTGGAAAATTTCTTCCTTCGGACCTCGCTGATATAATTGGGAGAGTACCCCATGTTGAGCGAAAAGATGCCTTCCGGCTTTAAAACCCGTTCTACGGAAGCAAAAAACTCATCAGTGAAAAAACGATTGATCTGAAAGGTGTGCGGTTCGGGAAGGTCCATGATAACAGCGTCATATCGCTGATCCGCATCCTTTATGTATTGCCGGGCGTCCGTGTTGATGATGTTGAGAAAAGGGGCCGGTTGGATGAGGCCTGTCCGTGCCGCCGCATGAATCAAGCGGGGATCGATTTCAAGGTAATCCACGCGGGACGGGTCGTACTTGGCCACCTCCTTCAGGGTGAGGCCCAATCCGCCGGAAATGAGGAGGATATCGTTCACCTGAGGCAATTGGCAAAGGGGATAATGGATCTTCTCCTCACTGGATGTGATGTTGGCATCCGAATAAAGGGGGGTTCCCGATTCCCACAGGGTGTGCTGCGGCCCCTCCCTGGATATAACGATCCTTCCATAGGGAGACTCCCTGTAATCCACGATTTCTCCGTATTGACCGGTCAAGGTCAAACGTTCAACTTCACTGTTGGTGGATAGGAGGTAAAACCCCGCACTCACCAGGAGCCCCGCCACCAAAAAAACACGGGCCCGCCTCTTATAGAGCATGAACATGGCCACCCAGATCAGGAGGGAGGAGGTGAGTGAAATGATGAGGAAGGGTTTCAGCCAGAACACCAGAATAAAGCTGAAAATAACGCCGCCCGCAATATCTCCGATGCTGTCGGTAACATAAAGATCCCCACTCTCAAAGGGATACCCGCGCCTGTTCAGCAGATGTTGGGAATAGGGGAGGATGAAACCGGCCATCAGACAGTAGGGGGTTATGGTGATTCCCACATAGGCAAGGATGGGGTAGAAACCCGGGGACACCCCGTGGAGGAAAAACCATTCCCGAAACGCCCGAATCCCCACGAGCTGGACCAGGGGCCATACCGCAATCGCCAAAATCACCATGGCATACAATCGAGGCCAGGCCGGTCTTACTGCTTTTGCAGTTAGTGTGCCCAGTGCCGTCAACAAAAGCCAGCAGAAGACCACCAGGGAAATGGTGATTTCGTTTCCATGAAACTGGGTCAAGAACTCCCTGATGGTAAGAAGCTGGGTGACCACAGAGGATATCCCTGTACCGATGATCGCCCAGATAACCATCCGCTTCAGATGCATGGCTCAAAGGCCTTTCAGACAGGCCCGGCTATTCCTCAAAGGCCTGGACCTGATAGGTAAGAACGTCAAGATCTCCCTGTTTCCACGCATCTGCCGTTAGTCCCGCCTTGAGGCACAGGTGGGTCAAAAATTCCCCTTTGTCCGGAAGCTGCTCCCATACCTGCGGGAGGAATGTGGACTGATGAAAGCCTTTCTTGAGGATCACCCCGTCTACATCCGATCGAAGCTTGTTCAAAAGATCTTGGGCCCCTGAATAGGGAAGGGGTTGGGGCTCGGTCAGGATGCTGATTTCAATGGAAACCCGACGCCATTCCGACCGGGTAAGCGGCCTGAACCGGGGATCTCTGAACGCGGCATTGATGGCGTTGATTTTGATTCCCTCCAACACGGTTTCCTGTGGTTCTATATGGCCGATACAGCCCCGCAAATTCCCGTCCATGGTCAGGGTTACAAAGGTGCCCCGTTTTTCCTGAAACACAGGGGGCCACCGGGTCGGTTCCTCTTCAACGCCCTTTTGATCAGACAGGGCGGCTTCTATGGTCTTTCTCGCCACACCGAGGAGGATCTTCCCCTCTTCTTCAGTCAACAGGGTCCTGTCTACCATATTCTTCTCCTTTCCGTAGTCGGTCGCAGGGGCGGTCGAATATGCCTTTACCCTGGCCCATGACACCGCCTCACCGCCCAAGGACCTCAACAACACGGGGTGAAGCAGAAGCCACATAAAAAGTATCAGCCCCAACCATGAACACCAGGGAGTGTGCCGGACGCTTTCCGCCTCGCCCATAAAGGGTCCCCTCAGTGGATAAATACCAGCAAATACAATCTCTTATTAAACCATAACCAAAATAAAACCATTGTCAACCAAAGGGAGCAGCCTTTCGAAAATCAGGGACCAGGGCCGGGGGGACAGCGGCTCGACGTCTTGTTTTTTCTGGGAACTGGACAAAGAGATTTCGAAAGCCCAGCGCCCGAACATGGGCATAGACCTGATGAAACTCGGCATGGGTAAGGGTCCTGTTCAACCGGGCATCTTTGTGTTTAACTACCGGGTAGTATTGAGACATGAGGCTGAGCGGCAAGTCCTTTCCAAACTCCAGAAAAAGCGAACTCAGGGCATCCATGGAATTTTGGACATACCCGGGGAGTATCAGGTGCCGCACCAGGACGCCTTTTTTGGCAATTTCAGCTCCACTTGAAAACGTATCCAAGAACCCTTTCTGTCTCACCATCTCGGAGATGGCGTCCAATGCGGTTTCAGGATATTCACCACAGGAAGACAGGCGGGCCGCCAGCCGCGCATCACCATATTTGAAGTCCGGAAGGTAGATATCCGCACCGGACCCTGCCATGTCAAGCCATTCCGGGGATTGATACCCTGAGAGATTGAACACCACAGGCACATCGAGTCCTTCGGCCCTCTGGCGGGCCACAAGGGTCAGGGCATGGGGCAGGAAATGATCAGGGGTGACCAGGTTGAGATTATGCACCTGGTCACCCCTGATCATTTCCTTTACCCGTTCCCACAAGTGCTCCAGACTGACGGCTTCCCCCTGCCCCCCCCTTGAGATCTGATGGTTCTGACAGAAGGTGCATCGGAGCGTGCACCCGGAGAAGAACACGGCGCCGGAACCCTTTCGGCCGCTTACGGGGGGCTCCTCTCCAAAATGTGGCCCCACATGGGCCACCCTGAGTTGATCTGTCTCACCACAAAAGCCTGTTTTTCCGCTATGGACGGCTGCCATGCGGTCCACGCCGCAACGCCTGGGGCAAAGCCGGCAGGCCCTGTACGCCTCCAAAGGCCGCGCGGCCTCCCATCTTACATGGCCGGATAGAGGAGGTTTCATGGGATCTCTGCGGTTTTGACATCCATTGATCATTGTTCTATACTTATGATACAAAAGAGAGTCAGCCGGCTTTTCCCCTTATACCGCTCAGTCCCCGGAGAGGCAATCATGCATCTTGAAAGTGTCACATTATTCCCTGAAAAATATCCGACCAGGTCCTATTATCCCTTTGACCAGGAGATCTTTCATCGGACACCCAAGGTACGGTTTTCCTCACCGGTCACCTTTTTTGTGGGCGAAAACGGCACCGGCAAATCCACCCTCTTACGATCCATCTGTCAGCGATGCGGGATCCATATATGGCAAGAGCCGGAAGGGGACCGCTTTGACAAAAATCCCTATGAAAATATGCTCTACAGGTTCATCACCGTCCAATGGGCCAACGGGAGTGTGCCGGGATCATTCTTTTCCTCAGAAACCTCCCGTAATTTCGCCCACTACCTGGATGAATGGGCGGCAAACGATCCCGGACAACTCAAATACTTTGGGGGCAGATCCCTGGTGACCCAATCTCACGGCGAGTCCCTTATGTCTTTGTTCAGGTCGCGTTATAAGATAAAAGGGCTTTATCTCATGGATGAACCCGAAACCGCCCTGTCGCCGAGAAGCCAGTTGCAACTGCTGGAGATCCTGGACCAAATGGGGCGGGCTGGACACGCCCAGTTCATTATCGCCACCCACTCCCCGCTCCTCATGGCCTGCCCCGGCGCACAGATCTACAGCTTCGATCAGGCCCCGGTGAAAACAATTTCCTACGAGGAGACCCAACACTACCAAATCTACCGGAATTTTCTGTTGAATCGACCCCCTGACATCCAAGAACAGGAGGGGTAGCCGAGTCCAGGGACCGAAGCCTTGGCCCCACCCTGCCTGATGCCAGAGGATCTCACAAAACCGGCATGGTATGGTCACCAAAACCGGTAAAAATGATGCACGGGTCCCCGGCCCTTTCCAATCTTGTAGGCCGCACCGGCCCTCAGGGCCTCGGTAAGAAACGCTTTACCCGCCCTTACAGCCCCTTCCACCGGTTCTCCCCGGGCCAAAAAGGAGGCAATGGCCGAAGAGAGGGTACAGCCGGTGCCATGGTCATTCAGGGTCTGGATCCGTTTTTCCTCAAAGCACACAAACCGGTTCTCCGGACCCAGAAAAAGAACGTCATTGGATTGTTCCCCGCCCATATGCCCCCCTTTGACAAGGATGCTATTGCCCCCATAGGACGCCAGTCTCCTGGCACCCGCCTTGATCTCCTCCAGGGTGTGGATTTGCGTATCCAGGAGGGCCGAGGCCTCAGGAAGATTGGGCGTCACCAAGGTCGCCAGAGGCATCATCAACTCCCTGAAAGCGGGTAATGCCTCGGGGGCAAGGAGGCTCGTCCCGCCCTGGGAGGCCATCACCGGATCAACCACCACATGCGGCACAGGGTACTTCTTCACGGTTTGTGCCACCACTTCCAACTGTTCAACGGAGTACAACATCCCGATCTTTACGGCCCGGGGCTTCATGTCTTTGAGCACTGCGTCTATCTGGGTCCCTATGAACCGAGAGGGGACCGGTTCGATTGCCGACACGCCCGTGGTGCTTTGCGCGGTCAGTGCGGTGATCACGCTCAATCCGTAACAGCCCAGGGCCGCAAAGGTCTTGAGATCCGCCTGTATTCCCGCCCCCCCGCCGGGGTCGGACCCGGCAATGGTGAGGACTTGTGTGTATTGCCTTACCATATCCGTCACTCCCATGGTCTCCCGGCTTGACAACTCCGGGGCACAAAGGCTACAAGTTTGGGTATGCCAGTGTCCGATCATCTTAGGACAAACCCTCCCAAGACGCAAGGAGACCGTTTATGAGACCCGGCGCCCTCTTCTTTCCATTCATGGTGGTTTTATCCCTGGTGTGCCTTATGGGTACAGGGCTTGCCCAAACCGGGTCTGCAAAAAGCGAACAACCGGACCCGGGACCTCTGGCGCTCCACAAGGTGGTGCTTTTTAAAAGCGGTGTGGGATATTTTGAGCTCAAAGGAAGGGTGTCGGCCGGTAAACAAGTCACGCTTTACTTCAAACATGGGGACATGAGCGATATTTTAAAGAGCCTCACCGTCCTCAACCTGGGCCAGGGCCGAATTGCAGGCGTGGTGTATGAGAATAAAAAGACCATGGCCCAGCAGTTAGAGGACTTCGGTTTTGATCTGTCATCCCAAAAGGGATTGCCCGGAATCCTGGAGCAATTCCAGGGAAGCGCCATCGAGATTGCGGCCGGCAACCTCACCATCACCGGCCGAATCGCAGGGGTTGAAAAACGACTGATCCTGGAGGAGAAAGTAAGGCGGCCCCGATTTTTTTTGTCTATTATGACCCCCGCCGACACCCTGCGTACATTCCGAATGGATGAGGTCACATCCTTCAGGTTCCTTAACCCGCGGCTCAATGAAGACCTCGGACGGTATCTCGCCATCAAATGCCAAAGCCGCCTTAAACGCCAAAAATCGGTCACCATCATCCCATCGGGCACCGGACCCCAGGACCTGCTGGTCAGTTATGTCACCCAGGCCCCTGTATGGAAGGCCACCTACCGAATCGTCCTCCCCCAGGGAAAAGACCACCAGCCGTTTATCCAGGGCTGGGCCATCGTAGATAATGTGACCGATAAGGATTGGGAATCCGTGCACCTTTCCCTAATCAGCGGCCTCCCCATCTCTTTTGTCCAGAATCTTTACGATCCCCGTTTCAAGGAGCGCCCGGTGCTGGAAACCGAGGAAGCACTCGCGGTAAAGCCCACCATTCCCGAGACAGGGATTGGCAAACAAAGCGAAAAGGCCGCCGCACCCATGGCCCGTCCAGGGCGCAGAGATCTGGCGCTCATGGGGGCGGACAAAAAAGCGGAGATCAATCGCCTTCAGCAGGTGGAACAGGGATTGCGCAGTATGATGTCGGAAGCGGTCACCCGTTCGGTGGGGGATCTCTTTGAATACAAGATAAGCCGCCCTGTGACCATCGCACGGAATCATTCGGCCCTGGTCGCCATCGTTTCAAAAGATATCGACGGTCAGGCGGTAGACCTTTATAATGCAGCCACACGGGCCCAAAACCCCCTGGCCGCGGTACGGCTCAAAAATACCACGGATCTTACCCTGGAGGGCGGCCCCTTAACGGTTATTTCCGGGGACTGCTATGCCGGCGAGGCCTTCATCCGGACCCTGAAGCCCAACGAACATCGGTACATTACCTATGCGGTGGATCTGGGGCTGCATGTCAACACCAAACAGGGAACCAAGACCGAAGCGGTGGACCGTGTCATCATCAACCAGGGGCTCATTCGAATGCACAGGGGGATTCTGGAGACCACGGCCTATCATCTACACAACCATAACGACCGGACCAAGACCGTCGTCATTGAGCACCCCCATCATCCCAACTGGAAGCTGCTCAACAAAACAGAGCCCATTGAAATCACCGAGAACTATCTCCGTTTTGAGGTGGAGGCCCCACCCCATACAAATACCCCGTTCACCATAAAGGAAATGCGGGATTCCTGGGAAAGCGTCATGGTCCAAAACGTGACCCCGGAGGATATGCTTTTGTTTATCCGCAAAGGATATCTGGGGGACACCGCCGAAACGAAACTCAAGCAGTTGGTCAGACTCAAAGCTGAAATTTCGAATCTTAATCAAGCACTGGAAACCTTGAAACAGGAACGACAGCAGATATTCGACGATCAAAAACGGCTGAGAGAAAACCTGGAGAGTCTTGGGCCGAGCATGGAGGAAAAAGCCCTCAAGAGCCGCTACATCCAACAGCTCAATCAGCAGGAAAATCGATTGGATACCCTGGCCCAAAAAGAAAAAGAACTGATCGAGGCCCGTAACGCCAAGCAGGCCCGGCTTGAGGAGGACATCAGGACCCTGGGCCAGGATCTGCGGCTATAAGCGTATTTCACCCTCACCTTGTATCTGACCCGCCAGGGATTGCGGCGGAAAATCCATGTGCATGAAAAGCTTCTGCTCAATTTTCTGACACAGAGCGAAATTGTCCCGGATGGCCCGGTTCAACGGACTCCCTGCCCTGCCGTACCGATCCAGAATATATCTGAGACGTGAATCCAGACTCACGATGGTATCGTGATTCACCCGCTTGTCCGAATAATAAACGATCTCTTTTTCCGAATAATTGCCGTTCAGATCATAGTGCTTCAACCGGACATGTTCTTCCACAAGGGGGACGATCTCATTTAGATGATGGCTTCGACAAATCTCCCCCCCGATGCGGGCATGGTCCCCGCCCGAGTGCAATGAGGGGGTCTTTCCAATGTCGTGCATAAGGGCCCCGGCAGTGGCCAGCCTTACAGATACATCCACCCCCCTGTCCCGGAGACGTTGGGCGATCAGATACGCCACCTTAGCAACCAGCACCGAGTGCGCACGAATATTCTCGAGCATCCGGTATTGGTTCATGAGAGCAAAACATTCCTGAATGGAGGGGATCATGGTTTCATCGTATGCAGTGGCTTTTTTGGGATCACCGGGCCAAAGGCTATCAGTTCAGACCATCGGCTTCAAGTGAAATGTTATATTGACAAACCCGGGGGTTTTGGGTAAGTTCCAGCCTACGATGCATGTTTCATTCGAATTTGCAGCCGCCCCGCTGGATACCAAAGGAGTAGGGCCATCTCTGATTTTTCTCAAAATAAAGCCCGGATAACCAACTTCCATATCCTGGGACAGGGCCGGAAAAACCTCAACGCCCAGCTTCGGCTTCATTCCAAATGGAAGAAAACGGTCTTGATCGTCCCCTTGCTGGCCACAGAGTATACCAACCCGGACAACCTTCCCATATTTCAAAACATCCTTCAGCAGCTCAAAAACATCTCCTATATCTCCACCATTATCTTCGGATTGGATGGCGCCGATGAAAAAGAGGCTTTCCTGCTGAGGGATCTGATCAGAGATGCCGGGATTGTGGAATACCTCATCCAATGGAATGACGGACCGGGCTTTATGGCTATCTATGACCAGCTGAACGAGGCCGGGTTTAACATCAACCAACGGGGCAAGGGGAGAAACATGTTTCTGAGTTTCGGCATCGCCATTGCCCTAGGCGCCGAATCCATCGGTTTGATCGATGCAGATATTCGCACCTTTAAGCGAATCCAGCTGGATCGCCTTTTTTATCCTGTGGTGGTCCTCAACTACGATTTCTCCAAGGCCTATTATTCCCGGATCATGGGCCACAAAATCTATGGCCGGGTCAAACGGTTGCTTCTGGATCCCCTTCTCCTCACCCTCGAGAGAAAATTCGCTGAAACCCGGGATCATAAGATGCTCAACCTGATCGAATTCCTCCTGGCCTTTAATTATCAACTATCCGGTGAAGTGGCCTTCCACGTGGACCTGTTGAAGCGGATGCGTTTTGCCACCAACTGGGGAGTGGAAATATTTACGCTCATAGAGGTCTACCGCAAGGCATCGGCATCGGCCCAGGTCATGTTCTCGAGAGGGCCGTTCGACCACAAGCACCAGGAGGTCTCCCCCCAGGACCGAAAAAAAGGTCTTCATCGAATGGCCATCGACATTGTGACCACCCTCATGAACGCCCTTATCGTGGAAGAGGGCCTGGAGATCTCGGATACCTTTTTCAGGGATCTGACCGTGACCTATCAGGCCGTAGCCGAGGAGCAGATCAAAAAATATTCAGACGATGCAGTCTTCAGCAATCTGGACTATGACCGGGATTATGAAGAATACCTCATTCGGGACGTCTTCAGGGATTCCATTCTGAATGCCGGTGAAATGTTGACCGCACCCTACAAGATGACAGAAAAATTTCTGAGGTTTGTCCATTCAAACCCGGAATTTGAACCGTTCCTCCAAAACGGCCTTGCCCAGGCCATACTGGATGTGGAACATAAAACAGAGCAAAGGTTGTTTGAAACCCCCCAGACGGTCTCCTGGGAACGGGTGTCCAATAAATTGCCGGATATATTTTACGATCTCATTGAAGCAGTGGAACGTGAAAAAAGGCGATATTCCTGACGAGACAACAGACTGGCCCGCTTTTAGAGACCCCCGCTCCGGCAGATGGGGGAGGGCCCGTCTTATGATATTTACCGATTTAGACGGCACGCTACTGGATTACGAGACCTATGAATGGAAAGCGGCCCTCCCTGCACTGACCCGGTGCAGGGAAACTCACGTACCCGTGATCCCTCTTTCCAGTAAGACCCGGGCGGAGATGGAGATCCTGCGCAGAAGGCTGGGCCTTTCAGGACCTTTTGCCTCTGAAAACGGCGGGGGAGTGTTCCTCCCCAAGGGGCTCTTTCCACAGCCGCCCCAGGGGGCTGTGGATGCCAAGGCACTCCCCCCCTTCAAGAACCATCCGATACGCCCGGATGGACCGGACACATCCAATTGGTGGGAAATCCCTCTCGGGGTCCCCTATGCGTATTTGGTAGAAGTGTTACGGGAAATGCGAGAGGCAATGGGATACCCCGTCAAGGGATTTTCAGACATGGGTATCGAGGAAATTTCAGAGCGTACCGGTCTACCCGAAGAAGACGCCTATCTGGCCCGATTGCGGGAATATGATGAACCGTTTATTGTCCCGGATGACGGGTCCGGGGCTCTCTCTTCCCTTGTAAAATCTGCAGAGGAGAAGGGATTGAAGGTGACGCAGGGCGGCCGATTCTATCATCTTCAGGGTAAAAATGACAAGGGTGAGGCCGCAAAACGCATCCTGGCCCTGTACCGGGCGCGGTATGGGGATATCCGGTCCGTGGCCCTGGGGGACAGCCATAACGACTTTTCCATGCTCCAAGAAGCGGATTTTCCGGTGCTGGTAAGGTCCGAACAGGAGTTCCCGTCTCTGATGGATAAAATCCCCGGGCTGACCATAACCCCGGCGTCCGGACCGGCAGGCTGGAATTGGGCCGTATCCCGCCTATTGCGCCAAAATGAGGAGGTAATAACCTGAAATGTTTGAAAAGGAAATTAACCCTGAAAATATCAAACGGGCCGAGATGGTGGTGTGCATCCCCTCCTACAAAGAGGCCGATTCCATCAGTTATCCGGTCACCCAGGCCGATAAGGGAATTGCGCAATACTTTGGAGGCCGGGAGTCCGTTATCATCAATTGCGATAACGACTCTCCCGACAATACGGGACAGGTTTTTTTAGATACACCCACCCAGACCCCGAAGATCTACCTCTCCACCGAACCGGGGGTCAAAGGAAAGGGGAACAATTTCAAAAACCTGTTCCAGAAGGTGGTGGCGTTAAAGGCCAAGGCGGTGGTGGTGGTGGATGCGGACCTCAAAAGCATTACCCCCCAATGGATAAAGCATTTGGGTGAACCGCTCTTTAATGGGTTCTCCTATATCGCCCCTTTATATGTAAGACATAAGTATGACGGCACCATTACCAACGGGATCGCCTATCCCATGACCCGGGCCCTGTACGGAAGAAGGGTGCGGCAGCCCATAGGCGGGGACTTCGGATTCAGCGGCAAGTTGGGGAAAATCTACATGGAGAGTTCCATATGGGACGAAGCCGTGGCCAATTTCGGGATCGATATCTGGATGACCACCATTGCACTGGCCCATAAGGTCCAGGTCTGCCAGGCATTCATGGGCAGGCCCAAGATCCACCGAACCAAAGACCCCGGTGCTTCTCTCGGTCCCATGTTCAGGCAGGTGGTGGGCACCATCTTTTCCATGATGGGCCAGTTTGAATCCTTGTGGCAAAAGGTCAAATACAGCCGGCCCACCGCCATATACGGGTTTGGGCTGGGCGAGGTGGAGGTGCCGCCCAAGGTCAATGTGGACATCCAGAATCTCTTGAATCAGTTTCATGAAGGATTCAATACCTATGGGGAGATATGGGAGGCATTCCTGACCAAGGACATCCATCAGAAACTCCTGGAGATCAAGGGGATGAAGGAAAAGGAATTCAATTTTCCCACCGATCTTTGGGCCAGGGTCCTCTTTGACACGGCAGTGGCCTACGGAAGGAGTTCCATCGACACCGCCCAGATGATGGATTCTTTGATACCGCTCTATTTCGGAAGGACCCTCTCCTTTGTCTTGAGGACCAAAAAAATGTCCATCAAGCAGGCAGAAGAGGCCATTGAGGATGACTGCCTCACATTTGAAACCACCAAGCCCTATCTCCTTCAGCGATGGAACGAGACCAGAGGCTAACCCGGGTATGCCGGACAGGGGGGGCAGCCAAACCGATGGGGGCCATCTTTTTCTAAAACGAGGGCAGGGCTACCGCACCAGCATCAACCGCACATCCATGACATTGGTATTGGTGGGTCCGGTCATTAGAAGCTCTTGGGTTTTCTCAAAAAAATGATAGGCATCATTGTTATTCAGATAGGCCCTGGCCTCCAGCCCCATCTCCTTTCCCCTTGACACCGTGAGGGGATCCACAATGGCCCCGGCCGCTTCCGTAGGACCGTCATTCCCGTCTGTCCCCCCGCTCAGCACCACGAATCTGGGGGCAAGATCCGCTACATCCACGGCTGCGGCAAGGCCGAACTCCTGATTTCTTCCCCCCACCCCCTCCCCCCTGATGGTCACCGTGGTTTCTCCCCCGGATATCACGCATGCCGGTGCAGGGATGGGTTTTCCGGTGCGCAGGATCTCTCTCAAAATGGCCGTGTGAAACAGGGCCACATCCCGGGTCTCCCCTTGGATCCGGGACGAGAGGATAAGCGGGGTGTATCCAAGTACCTTCGCCCTCTTCTCTGCCGCCTCCAACGCCATGATATTGCTGCCGATAATGAAATTAAAGACCCTCTCAAAGATGGGATCGCCCGCTTTCGGCGTTTCATCGGTTTCCCCTCGGGCCCCCGCCTGCAAATGATCATAAATCTCAGCGGAAACCGCTGTGAGATCATACTTCTCGAGGATCTCCAGGGCCTGCGCAAAGGTGGCGGTATCCGGGACAAAAGGACCGGATGCGATCACATCCATTTTGTCTCCCACCACATCCGACAGCATGAGATTCACCACTGTGGCCGGGAAGGCGGCCCTGGCCATCTGCCCCCCCTTTGCCGCGGAGATATGCTTTCTGACGGCGTTGATTTCGTCGATGCTGGCCCCGCATTCCAAGAGCGACCGGGTCAGGGCCTGCTTCTCTGAAAGGGTAATGCCTGCCGCGGGCTGGCACAGCAGGGCCGATCCGCCCCCGGATATCAGCGAAAAGATCAGGTCCTTGGCATCTGCCTTTTCCAGGAATGCCAGGATATTTCTGGTGCCTTCGATCCCCTGTTCATCAGGCACGGGATGACCGGCTTCCCGAATCCCGGTGTGGTGGAGCGCTTCAGTGAATCCGTATTTCACCGTAATGAGTCCGGTGTGGATCTTTTCTCCCAGCAATTCCTCCATGGCCTTTGCCATGGGGGCCGTGGCCTTGCCCCCGCCCACCAGGGATATTCGGTCGAACCCGGACAGATCCAGTTTGACCTTGTCCTGGCCCTCCTTGCCCAGGATCAATGTAGGTCCGTCCACACGGACGAAATTCTTCACCGCAGCATGGGGATCCACCGGCACCAAAGAGGCCCTGAAGATATCCTCGGCCTCTTGACGCAACCGCTTCAGGTCACGCTTTTCCATCCACACCTCCATAGCCCTTTTATGATGCGTAACAGCCCGTCTCCTCGCGGGCCTTCCCTATGAATAGGCTCGACTAATTTTGAGACGTTGTCAAGAGATTATCCCGGGTTCAGACCCCATGCCGCCCGGTCTTTTGGGTTTGTTCCCACCGCTTTTCACCTTGACACGGAATTACGTCTTTCCTATAGTCCACAAAATTCCATCCGGGCCCGTAGGTTCGGTCTGGGGGATAGCATCCTGATGCCACAGGGGAGATCTTATGCCAAAGCGAGACGATATAAATAAGGTAATGATTATCAGTTCCGGACCCATTGTTATCGGCCAGGCCTGTGAATTCGACTATTCCGGCACCCAGGCCTGCAAGGCCTTGAGAAAGTTGGGATATACGATCGTACTGGCCAATTCAAATCCTGCCACCATCATGACCGATCCGGGGATGGCCGAGGCCACCTACATTGAACCCCTCAATGTGGAGACCATGTCGGAGATCATTGAAAAGGAGCGACCGGACGCCTTGCTTCCGAACCTGGGCGGCCAGTCCGGCCTGAACCTCTCCTCTGAATTGGCCCGAACCGGGGTGCTGGAAAAATACGGGGTCAAGCTCATCGGGGTGGAGGTGGATGCCATAAGACGCGGGGAAGACCGCATCGCCTTTAAAGAAACCATGGATCACCTGGGCATCGAAATGCCCCAGAGCGAACCCGCCTACAGTGTGGAAGAGGCGGAAAAAATCGCTGAAAAATTGGGGTACCCGGTGGTGATCCGGCCCGCCTACACCATGGGCGGAACCGGGGGCGGCCATGTCTACAATGTGGAAGAGCTCCGGACCATTGTGAGCCGCGGCATCTCCGCCAGTTTGGTGGGTCAGGTGCTGGTGGAAGAATCGGTTGAGGGATGGGAAGAGTTGGAGCTTGAAGTGGTCCGGGACGTCAAGAACCAAATCATTACGGTCTGCTTCATCGAAAACGTGGATGCCATGGGGGTCCACACCGGGGATTCCTACTGCACGGCCCCCATGCTGACCATTGACCCGGAACTCCAGCGCCGGCTCCAGAAATATTCCTACCAGATTGTGGAGGCCATCAAGGTCATCGGCGGCACCAATATCCAGTTCGCCCACAATCCGGATACAGGGCGGGTGGTGGTCATTGAAATCAACCCCAGGACCTCCCGCTCCTCGGCCCTGGCGTCCAAGGCCACCGGGTTCCCCATTGCCCTGATCTCGGCCATGCTGGCCGGCGGAATGACCCTGGACGAAATTCCCTATTGGCGAGAAGGCACCTTGGACAAATACACCCCGTGGGGGGACTATGTGGTGGTCAAATTCGCCCGCTGGGCCTTTGAGAAGTTTCAGGGGTCCATGGACAAATTAGGGACCCAGATGCGTGCGGTGGGCGAGGTCATGAGCATCGGCAAGACCTACAAGGAGGCCCTTCAAAAGGCCATCAGATCCCTTGAAAACGGCCGGCACGGCCTGGGGTTTGCAAAGGATTTCCATTCAAAATCACCAGAGGAGCTCCTGGATCTGTTGGCTGAGCCCACCAGTGAGCGGCAGTTTGTCATGTATGAGGCCCTTAGAAAAGGGATCGACATCCAAGTGCTGCACCAAAGGACCCATATCAAGCGCTGGTTCATTGAACAGATGAAAGAACTGGTGGATCTTGAACAGGAGATCCTACAATATAAAGGCGCCCATATCCCCGAAAATCTGCTGGAACAGGCCAAGAAGGACGGGTTTTCAGACCGATATCTCTCGGAACTCCTCCATATTCCGGAAAAAGACATCCGGACCCAGCGAAAAGGCCTGGGGCTGGTGCAGGGATGGCATCCGGTGCCGGTGAGCGGGGTGGAAGACGCGGCCTATTATTACTCCACATACAATGCGTCGGATCAGGTGCCTGTGAGTGACCGGCGCAAGATGATGGTCCTGGGCGGCGGGCCCAACCGAATCGGTCAGGGGATCGAGTTTGATTACTGCTGCGTTCATGCCGCATTCACTCTCAAAGACGAGGGATTCGAGACCATCATGGTAAACTGCAATCCCGAAACCGTCTCCACGGATTATGACACCTCTGACAAACTCTACTTTGAACCCCTTACCGTGGAGGATGTCTTAAGTATTTATGAAAAAGAGAAACCCGAAGGGGTGATCGTCCAATTCGGAGGCCAGACCCCCCTCAATATCGCCAATGAGCTGGCAGAGGCCGGGGTCAATATCATCGGCACCTCGCCCGAAACCATTGATCTGGCAGAAGATCGGGATCGGTTTCGCCAGATCATGCGAAAGTTGGGCATTGGCCAGCCTGAATCGGACATGGCCAGTACCCTAAAGGAGGCCCTGACCATTGCCGCCCAGATCGGGTATCCCCTTATGGTGAGGCCCTCCTATGTACTGGGGGGACGGGCCATGGAGGTGATCCATGATGAGGAGATGCTCAGGCATTATGTGGCCGCTGCCGTGGACGTCAGCCCGGAACGACCCATCCTGATCGATCGGTTTTTGGAAAATGCCATCGAGGCCGAAGCCGATGCCATTTCAGACGGCGAGGATGCCTTTGTCCCCGCGGTCATGGAACATATCGAACTGGCCGGCATCCATTCCGGGGATTCTGCGTGCGTCATCCCTCCCATCAGCATCCCGGCCAAACACCTCGATACCATCTATGATTTTACCAGGCGCATCGCCGTGGAGATGAAGGTGGTGGGCCTGATGAACATTCAGTACGCCATCGCCGATGACACCGTTTATATTCTGGAGGCCAACCCCCGTGCGTCCCGCACGGTCCCCCTGGTGTCCAAGGTCTGCAACATCTCCATGGCCCGGCTGGCCACCCAGCTCATGTTGGGGAAAAAACTGGCCGATCTGGACATCAAACCCAAAAATATTCCTCACTACGGGGTCAAGGAGTCGGTATTTCCCTTCAATATGTTTCAGGAAGTGGATCCCCTTTTAGGACCGGAGATGCGATCCACCGGAGAGGTGCTGGGTATGGCCGATTCATTCGGCCTGGCCTATTTTAAGGCCCAGGAGGCCACCCAGTCGCCCCTTCCTTCTCAAGGGACCGTGCTCATCACCGTCTCTGAAAAAGACAGGCCTTCCGTGATGGAGGTGGCACGGCAATTTGAGAACCTCGGATTTGCCATCAAGGCCACCAACGGTACCTGCAAGTTCCTGCGTCAATGTAACATAAAAGCGGACAAAATCCTGAAAATGCATGAGGGCAGACCCAATATTGTGGATGGGATCAAAAACAATGAGATCCAGCTGGTCATCAATACCCCCAGCGGCAGGCTGAGCAAACATGATGATTCCTACATTCGAAAGGCAGCCATTAAATACAAGGTTCCCTATATCACTACGCTGGCAGCCGCCCTGGCCGCCGCAAAAGGGATTGCCGCCAATCGCCGGGGTCACGGGGCTGTGAAAGCCCTTCAGGAATACCATCGGGATATCGGGTAAATCATCCCCTTGGCGGCTTTTTGTACCCCTCTGGACCAGCCCCGCAAGCAAAGCGGTATTATGGGGCCTTTTCATGATAGGTCGCCGGATGGGGGCACCACCTGAAAACCCATTTTTCATGAGGACAGCATACGAAAATGGACGGCATTGTTGGAATCTACGGGCCGAATGACGACCAATTGGTCAGCAAGACCTTTCTGGCCACCGGGGCCTGTCAGCACCGGGGCAAGGCCAGCACGGGCCTGGCTGTGGGGAACGGAAAAGGGATTTACATCTACAAGGGCCTGGGCCGGATCGCCGAGGTGATCGACCAGGACCTGGTTCGTACCTTTCAGCATCTGGAACCTGTGGCCGCCATCGGCAACATCGGGTATACCAAGAGAAAAATAGCCGAAAAAATCAATGTGGAACCCATTGAGATCTTTCCCCGGAAGGATTCCAAATACAAAGTCGTCCTCACCATGGATGGCTACCTGCTGGAGGATAAGGATCTCAAGGCCGATCTGGACGCACACTACAGCCTGCAGACCGACAACAAAACCGAGATCGTCGGGGCCCTGCTTCATCGGTATGTGGAACAGGAAGGAATCGGGTTCACTGCCGGAGAAAGACTGATTCACAAGCTCCGGGGGAGGGCCACCTTTGCCCTGAGCGCCCTGGTCTACGACGGAAAAGAGACCCACCTGCTCATCCTCAATGATGAAAAGGCGTTTGAACCCTTATGTTACGCCTCCATCCACGGCACCTTTGTGGTCTGCTCCGAATCGTGCTCCCACAGGCGATTGGGCGGAATGAGCGAACGGGAATATGACGGAGCGGAAATGACCCTGTGCTCCTCCAAAGGCATTGAAACCAAACGACTTGTCCACGCCCCCATGACGCCCGACATATTCCAGGGGGTTTATTTCGGCAATGTGGGGTCGGTGTTCAGGGGAAAGGAAATATTCCAACTCCGGAAGGAACTGGGTCTGGAACTCACCGATTATTACAGAGATTCCAGGGCCGATATCGTCATCCCCAATCCCGAATCCGGCTGGGGGGTCACCGTAGGGATCGCCGAAGGGCTGAACAGGCCTTTGTACCCGGCCTTGATAAAGCTTCCCCAGGCCGTGAGGACCTTTCAGGAGGGGGAACGAAAGACCAGGACCAAAGAAGTGGGCCTCAAGTTTGGCGGGATCTATTCGCTGCTGGCCGGTAAAAACATTGCCATGGGAGATGACAGCATCGTCAGGGGAAGCGTGAGCGAAGGGGGCTCCGTCTGGGTGGTCTACGAGGCGGGGGCCAAGTACCTGGAATTCTGGATATCGTATGGACCCATGTTTTTCCCTTCCTTCAAGGAGTGGCATCGCGGCATCAATTGCCTGCACGAACTGGCGGTTCAACGGGCCTTTCGGGGCCGGAATCCCTATGACAAGTCTCTCGATGAAATCAACGCGGAGGTGGCCAAACTGGTAGGGGTGGATGAGGTGAAATACAACGCCCTGGACCGCATCCGGAAGGTGGCCGGGGAAGGCTCTTTTCAGGCCCTGGATGCCAGCTATCCCATTGACGAAGCGTTCTGGCCGGACTGGCTCAAAAAGGAAGTGGACACGTTTCAGCGGTACCGGACGGCCGTCTAACCGTTGTTTTCCCCTTGTATCCCGAAGATGAAACGCATATCATGATCCTAAGGACTCGGGTTCGAATGTGAAACAATCCGGTTGATGTCACCACCTGCCCGCAGGAACGATCCATGGGGCTCATCTTTGACGAAAATACCCTGGCCTTTTACGAATCGTGGCGCAGGTCCTCTCAGGGTCGGGCCATTGATCGATCCCTGGAGAGTGTCCTGGGAGCCATGCTGGAGCCCCGGGCGAATGAAAGGGTCCTGGATATCGGGTGCGGTACCGGGAACCATCTCCTCGTTTTAAACAAGCTGGGACTGGATATCAGCGGCGCCGATGCCTCTCCGTACATGGTCCAAAAGGCCAGGGACCGATTGGGGCACCGATGTACCGTAAAGCTGGGGACCACCGATGATCTTCCCTTCGATGATAATGAAGTGGACTATGCCACTCTTATCAACACCCTGGAATTCTTGGATAATCCTCTCATGGCCCTGCGCGAGGCGGGACGGGTGGCCAACAAAAGGGTGTTTATCGGCGTATGGAACAGCCTGTCCTGGAATGGTCTGGTGAAGAAGATCCACGGCTTTTTCGGCGACCCCCTCTTTTCTCAGGCCAGACTTTACAATTTGTGGCAGCTCAAGTCGCTTCTGCGTCTGGCCTATGGTCCGGCCCCCATATCCTGGCAATGCATCAAGATACTCCCCGCCTTTACCGAAGAGGCCCCTCCTGCTAAGGGCGGCCTACGGCTGGACTGGAAGCACTCCCCGTTCGGCTTTTTTCTGGGGCTTTCAGCCACGCTCATCTATCGGGTAAAAACCGACAATCTTCCGCTCAAGATAAGGCTCAAGACCGCGGGACAAACGCCGGTGGCGCTGCGACCGCTCAGAAGGACCCCGCATCAGCAAAGATCCGGCCACAAATGAAAAAGACCTTATCTCTATTCCCATTGCCACCGTGGGATGTAATTTGACATGGACCCAAACCGCTGCCCACAATGCAATGCTGAGATTCCCGGGGTATGGGGGCATTGATTTTTGAAATTGGCGGTGATAGACTGGAAAATCTAAGGAGGGCTTCAAGAGGTTCTTCTTACGAGTGCACCCCTGCTGGACGCGTTGATGGCCTTCTTCTGTTCAGCGGGGGTCCAATTTCAGTCCTTAGGTAGGAGTGCGTCTCCATGAAAAGAGAAGATGAACTGGTGTTAAAAGTTACCAAAGAGATCGTGGTCAAATTCATTGAGGTGGGCAGGTTGAGTGTGAGTTCTTTTGACGAGGTATGGAACAATGTCCATCAATCCGTGGACGCTTCCCTGAAAAAACAGGAAAAGGAGGCCTAATACCGGACTCTGATCAAAAAGAGCCCCCGGGCAGGCGCCTTGACGCCTGCCATACGTCGGTCTTTGGCGGCTACAATCCCTTCAAACCCGTCAACATCAAGCCGGTTGAGACCCGCCTGAACCACGGTTCCCACCATATTGCGCACCATATGCCTTAAAAATCCGTCCGCTTCCAAGATAATGGTGAGATCTTCCCCTGAGGCGCCGTTCACCTGGGCCGCATAGAGGGTCCTGACCGGATTTTGATTGCCGCTCCCCGATGACCGAAAAGAGGAGAAATCGTGGGTCCCCTCCAGCAAGGAGAGGCACTGGGCCATGGCATCCACATTGAGGGGGACAGGGATGTGCCAGCAAAACCGCCGCCTGAAAAGGTCGGGCTGGGGCTGGTTCAGGATTCGATATTCATATGTCTTTCGCTTGACATGGTACCTGGCGTGAAAGTCCAGGGGGACATCTTGGACATCTTTGATCAGGATATCATCCCTCAGGAGGGAATTGAGCCCTTTTTTAAGGGCCCCAGCAGGGATCCTGGATCGGGTCATAAAGTGACAGACCTGGGCCAGGGCATGCACGCCCGCATCGGTTCTGCCGGAGGCAATGAGGGTCACCGGATGCCCCAGCATGACCGCCAGCCTATCCTCTACGGTCTGCTGAAGGGTTACGGCATTTTTTTGTCGTTGCCATCCATGGTAGTGGGTTCCGTCATAGGTCAGGATAAGCTTGATGTTCCGCTCATTCATTGCACAAAAAAAGGGAATCCCCAGGGACCCCCTTTTATTCACCTGATATAGGGCTCGTCATTTACCGCTTGGAATACTGATATCGGGCCCGAGCACCGGGTTGACCGTACTTTTTCCGTTCCTTCATCCGCGAATCCCGGGTCAAAAATCCCGCCTTTTTGAGGGTGTCCCGCAACTCGGGGTCTGCTGTCACCAGGGCCCGACTCAAACCGTGCCTTATGGCCCCGGCCTGTGCACAAACCCCGCCGCCCGACACATTGGCCTTGAAGGTGAACTTGTCCACCAGCCCGGTGGCCTCCAGGGGGGCCAAAACCACCACCCGGTCTGATTCCCGGGGCAGATATTTTTCCAAGGGTTTCTTATTAATGGTGATTTCCCCGTCACCCGGCCTCATCCAGACCCTGGCAACGGCGGTTTTCCGTTTTCCTGTAGAATGAAACAGTTGCTCTGCCATTTAAATCTCCAATGCCTCCACCTGTTGGGCCTCATGGGGGTGGTTGGGGCCTGCATACACCTTCAGTTTTTTCAATTGACGCCGTCCCAAGCTGTTTTTGGGGAGCATACCCCTGACCGCGTGAATCAAAACCTCCGTGGGCTTTTTTTCAAGGAGCTTCCCGGCTGATATCTGCTTCAGGCCCCCGATATAACCGGTATGACGCGAATAGACCTTCTCCCGCCACTTTCTCCCTGTCATCACCACCTTGTCCGCATTGACCACCACCACAAAATCGCCTGTATCCGCATGGGGCGTAAAAATGGGTTTGTGTTTCCCCCTCAGGCGCATGGCAATCTGGGTGGCGAGCCTCCCCAACACCTTGTCCTGGGCATCCACCACATACCACCGCTTATCTACATCCTGCTCTTTGGCAACAAAGGTCTTCATGAGTATTATCCTGCCCCTCAAATAATTAGAAACGTATTTTGTAAAAGAAACGTCCCCATATGTCAAGAAAAAAAGACTGGGACCAAAAAATTGTTGACAAAAAACCCCGTTCTTGATACTCAACCATGCACAAACACATGGCGCCCGTAGCTCAGCTGGATAGAGCGCCGGGCTTCGAACCCGTAGGCCGCAGGTTCGAATCCTGCCGGGCGCGCCATGGAAAAGATCATGTGGGCGTGTAGCTCAGCTGGTAGAGCAGTTGACTCTTAATCAATTGGTCGAGGGTTCGATCCCTTCCACGCCCACCAAGGAAAATCAGGTACTTACGTCAATTTGGTGTAAGTGCCTTTTTTCTTGAAATGCCGCTTTTGTACATTCCTTGTACATTTTTTCCGGTGGTGAGACAAAAAAAACGGCCTTTTCTAAAAGAGTCCCGGTTCCTTTTTCTCCCCCATTTATGCCCAGGAGACCGGGCAGGGTCCCCGGTTTTCGCCGCGCCCGCCTATCCTGAGAAAGACTGCAAAGAATACCGACCCTCTCAGATCCACTTTAAGGCCCGTTCTCAACCAAACCCTTACA
>JAIPDZ010000039.1 GCA_021737425.1 Deltaproteobacteria bacterium
AACAACACCAATGTAAGAGGAGGGAGTTATGAAGAAAGTGATCGCAGTTTTCGGTGTCATCGCGGCCGTCACCCTCATGCAGCTAATGCTGAGTGCGTCCCCTGCATGGAGTGCGGATACCAATCTCTGGAACGTCTATACCAAGGTGCTCAAAAAGGCCAAATACGTGGACCTGACCCACGCCTTCAGCCCCACCATCGCCGTATGGCCCGGGTTTGGCAACGCCACGTTTAAACCCGCAGTGGCTGGAAAAAAATATGAGGGGTACTGTGAAATCGGCGAGGCCTTTGAATATAAAAAACACGGATTTATTGCCAGCGCCTATGAGCTCCCAACGGATCAGTACGGGACCCAGCTGGACCCGCCGGCCCATTTCTATGAATACGGGGTCACCATCAGCGACCTCCCCGCCACCTATGCCATCCGTCCGCTGGTGGTAATCGACATCCATAAAAAGGTGGCAGAGGATCCCGGATATCATGCCACAGTGGAGGATATCAAGGCCTGGGAGACCAAGTACGGAAAGATCCCTGAAGGATCCGTGGTGGCCATCCGTTCGGACTGGTACAAAAAATGGGATCAGACCGACCGGTTCGCCCAAAAGCCCTTTCCCGGCACCAAGCTGGATGCCCTCAAACTGCTGCACTTGGAAAGAAAGATCCTCTTCCATGGACATGAGCCCTTGGACACGGACACCACCCCCAATCTGGAAGGGGAAAACTGGCTTTTGAAACACAATTTTTGCCAGGCCGAGGGCATGATGAACCTGGACAAGGTCCCGCCCAAAGGCGCTTTGGTCATCATCGGTTTTGCCAAGCCGGAAGGGGGCACCGGCGGGTATGCCAGGTATATCGCGGTGTGTCCGGCGGACTGGAAGTATGGGAAGTCCGTGGAAGAGCTTCCGGGCGCGCCCCTCCCCAAACAACCCTACCCCAACAAACGGGACAAAAACGGCGTGGTAAGACCCACACCGCCTGAAAAATAAGAGGCCCCAAGGGCTTTACAAACACGGCCCCTGAAGGATATCAGCCTCCTTCAGGGGCTTTTTTGTCCGGGCACAATCAGGGGAGGGGCTCCGAGGGCTCAAAAGACACCTTCAGGACCTCTTCGGTTTCGGATGTCACCTTAAACCGGTCATCCACCCGGTGTCCGCAGATCCAGACGATTTTATCTCCCTGAACCAGAATGGGAATAAGGGGCCTCTGCTCCACCGGGATCTTCAGGTCCATAAAAAAATCCTTGACCTTTTTGTGCCCGCGCATGCCCAAGGGGATGAACCGGTCTCCGGGCCGAAAGTTCCTGAGGGTGAGCGGATAGCGAATAAGGCCCTTGTCCAGGTAAGCGGTCCACGGGGTGTGGGCCAGGTCTGAAACCGACCCCTTTTCCACCGACTCCATACAAAGGGTCCCTGCAGGGAGGTTCATCTCCCAGCGGCCGGGGCCGTCGATCCGGTGACTGAAATTTGTCTGCACCCCTGATTCATGGGGGCCGAAAAGGAGGTGCTCGTAGCGCCTTTTGGCCACCATCCCGTGGGGAAGGTCAATCCTTGCATGGGGATTGGATGTGAGGGCCAATTGCGCAACGGCTTTGATATGCTGCAAGTTCACTCCCCTCAGGCTCCCCCCGGTCCTGCGTAAGGCCCCCCGGATCACCTCCCTTTTGAGGGCCTTGGGCAAGGCCTTAACCCCGGATACCGGCAATCGAATGCCCCCTCCCCGATCCCTATTTGCCGCCTTTTCCAACCACCGGGCCGCCTCTTGTTCCAGGTACGTTTTTTCCGCCCTCATGATATCGGCGGTTTGTGCCAGGCGTTCCACCACCCTGGGCTGGATGGCCTGCAATCGGGGCATGATATGAAGACGAATGTGGTTCCTGAGATAGGTGGTATCTGCATTGGAGGCATCTGTCACGCAATGAAGATTACGCTTTTCAAGATAATGCAGGACCTCTTCCCGGGTCATCTCGATCAAGGGCCGGATGATGGTGTTATCCCTTACAGGTGGGATTCCGGACAGCCCTGCGGGACCGCTTCCCCGCAAAAGTCTCATGAGCACGGTCTCCGCCTGATCATCCAGGGTATGGCCCAGGGCAATTTTGTGGGCGTGGGCCCGGGCCTTCACCGATGCGAAAAAGCGATACCTCAAGTCCCTGGCCTTCTCCTCCAAGGATGCCTCCTCCGGAGCAATCACACCGCCTGTTTTCCGGGTGAAGAACCGAAGGTTCAGGGAATCTGCCAGAGACGCCACAAACCGGGTCTCCTCCTCATCCACGCCCGGACGAAGGCCGTGATTCAAATGGGCCACCACCAGGTTCACTTCAAGCGCATCTTTTAATCGATACAGGATATCCAGAAGACACACCGAATCCGGGCCCCCGGATACGGCCACCACCACCCTATCCCCTGGTGCAAGCATGCCATGCCGGGCCATGGTGCGTTCGACTTTTATAAGCGCATTTGGATCCGGGTCTGTTTTCATTTCCGAGCCCTTGGTTCTGCTCCCGGTGGTATTTCCGGGATACCCTCCCACCGGCCGGAGTTGACGTCCTGCCGCAGGGTATAAATGGCCTGATCCTCCCCTTTGATCCGGAAATACCGGTACTCCGGTTCCCTCCATTGGGTCAGGGTTTTTGAGGCCCTGACGGTCCGGTCCTTGAACCGGAGCCGCCGGGGCGTTTCATCGCCTCGATACCCTGCATAACACTCGACCCTGATTTCCGTCCACTTTTCCATGTCTATGAGGGAAGCCTCCAAGGGCGCTGGGCGGGAGTTGTGTTGCGTGCGTTTCAAAATGGACGGGATTGCGGCCAGAGGCGAGTGTTCCGGGCAGGTAAAACCGCCCGTAGTCAGCAGATAGCTTATTTGCCCGCACTCGCCTTATTCGGTTTTTTCTTGGTACAGGTCTTGTCTTCCCTCACGAGCGCACAGACCTTGGGATTAAACAAGTCCTTACAATTGGCATGGTTTTGAAGTGGACATTCGGGGTATTTTTTGGACACGGTGTTTTACCCGTAAAAAGCGCATTAAAACGCCCTTCCTTTATTGAGACCCTGCGATTTGGGTTTGTCTCAATTCGTTTACCGTCTATACCTTTCAGACGATTTGACCGTAAAGATATTATACTCCCTTTTCCCTAAAATTCAAGGGATTTATGTTGGACTCTGGATATGGTCTGGAAAGGCTTTTCTCCACGCGCAATACTCCGGTCAAGGGGTTTCAAATCGGCGGGCGATGATCTCGGCCAGGCGGAGGGTGTGGCGGCGGGTCTCCTCTGGGCTCCTTCCAGGATAGCGGGCGTAGCTGATCATAATGCCGTTCAGGGCCGAAAAGAGGGCGTGGGCCGTCAGCCGTCGGTCTTTGGGGATGCCCTGCTCCGGCAACACCCGCTCCACACGGTCCAGCAGTGCCCGCATCACCGGATCGAGCCGGCCGGTGGCCCCGGCCGAGAGATTCCCCCCCAACATGAAGTGGCCCATCATCTGATAAAAGGTCATGTGGGTGTTCAGAAAATCCACATAAAGGCCGCAGAACCGGGCCACCGAGCAGCCGCTCTTGCGGTTCAGTTCCTCATCGAGCCGCTGGGTAATCTCCCTTGCTCCTACAAAGAATACGTCCAGGAAAAGCTCGTCCAGGGTCTTGTAGTAAAGATACAGGGTGCCCGGGCTTACGCCCGCCCGACGGGCGATCTCCCGGGCGGTAACGCTTCGGAAATCCCTTTCCGCAAACAGGTCCCGGGCGGCCGAGAGGATCAACCCCTGCCGGGCCGCACGCTGTTTTGTCCTGAGATGATGAAGCGTCACCGCCGTCTTCAACTCCCCGCCTCCGGGTCTGTTGGTCCCGCCTCATGCACCCGCCACATATCCTCGTCCGTAAAGCAGCGCTCGCTGTCATCCGGGCTCATGGCGTCCTGCTCCATCCTGCGCCGGTCATAGGCCTCGCTCAGGACCTCCTGGTAGTATTCGTGCTGGATGAGCAGGTTCATGATCTGAGTCGTTCCGGTCCATATCAGGGAGAGCCGGGTATCTCTGAGGGCCCGTTCAATGGGGTAGACATCGGTATACCCAATGCCGCCCATGACCTGCATGGCATTGTTGACCACGTTCCAGGCCGCATCCGTAGCGAACCGCTTGGCCTCGCTGACGATCCGCCGGACATTGGGCGCGCCCGCATCCGCGGCCCTGGCGGCCATGTAGGTGAGGGCGCGGGCCGCATCCAGCTGGGTAATGGAATCGGCCACAATGAAACTGACCGCCTGATAATGGCGGATCTCCTTTCCAAAGGCCCGCCGTCGGTTGGAGTAGCGAACCGCAAGGTCCAGGGCGCCCCATACGCCCAGACATCCGGCAGCGGATGTCAGCCGTTCCGGGATCATCATCTGATTGAAGCACATGGCCCCGCCGTGGAGCTCGCCCACCAGGTTCTCCTTGGGAACCTTGACATCCCGAAAGACCAGCCTTCCGGTCCCCCCGCCCCGACACCCCAGCAGGTTGTACAGGTATTCGGTCTTCACCCCCGGGCCCCGGTCCACGATCAGCAGGCTGAGGCGGCCGTACTTGTGGGCATCCGGGTCGAAATTGGTCCGGCAATAGACCAGGAAAAAGTCGGCGCCTTCGGCCCCCACCACGAAACGCTTCTCGCCGTTGAGCACAAAGTGATCCCCTTTAAGGTCCGCCCGGGTAACGGCACCGAAGAAGTCGGACCCCCCCCGCGGCTCGGTGAGGGCCTCTGCCGCCACCAGCTTCCCCTCCAGGTACGGCTTGAGGTATTTCTCCTTCTGGGCGTCGGTCCCGAATTTGTCCAGGGCCTCCCCCACGATGGAAGGCATCACAAAGGCGCAGCCCAGGGCCATGCCGAGGCAGCCGATTTCCTCGGTGGCGGCCACATCCGCCACCCAATTGAGGCCTCGGCCCCCCCATTTCTCGGGAAACCGGATGCCGCGCAGGTTGCGCGCAGCCAGTTTCTCCACGAACTCTCTGGGATACACGATTTCGTCCCGGTCCATTTGGCGCAGGAACTCTGCGGTGACTTCCTCCTGCACGAACGCCTTTGCCTCATCTCTTACGGCCCGCTCTTCGGGGCTCAACATAAAATCGTCCATGAAAGCTCCTTTCCCTTATATGTGAACGTTGTTTATATACCTAAACATTGTTCATTTTCAAGTAAAAAATGACAGGTCTTTTCACTTTCCAATGCCTCGAGCCGGAGTGATTAATTCTCAGCCTGGCAAAACAGAATGTAGCTCTTGGCAGCTTAGCTGGATGGCAATGCGGGCAGGTAAGTGGCTTTAATGTGGACCGCCTGTCTATCTTTCTGTAGGTGCTTATGGATTTTCTATACTTTTAATCAACTCATTTGCTACGTTACGGCTTTCAATCCGCATGATGCTTTCTTGAGCGCTGCCGTAGCTCAAGAGATTAATGCTGCCATACCAGACATTTTTTTGGTCCATGACAGCAAATTTCTGGTGAATATTTGGCCTATACACAACCCGTATATCGTTTCTCCTTAACGTCTCTACGACTCGGCTCAAAGCAGGTTGATCTTTGGCTTTAAAACCCTCTATCGGTCTGGTAACAACCGTTGCTCGGACGCCTTTGGAGAGGGCGATTTTCAAGTGCTGTACCATTTGCATAGTACGTCTTTTTCTCACAAAGGGACTGACAATCAAAATCTCTTTTTTGGCAGTGGCAATATCATGGCAAAAGACCGGTAGAAAGCTGTCCTTATCAAAAATGATATCCGGTGATGCCGACGTAATATCTTCACCCTTTACTTTGTATCCCATCGAGGCGTATCCTGTGAGCCGTTTTTGATACATCCTTTCCAGCATCCTAATATGGATATCCACATAATCATAGATCCGCACCTCTTTCTTATCATGGGACAGTCGATGAATTCGTCCGGCATATTGCTGCAGCGTACCCTTCCATGAGATCGGCATTGCCAAAAAAAGAGTGTCCAGACGCGGTTCATCAAAGCCTTCTCCGATAAAAGAGCCCGTGGCAACCAGGATCAGATTTTTATCCGGCGGTGTATCCGCGAGCCGTTCAAAGGCTTCCCGTGTCGTCTTGGAACCCATACCACCCATAAGCGCCACAACATTTTTCACGTTTTCTTTTAATCTCTTGGCAAGCAATTCAACATGAACGGTCCTCAGGGTTATAAGGATACAGCTTCTACCTTTCTTATAGCTATCCAGAACATCTTCGATAATTTGCTCATTCCGAGTGTTGTTATCAATGATCTCAGAATACAATTCCTGGATGGTAACTTCCTTTTCCTCTCTGTCTAATGGAATTCTGAAAGATGTAAACCGGGGTATGATATAGTGATCAAAAGGCCTTTTCTCGGCCTGCTTTTTTGCATCATCACGGTACCTTATCGGACCGCAATGCATATAGAGTATGGGATGATGTCCATCTTTTCGTGTCGGTGTGGCTGTCAAACCATAAATATACTTGGCATTTGTGGTTTTGAGAATGCTTTCGTAACTGAACGCCGGGGCATGGTGACACTCATCGGCAATGATCATACCATAGTCTCTCACGCAATCCTTTACCTCTCCCTTCCAGCGTAGGGATTGCATAAGGGCAATATCCACTATACCGCTCAAAGACTTTTTACCTGCACCCAGCTGGCCGATGACGTCTGTCCTTTTCTTTCGTCCCCTCTTCTTCTCCGCTGTTACAGGCTTTTTTGGTATCATCTCTTTTATAACCAAAAATTCAGAGAGTCTTTCCTGCCATTGTCTAAGTAAACTGATCTTGTCCACCAAGATAAGCGTATTGACCTTTCTCTCGGCGATCATTTTAATGGCCACGATCGTTTTTCCAAATGCAGTTGTTCCCGAGAGTACGCCAATATCATAATTCAATAACTGTTCAAGGGCCAGGGGTTGTTCATCTCTCAATTTTCCGTTGAAAGCCACATCTATGTTTTCCCCGCAATAGGTCTTATCAATAATATTCACACCGATGCCAAATTGCTCTAACTCATTAAAAAGTTCCATTTCACACCCCCTGGGCAAACAAAGATAACCAGGGGTTTCATCTGCACACGAGATAATCCGTGGGTGACCGTAAGTTGATAATCTCATGGCCTGTCGTCTGTAAAACATTGGATTCTTGAAAGAAGCCAATCTTTTAAGACGATTCAGCGCCCTTGGGGACATGTCATCTTTTGGAACAAACAACATATTTGCCTTCACGATTTCAATTTGCTTCGGAAAATCACTCTTCTGCAGGCTGACGGGTTGGTGTGGTTTCCAGGGCTTTTCTGTCTCCTCTTCGTCGACTCTTAAAGCACCAAGTTCCTGACCATGACAAAGTTCAGATATGAGAGAATTAATTCGGGCTTCAGAAATCTTCCGGATGGATGACAAGAACGCCCATTGATCATCGTAGGATTCAAAGTATTCATTTACAAATTCGCTATTATTGTTTTTCCTTGGGTTTTTTTGGAGCGGCAGGGCAATCAGATTGCCAAAACCTCCCTTGGGCATGGTATCCTGACTGGGAAACAGCCTGTCATATGATTTGAAATGGATCTCATTTCTTCTGGTCATGGAGAGAGTCAGAAGGGCGGCGCCGAATCTTCTGGCCAACGCAGCAGACAAACGAGCCTCAAAGAAAAACCAAAGGTGCCCGCCGTTCCCAGACTGGGACCGCTCAACGGCAACCGGAATATCAAACTCGTCACAGACTTCTCTTACAGTTGTGACATCGTATTGCCAGCCTGCTTCATCAAAATCCATTGCCAGAAAACGGCAGGTTTCATCCGGAAGCATTGGATAGATGCCAGCAACGATACTCCCCCTCAAGTGGTCTTCTATGACCCCCTCATCCAATGCATCATACCGTTGGTTGGTGCATTTGGAACATGGAATCTTTGGTTTGCCGCATAATCCCATCTGCCATTCATTCAGGCAAACTGGCGAATATCCCGACGTTTTCTTCTTTTTGCTCTCCCACTTCTTTGCGTATACATCATTACGACCTTTGAAAAGCGACATGAATAGCCTGACCTTTGACACCGAATCCGAGTGGTTGTTTACAACCGAAAAAGAGGAAGTATCCGTGCGTTCAGCATCAAGGGTGCAATTTATTGTGGTTGCTGACACAACTCCGCTTTCATCAGGATTACGCTGTGCTTTTTGAAGCAGCGTTTTCAGCCTTTCGTTTTCTTCTATCAGGCGACGATTCTCACTCAGTAGGAGATCGTATTTTTCAAGCAACTCACTGTAATCCATAATTTTCTATTGAGCATCTGCCGGTAATACGTTTATTGGGGATTTAATCCATTATATCATAAAGAATAAATTCACATATAATGATTTCAATAGGTTCGGATGAGCCAAACTATTAAAGTATGAAAACCCCCGCATTGACACCAACCCGATATTTCCCCTATACTCCTTTTATGCTCAAGAACAGTCCCGAAAGCCCTTTCCGGTCTTTTAGGACCCTGCCGCCATAAGGGAGACTGATTTGACCCCGTTCACCCGTCGAAAAAACCAGGGATACTGGCCGGATGCCTACGTCAGCAAACGGCAGAGCCCATCCAGGGCCATCCGCCGGATCAAGCGGGGTCAAAGGGTCTTCATCGGCTCTTCCTGCGGTGAACCCCAGACCCTGGTAAGGGAACTGGCGGCCCAGTTCCAGAACTTCACCGATCTGGAGATCGTCCGCATCCTGAGCCTGGAAACCACTCCCCTTACGGACATTGCGGACCAGACCGCCACCCAGAGCTTCAATATCCGGTCCTTCTATCTGGGGTCGGGCAAGCCCAGGGCCCTTTCCAGAAACAAACGGTTCATCACCCCCATCAACCTCTCGGCCATTCCGCGCCTGTTCAAGAGCCGCCAGCTCCCCATCCACGTGGCCCTGATCCAGGTTTCCGAGCCGGATGATTTCGGATGGATGAGCCTGGGCGTGAGCGTGGATGTGACCATTGCCGCGGCCCAGTCCGCCGACATGGTGATCGCCCAGGTGAATCCGCGCATGCCCCGGGTCATGGGCCGAAGCTTCATCCATGTGGACGAGGTGGACTGGATCGTGGAACAGGAGGAGGAACTCCTCACCATCGGCAAGCCCCCTGAGTTTGAATCGGCCAAGCAGATCGCCCGATATGCGGCCCGGCTCATCGAAGACGGGTCCACCCTCCAGATCAGTTTGGGAACCACGCCCGAGGCCCTGTTCCTGGGGCTTTCAGAGAAAAACGATCTGGGGGTCCATACCCAGTTTTTGAGCAACGGGATCATGAATCTCTTCTCCCGCGGGGTGATCACCAACCGCAAGAAGGGGTTCAACGAAGGGAAGCTGGTGGCCAGCGGGGCCATCGGTTCCGCCAACCTCTATGAGTTTTTGCATGACAATCCGGGCATCGAGTTTCACCCCTCGGATTATGTCAACGACCCCATGATCATCGGTAGCCACAACAAGATGGTGGCCCTCAACGTGGCCATGGCCATGGACCTGACCGGCCAGGTGGCGGCCGACGCCCTCCCCTACAACCATTTTTCAGGGGTGATCGGGATCATGGATTTTGTGAGGGGGGCCAGTCAAAGCCCGGGCGGCAAGAGCATCCTGATGCTCCCGTCCACCACCCTGGACGGGAAGAGCAGCCGCATTGTTCCGCTTCTGGAAAGCATCCCGGTGGTGGTCCCCAGGGGCGACGTCCACTATGTGATCACCGAGTACGGCGTGGTGAATCTCTTCGGCAAGAGTCTCCAGGAGCGGGCCATTGCCATGATCAGCATTGCCCACCCCGACTTTCGGGACGAGCTGTTTTATAAGGCCAAGGAGATGGGCCTGTTGGGTCCGGAGCGGACCCTGGTGGAGAGCATCCGGAGCGTGTATCCCCTCAAGATCGAAGAAACCCGGGTCATCGACGGTCAGCCCACCCTGTTCAGGCCGGCGCGGCCCACCGATGAGAGAATGATACAGGAGCACTTCTACAACCTGGACCACCAGGATGTGGTCAAGCGGTTTTTTGCGCCCAAAACCGCTTTTATCAGTGAGGATGTGGCCGAAGTCTTTCAGGTGGACTATATTCACAGCATGTCCATCGTAGCGGTTATGGGGAACCCCGGCTTTGAAAAGGTCATTGCAGTGGGATGTTATTTCGTGGATCCGGCCACCAATATGGCGGAGGTGGCGTACAGCGTGGACCGGGGGTGGCAGGGGAAGGGGGTCTCCACCATCATGCAGGAGAAACTGGCCCAGGCAGCCATGGAACACGGCATCAGCGGGATGGTAGCCTATACCACACCCAGCAACCGGTCCATGGTGGACCTTTTTTATAAGCTGCCGTATCAAGTCCAGACCTCCTGCGACGGGGAGGTGCTCACGCTCAAGGCCAGGTTCGACCAGCCGAGAGAAACCGAACCCTGCACCATGTGACATATCTAAGCCGACGGCGGGTTGGCGGGGTTGCAGGAAGGGCGACTTCTGTAACCAGGGGCGTATGCCAGTGGGATCGTGTACCTCCATCACCATCAAAGACAAGCGGAATGAACCGCTTGAGATCAGATCCTGTTCGAGGGAGGATCTTTCCTGTCTGTTGGAGATGTACGCGACCTTTTCTCCCAGACCCGCCTCTCAAGGGCTCCCCCCCGAGGATCCCGAGGCCTGCCGACGGTGGGTCCAAAGGCTTTTAGAGGAGGGAGAAAACTTTCTGGCCTTGAGAGAGGGGAGGGCCATCGGTCATGTCTGCATTGTGCCGGATGACCAAAAGAGGGATGGAGAATTTTTGATCTTTGTGGACCGGGCCCACCGAAACCGGGGCATCGGACACGCCCTGACCGAACTGGCCCTCAACCGGGCCAGGGAACTGGGGCTTGCCTCCATCTGGTTGACCGTGGAGATTTATAATTTCAGGGCCATCCATCTGTACAAGCGGTGCGCCTTTCAGACCTGCGGGAAGGACGACTGCGAGCGAAAGATGGTATGCACCTTATGAGCAAGAGAGAATTAGGAAAGGGGGAGTGAATCCATGAACGATGCACCCAAGTGGTATGACGCCCACCTGAGTCATTTTCAACAGGTGGCCTACATCAAAAATCGGGAAGCATACGACCGCCTGTACCGCGAATCCATTGAATCGCCGGAGACCTTCTGGGCCGACCGGGCCGAGGAGTATCTCTCATGGGAACAAAAATGGGACAGCGTGCTCAATTATGAGTTTGAAGAGGGGAAGATTGAATGGTTTTCAGGCGGGAGGCTCAATGTGTGCGCCAACTGTCTGGACCGGCACTTGGATAAGATCGGGGAGAAGACCGCCTATTACTGGGAGGGAGACGATCCTGCGGATACCCGGTCCGTCACCTATCAGGAGCTCTACGAGCAGGTCAATTGCATGGCCGCGGTGCTCAAACAAAAAGGCGTCCGCAAGGGGGATCGGGTCATCATCTACATGCCGGTCCTTATCGAGCTTCCGGTGGTCATGCTGGCCTGCGCCCGCATCGGGGCCGTTCACAGCGTGGTCTTCGGGGGATTCAGCGCAGAGGCCCTGGCAAACCGGATCAATGATTGCGGGGCCAGGCTGGTGGTCACCGTGGATGGGAGCTTCCGGGCGGGAAAACCGGTGCCCCTCAAAAACACCGTGGATGCGGCCTTGAAGGACTGTCCGGATGTGACCACCGTGATTGTATTCGACCGGGCCGGATTGGGTCTTGAGCTGGACCCCGGCCGCGAGGTCTGGTGGCATGAGGCGGTTGCGGATCCGTCCCTTCCCGACCATGTGGCCCCTGAATCCATGGATGCGGAAGACCCCCTGTTTATTCTCTACACCAGCGGCAGCACCGGAAAGCCCAAGGGCGTGGTCCATACCCACGCCGGGTACCTTCTGTATGCGGCCGTGACCACCCGGCTGGTCTTTGACCTCAAGGACGACGAGGTCTTCTGGTGCACCGCGGATATCGGCTGGGTCACCGGCCACACCTACGGCGTGTACGGCCCCCTCGCCAACGGACTCAGCAGCGTCCTGTTCGAAGGGGTCCCCACCTATCCGGATTACGGGCGGTATTGGGAGATCGTGGAGCGGTATCAGGTGAGCAAGTTCTATACCGCGCCCACGGTGATCCGCGCACTGGCCAAGGAAGGATCCCAATACGTGGAAACCCATGACATCTCCTCCCTCAAGATCCTGGGGTCTGTGGGCGAGCCCATCAACCCGGAGGCATGGCGCTGGTATTACCACCACGTGGGAAGGGACTGGTGCCCCATCCTGGACACCTGGTGGCAGACCGAAACCGGGGGACACATGCTGACCCCCCTTCCGGCGGTGGCGCCCATCAAGCCCGGATCGTGCGCATTCCCCTTTTTCGGCGTGGACCCGGTCATCCTTGACGACACCGGCCAGGAGGCCCGGTTTCCGGACCAGGAAGGGGTCCTCTGTATCCGTAAGCCCTGGCCCGGAATGGCCCGGACCGTATACGGGGATCATGAACGGTTTATTGAGACCTATTTCAGCCAGGTCCCGGGGATGTATTTCTCCGGAGACGGGGCCAAGCGGGACGCGGACGGCTATTTCTGGATCATCGGACGGATCGACGATGTGATCAATGTCTCGGGGCACCGGCTGGGGACCGCTGAGATCGAATCGGCCCTGGTCCTTCACCAAAAGGTGGCCGAGGCCGCAGTGGTGGGCTTTCCCCACCCGGTCAAGGGTCAGGGGATCTACGCCTTTGTCACCTTGAACACCTCGGTTCAGAAATCCGAGGACCTGAAAAAGGAACTGGTCCAGCTGGTGCGGGCCGAGATCGGCCCCATTGCCACCCCGGATGTGATCCAATGGGCCGACGGGCTTCCCAAGACCCGCAGCGGCAAGATCATGCGGCGGATCCTCCAGAAGATCGCGGCCGGCAAGATGGACGAACTGGGAGACACCTCCACCATTGCCGATCCCGCGGTCATTGAAGATCTGATCCAGGGAAAGGCGGGGGATTGATGCGGAAACGGGCATGAACAGCAAGACCCCACAGCGGGTGGGCATTGTCAGGGACGAGCGGTACCTCGGGCACAAGCCGGGTCATATGCACCCGGAGCATCCCAATCGATTAAAGGCCATTTACCGGATGCTGGATGCCGATTTCCCAGGGGAGTTGATTCCCATTGAGCCGATGCCGGCCACCCTTGAACACCTGGAACTGGTCCACACCCCGGCCTATGTGAAACGGGTCCTCAAGACCGCGGACCACCAGTATACGAGCCTGGCCCCGGATACGCCTGCCAGCGCCGAGACCTACCTGGCAAGCTGGCTGGCAGTGGGGGGGTGTCTCAAGGCCCTGGACCAGCTCATGGAGGGTTCCTTGGACACCGGCTTCTGCCTGATCCGGCCGCCCGGCCACCATGCACTGAAGGACCGGGCCGGAGGATTCTGCGTGTTCAACAATATCGGCATCGCGGCCCGGTATGCCATGAAGACCTACAAGCTTACGCGCATCCTCGTTATTGATTTCGATATCCACCATGGAAACGGGATCAATGACCTGTTTCATGGGGAAAAGGAGGTCCTCTATGTCTCCACCCACGATCCCCTGCTCTACCCCTACACCGGCGACTGGGAGGATGTGGGGGAGGGGGCCGGAGAGGGATATGCCGTCAACATCCCGCTCCCCAGGGAGGTGGAGGACGGTGAATTCATTCATCTCTACCAGGCGGTCGCGGGAGATGTAATGCGGGCCTACCAGCCGCAGTTGATCCTCATGGCAGCGGGCTTCGACGCCCACAAGGAGGACCTGATCGGACGCTCGCGAATGACGGAAGCGGGATTCGGCGCCCTGACCCGTCTTTTTATGGGGCTTCGTTCGGAGATGGGCCATCCCCCCACCCTGTTCGTCCTTGAGGGCGGGTATACTCCCAGGGCCCTGGCCGCGTCCGTCAAGGAGGTCATACAGGTCCTCCTCAACCCCGGCCCCATGGAAAAGACGGCCGGCACAGAGACCCGGCTTGCGGCCGATCTGCTGATTAGGGCCCGCACCATCCATCAGAAATACGGCGTCTGGTAGAATGGATCCGTGTAGCAGCAAAGGAGTGCATCCATGATCAAGGCCCGGGTGAGCGCAGAAAACCCTGAGGCGAATCTCGGCGATTACCAGGAGAGGTATCGCTCCTTCAACTGGAAAGACGTGGAGGAGTACTTCACCTGGCACACCACCGGCAGGATCAACATGGCCCACGAGGCCGTGGACCGGTGGGCCGTGGACCCTGACAAAAAGGACCGCACGGCCCTCATCTTTGAAAAAGGGGGAACAGTTGAGAGGTATACCTATCTGCAGTTACGGGACCGGTCGGCCCAATGGGCCAACCTCCTGGACCGGTACGGGTTTGAGACAGGAGACCGCCTTTTTGTCTTTCTCCCCCCATGCCCCCAGATCTATTTTGCCCTGCTGGCCTGTGCGCGGATCGGGGCGCTCTTCTGTCCCATCTACGCCACATCCACCTTTGACGAGGTGAGCGTCCGCATCGCGGATGCCGCGCCCAAGGGGATCCTGACCCATCCCGACCTGGCCGAGATGCTCCCTGCCGATACCCAGGAGACCGCGGAATTTGTATTCCTGAGCGAGGGGCCCCTCCCCAATCTCTTTCCCAGCGAGATCCTGATAGACGGTATCCCCCAACAGATGCCCACGGAGTTTTCCAACGCCTGGCTTCCTCACCGCTCTCCCCTTTATCTGAGTTACACCTCCGGTTCCACCGGTCCTCCCAAGGGAGTGGTCCACACCCATGACGATATGAAGGGGATCCTCAGCACGGCCACCTATGTCCTGGACCTCAGGGAGGATACCATCCTGTGGGTGGATGCAGACCCGGCCTGGGTAACGGGAATTGTCTACGGGGTATTGGCGCCCTGGCTGTGCGGGGCCACGGCCTTAGTGCAGGGCGACCCTTTTGAACCGGCCAACTGGTACTGGACCCTGGAAAAGCACCAGGTGTCGGTATGGTACACCACGCCCAGGACCCTGAACCGGTTAAAGGAGGCCGGGGGGAACCTGGCCAGCCGTTACGACATCTCCCACCTGCGCCACATGGCCTCTGTGGGGGCGCTCTTGGTGCCGGACCTCTTCTACTGGGCCAAGCAACACCTGGGCCGGTCCCCCCATGACACCTACTGGATGACCGAGACCGGGATGATCTGCATCGCCAATTTTCCGTCCATGGACATCAAGCCCGGTTCTATTGGAAGGCCGGTTCCCGGGGTGACCGCCGCTATCCTGGATGAAGGGGGCGATCCCATGCCGCCCCTGAGCCTGGGCGAACTGGCCCTCAAGCCCGGATGGCCGGCTGAAATGGCCGGACTCTGGGGGGACGAGGCCCGGTATCAGGCCTACTTCAATGACAAGGGATGGTTTATGACGGGCGATATCGCCATCATGGACGATGAAGGGTATTTCTTTCACCAGGGCCGCAACGACGATCTGATCAAGGCCGGGGGGCACAAGGTCATCGGACCCTATGAAATCGAGCAGGTCCTCTGCATGCATCCGGCGGTCTCCGAGGCCGCGGTCATCTCCAAGGGCGCGGAGCCGGAACAGGGCATCTCTTATCTGAAGGCCTTCATCACCGTTCACAAGGGGTTCACCCCCTCGGCCCGGCTCAATCATGAGATCAAGGCCTTTGTCAAGGCGAGCCTATCTTCAGATATCATCGTCAAGGAACTGACCTTCCTGGAACGGCTCCCCAAGACCCGGAGCGGCAAACTCCTTCGACGGGTCCTGCGCGCCGGGGAGCTGGGCCTCCCGGCCGGGGACACCGCCAACATGGCGGATTGACTTCTCAGGCGAGGCTGCCAGCCGCCTCTTCAATCCTGGTAATCACCTGCACGCCTTCGGCGGGCGTGACAATCTGGATACTCTCAAAGCTCCCAAGGTCGAGGAGGTGCCTGTCTCCTGAAACGATCAGTTTGGCCTGGTGATGTGAGGCCATGGCGAGGAAGAGGTTGTCGAAGGGATCTTCTTTGATAATAGAGGGAACCGGTTCCGGGTCCGGCACAAGAGAAATAAGACCCAGAAAATAGGACATGGCGTCTTGCGGGCTGATCTCCAGAGTCTCTAGACGGGTCGCGAATTTGCTGTGCCCAAGGACTCGTTGTAGTTCATCCACTGCTTTGCTGCAGGCCAGAATGCGAATTTTCCTGTCCCGTGCCCACTTCAGCAGTTGATTGGGCGGCCCTCCCCAAAGGAGGCCTGAAAGCGCTACATTGGTGTCAACGACAATATTCACTCCATTTTCCTTATGGCGTGAACAATCCTGGAAAGTTCCTGTAGATCCGGTTGAGTCGGGTCCGGTAGGCTCCCGGCACGGTCCAGCAAATCCCCAGGAGTTTCTTCAAAGGGGACCACCCTGAATGCCGGTCTTGACTTGTTCAGGACGATAATCTCCTTCCAGCGCTTAAGATCCTCCGGAATGGTGGGAAGACGATCCCTGAATTCCTTGGCGCTCAAATATTGAGGCATTTCTATTACCTCCGGATTCATTTTTAATTTACCAAAAAGTTAATATAAAGTGAATCAAAAGTCAATATCCGGATATCTACAAAAAAACCGCTTCGAGGAAGGGGGTTTTTCGAGTGAACAGGGCGATCCCGCCTGCATCGGGACGACATCCTGCCTACCGGCTAAAGCCGGGGTGGGTTTTTAGGTCGAGCGGGGTGGTTCCACTGCAAAAGAAGAAAAATACTTTCTTCAAACATGACGCTTTCGCAAAAAGTCAAAGTCTCACACAAAGCCAAATAGCCCGCAAAGGTAAGTTGTTAACATTATTATATTTGTTTCTCTACGTTCCTGCGCGAAAACATACTTTTTACGAATGCATCAAACATGAGCTGCCAAATTTCTAAAGAGCGTATCCTCCCCTCATGGCCCAAAAATTTCGCTGTTTAGAGGAATATGTTATTTGCCAAGCACGGGGTAGTTACCCAGGTCCACACATGACCCACGCGTTGCAACACCATCGAAATAGGTGTATGATTCTAATGTCACATCAGTGCCCGTTAAGACGGCTTTACGTATATATGTGCCGTCTAAGGTTTGAGGGTCTAAGCGCATAAAGATTGTCCCCTGATCCAACTCGCTTCTGGTGCTTGAAGCAAGGACACCGCAACTGGTAAGATGGACCAAAACCTGGTTATCTACGATTTCCGCGTTACCATTCACAAGTTCTACAACATCGGGTTCATCGGTATTGAATTTTATGGTTAAAGTACCCCCCACTAAGTAGTGAGCATCCCCTGCATCAACGACGCTGAGTTTTAAGACAAAGGAAGCATCCTCCCAACCGTCGTTCATCGTCCAGCAGATTTGATCAGCAAATGCCAGGGATGCGCTCAGCGAAACAATACCTGCAATCAACGCCGCACATACATAGCTTAAAAACTTCCTCATTTTCATGTCCTCCTTTGAAATTTAGACTTTTTCATGAACGAAATAAAGATGAGAGCGGGACGCTCTTTCGTAATTCAGTTATTTTCGGGGGCGGTCTTGAAGGTCATCCAGGCCCTGCCCGGGGTCCTGGGGTATGAGGTGAGGACCGTGGCCGGGCTCTCCAACCTCACCGCGGGCACCCCATTCTCAGACAAACAGGTTCCGGTGGAATGCGCCTATGAGGCCATGCTGGCCGTCTTTGGCCTGGACATGATCCTGGTCAATATATTCCACCAAAAGACCGTCTGGGTGCTCGAGGCCTGCGACGCCCTCCTCTCCCATAAGGTCTTTACCTGGGAGATCTGACGATAGCGAACGGGCGGTGAAAATCCTGCCCATCCTGGGGCCATAGGCAGTGAGCGGGTGGGCCGGCCCATCCCGGTTTGGGCGTCCCTTTTATTGGCGTGATTTTAACCTCACAATTTCGCTCTCAATATCCTTAATAACCGTTTTGTTCACGATATCTTTTTTGTTGCCGCTCCGGGTCGAGAAAATGATGAAGACCCTTCCGCCGTATTTTTCTTCAAAGTCCTGGAAGCTTGCACTCATCCGCTCTGAGATTTTGTAATTGGCAAAATTGGCATTTGCAGTGATCGGCTTGATTTGGATTCCGAAATATTTATCCCCCACTTTTCCGAGATAGTCGATGTCCCCCGCATGGTCCATTTCCGGCTCGGATTCTTCGAACTCAACATCCGGAAATATCTTGGATAGCGAGTCATTGATCACTGATTTTTCGAGTAAGAAGCCGTCATAGGTCCGTACCACCGTCACCTCAAAAATATAATCCATGCAGTCCTGCAATGTGATATTTTTGAAGGCTTCGGTCCATTCCGGGATGACCACCTCTGTGAGCTTGGCGTATAGTCGCTCCCCAAGTTCCCGCAGTATTTCCGTATTTACTTTGACAGGAGTTTTTGTGGCCGTATAGGCCTTTTCAAAATAGTACGATTCCCACTCATCAAAAGAGGATGGCTGGCATTCCCTGATCAGAGCCATGACCCGTCCAACCTTATTGGGTCGGGTTAACTGATAGGCGTTGCTGGTATAATTTAAGACCTTCTCTTTTTTACCAAAAGGTTTGGCATATTTCTTTATGTCCTTTTTACCCATTGCATCGGCCTTGGCTTAACATGGCAAATTTTTCTAAATACTTATAGGTATAGGAGTCATCCACATCCACATATCCGTTCTTAATCAAATGGGCATTTAAAAAGGTCTTGTTTTTTAAATATAGATAACACAGGAGATTGTTCTCTTCGTCATACTTCAGGCGATCGTATTTTAGGAAAACCTTTTGGCCCTTGGTTTTCTTGCGCAAGAATTCCATGGCGAGGCCATTGCGTGTGTCGTCTTCCTTAACCCCAATCAGGCGGACGATTAAACCGTTATTCAACCGAACTCGCTCCGCGCTTATAATCTCCTTGATTGAAAAATACTCCACCCTATCTTGGCTGTTTTTATCGATTTTTGATCCGAATTGCAGCTTTTTGGGGTCGATTTTTTTGTCGAATTTATGGGGGTCCCGAAAAATGTACGGCAGGTCGCCGATTTCTTTGGAAAAGTCTTCCTTGGGATTCTTCTGGATGATAAACTTATAACTCGTGCCCGAGATGTCCCGCTGGCCGACCCCGAGTTTTTGCTTGATATACGGAATGAAATCGGGGTTAATCTCATACCCCACTGAATTTCTGAACAAGTTCTTGGCTGCGAGAGAGGTCGTGCCGCTCCCGAGAAAGGGATCAAGCACGGTGTCCCCCACGAAGGCAAACATTTTAATCAGCCTTTTGGGCAACTCTTCCGGAAATACCGCAAGATGGCTGTCCTGCCTGGCACCGCCGAAATGCCAGTGCCCCGCAAAATACTCCTTCCATTCCTCCTTTGTTAGCTTCGAGTTTTCCTTGGTTTCTTTATCTCTGCTCTTGGGTGTTCCCAGTTTTTTGAAAAGCAGAATAAATTCATAGTCAATGGATACTATCCCGTTCCGTGGGTATGGAAAGCTCCCCATAATACTGGCACCACCCGTGGTATTGGTGGTGGTATGTTTTTGCCAGATGATGGCCCCCATATAATCAAAGCCAATGCTTTCACAAAATTTGATAATTTCAGTACGGATGGGGATCACCTTGTACCGCCCGTAATAAACAGACCGCGCAAACTGATCGCCGATGTTGACACATAACCGGCACCCGTTATCCAATACGCGGTAGCACTCTTTCCAAACCAAATTTAAGTTATTGATATAACTTTCATAGTCCTCATTATAGCCGATTTGGTTTTCGGTGCCGTAATCCTTTAATTGCCAGTAGGGCGGGGAAGTGAGGGCAAGATGGATTGACTTATCTTTTAGTTCCACCATCTGGCGGCTATCCCCATGGATTATGGTATGATTCGTCTTCATTTTTGTCGTTCAATCAAGTAGTTAAAAGATTATGGGTGTAAAAGGGAGGCCTTATTTAAGGACAAAAATCAGACTACCACTTTTGCCTCTAAAATGAAAGCAGGAAGCTGATCCAAACTCACAAAGGTCATTTGAGTGCCTGACCCATTTGAAATGCCGGCCGAGTAGGGATCGGACCACCGCAAGTATTTGCTCCTTACAGGCGATCCGGCGTTTGACAGCTGCAGGAGAATAGCGAGCTGGATGTGATCAGTAAGAAAAATGAATTGACAAAATCTTACTTTCTCCTTATGGTAAATATATAGACGACATCCAGAAAAGACATTTCATGGGAGAAGAACAAATGGAAGCCTCTTCATCAAAAGTCACATCCAAGGGTCAGGTGGTGATCCCCAAGGGGCTCCGGGAGAAATATGCCATTGTTCCGGCCACCACCATTCGCTGGATCCTCACCCAAGAAGGGATTTTAATGGTGCCCGAAACCGATGATCCCATACGGGCCGCACGGGGCATGCTGAAGGGCTCAGGCATAATGAGCGCATATAGGAAAGAGAAGCGGCGCGAAAAGAAGCGGGAGGAGAGGTCGCTTGGCAAAGGGATATGTGCTGGATAGCTTTGCCCTCATCGGCTATCTCGAAAATGAACCGTTTGCAGGGGAGATGGAAGCCGTTTTACGGAATGCAAGAAAGGGCGGCGTCCGTCTTTATGTGCATGCCATCCATTTGGGAGAGGTCGTCTACATCACCCACCGTGAAAAGGGAAAGGCTGTGGCAGATTTGGTCTACAGCAGAATAAAGGCCTTTCCCATACACCTTGTTGACCGCATCAATGAAGGGCTCCTCCTGACCGCATCAAGCCTGAAGGCCCGATTTCCCATTTCCTATGCGGATGCGTATGCCGCGGCCCTGGCCAAGATCAACCGGGTTCCCCTCCTTACAGGCGATCCGGCGTTTGACCCCCTTCAGGAGAATGGCGAGCTGGATGTGGCCTGGCTCAGACCCACGCCCCCCTTCATCCAGGCATAAAAGGGAATAACAGAAGCGCCGTTGGCGAACTTTGTGGTCTATCGCAGATCTCGTCTTTAGCAGGGAGTGAGCATGCGAACGGGTGGTGAAAAGAATATCTTGGAAATCTAGTTGATCCAGTCCACCTCCTCCGCTATCATGTAAGAACTGGTTGATCAATTAAGCCCTTTAGGTCGGTCTGGACCACGCGCAAAAAGGGAAATATCAGGAAATGGATAAGGAACGTATTGTCAAGTTGCTTCATGCCAATGAGACCTTGCTAAAAAGCTTTCATGTCCCGTCGGTGTCCGTATTCGGGTCGGTCCTGCGAGGCGAGGTAGGTCCTGAGAGCGATGTGGATATCCTGGTGGAATTCGAGCCGAACGCGGACATCGGACTGTTCGAATTTGTCCAAGTTAAAGACGCATTGGGCAGTTCATTAGGCATGCCGCTGGATCTGACCACGCCTGAAGCCCTCCATCCGGCCTTCAAAGACAAGATTTTAAGGGAGATGCTCCGTGTCGCGTAGTAGGAATTCCGTATCGAAGACATGTCCAGCGCCCTGAGAAAGGTCGACAAATATATCGAAGAATTGAAGTTCGAAGGTTTTTGTTGAAGATGAAAAAGTCATTGACGCGGTTATCCATCAGTTAACTTTGCTGTTTCAGGGGCCTGCAAAAAGCACGTCGCTCCCGAACAGCCCGCTGTGTGAACACGGAGTGAGAATCTATGGAGCCACAAGTTCATTTAGTAACTGCTCAAGATTTCGATACCTTTCAGGAGATGCTTGATAGAGGTAAAGTATTTTGCGGGCCGATTGTCCCTACAAAAAATACCAATCGATCTCAACGTTGGAAAAGCACGGTTGATATGGTTGCCGACCTTTGCAGAGTTAAGGAAGGAGATATAATTTTCGTCCAAGTTATTGGTGGTAATATATATGGCGCTTTTAGAGCAACAACCAGTTTTATGGAAAATCCTGATATCCCGGATTGTTATCGTGCTTCCACCCTCTCATACTATCCTGAAGGAGGTTGGTACCATACTGATGGCGAAAAGTTTCCTGATGGTGATTATTATTGGAGTTGCGCAATAGAAAATTTTCCGGAGTTGTATTTTGAAAAGGGGATTAGTCATAGAGATCTATTCGATTTAAAATTCCGAGGAGTTGTTTGGACAATACCAGAACGCTTTAAATATAATGACAAGGCAAAAACAGTTAAGCCATTAGACATCGCTGAATTGTCGTCGATACTAAAACTCTTTCAGAGAGACAATAGAGGGATGACATCAAACAGAATCATTGAGCCATGTGATCTCGAAAATTGGGATTTCGTATTTCCGTCTTTGTCAACTTGGTATGATATGCTTGAAAATGAAAAACAATTGGAGGGTGCGATTATCAAATTATTGCGAGATGGTCATCCCGAAACCCAGCAAATATTTGGGGAATTAAGCTTCGTGGCTAATGCCATACCAAGTTTTTATTTAGATTTTATGGACATTTATGGCTATCAAAGAAGGAACGAAAATATATTCCGGCATGTAGTGATAGAATTAAAGAAAGATGGTTACGAAGGCCAAATAGGCTTTTCAGGTTGCCCTGTTAATCAAGTATTAAGATACAGAGATTGGATTGTGCAAAATCGCGCAAAAGGTGATGTGCGAGCAGTCGATTCATTTGTTGTAGCCAAGTTTTTCGATCAAGAATATATTGATTCCACTGAAATTCTGAATAATGCTTTTGGTTACAAGGTTGCTCGGCTTGTCGAGTATGAGGTAGAAAATAACACCTTAACCCTTGAGGAAGTTACCACCTAGTGAGACAAAGGGGTCAAATCTACTCTTGACTCTTGAGAGGGGTGAGAGGGGGACGCTCTTTCGTAATTCAGTTATTTTCGGACTCACTCTTCTGCAAAATACTCCGTGTCTATTTTATTCACCTCATAAGTCGCGGCCAGGGACACGCCGACGCCATTGTCAATGATGGGGTTGGCCAGCATCTCTCCATAAAGCAGAACAATTTTTTAACGGATCGTTGGTAGGTTTTGAGGTTTCTATCAACGAGAGATTTCTTTTCTCTGACTATCCCTGCCTTCCAAACATTTAGCAATAAAAATTAAGTGTCAAATAAAAGCATCTGCTTGTCTTTTATATCTATATCTCCTGTCACCAACTTAACAAAATGCTGCAATGTATCACTGTATGTTTGAAAATATATTTTGATTTCGTTTTTCGTTTTGGTATCTACCCACTCTGCCTCTTTTCCTAATATGAATTCATCACATGCTTCAACCACCCATGCTCGTCTTGGCGTTTTTGTTTGATGATCATCATTATATGATTGAAGTACAGCGAAGGAAAATCCCTTACGCAAAACTTCAACGATTTGATCAATTGTTAAAAGCACTTCAATTTTTTGCTTTTTTCTCAAATACCTAAATTTCTCATTCTCAGAAGCTATCGGGAGAACTACATGATCCCATATTATATGCATAAGATATGGCAATGGGGGTCGATCATCCGTCAGCTTAATAGTCGAATACTTGCTGATCAATACATCCATTGGAACTGGCACACCGTCATCAAGACATTTATCGACGTAGGCAAACGAGAGAGACCCCAATTCCTTTTTAAAAAAATAATAATGCTTTCCTCCATCATCGGATCGACTAAACCCCACAATGGCGAATGGCTTTTTAAAACCAATTCGGTCTTTATTATCATTATAAAAATTAGCTAAGGCGCCTGATCTAAACTGATGGATCAGTAGAGTTACATCGTGAGAAGTAACTTTGCTATCTTCTGAGGGCCATCCCAAAAAATCATAATCGTATTTCATAAGCTGTTCAAAAGTGCCAATCCAAAGTTCTTTATCCTTTGGTAAATTTCTTTTCACTAGCCCGTTTCTGAATTGTCAACACCAAAATGGCTAAAGGTCTAAGCAAGTTTTCATGCCGCTTTTCTCGACTCAAAGTGGCTTACAGATTGACGGTTTTCATTCATCCGGTGCAGGCGAGCCAGACGCTTTCTTTCAG
>JAIPDZ010000040.1 GCA_021737425.1 Deltaproteobacteria bacterium
AATTTGATGAACAGGACCGGGTGAAGGCGGCCTCATTTCAGACCGACGGTTGCGGTTCCAGCAGTGTGTGCGGGTCCTTTGCCGCTGAAATGGCCCTGGGAAAGACCCCGGACGAGCTGGTGGACGTCACCGGGGAGGCCATTTTGCAGAAACTGGGAGGCCTGCCCGAAGAGGACCAGCACTGCGCCTTTCTGGCCGGCGAGACCCTACAGGAAGCGCTTCACAATTACATGGTCAAACAGAGAAACCGATCCTAAAAGAACCCCTAAGCGGGCCACAGACATCACAGGGATTTCAAAAAAGGATGCGCCATGGCCCGCCTCGGGTAAGAGGCCTTATGATTCCTTGGGTTTTTTGAAGGCCAGAAGACTGCACAGCTTACAGATGTCGAACCGGGGATAGGTTTCCCCTGGACGCGGAAAAGATGCCCCGCCGTCCCGCACGGTCCGCTCCAGCATCCAGTGAACCGTGGGTTCCAGTCGGTCGCCCGGCCAGACAGAAGTCCTTCCACACCTGACCATATGCCACGGGATTTCGATCCGGCCACAATCCGGAAAACCTCCAAGCGCTACTGGTCCAGATTTAAGCAGAGGACGCCCGTTGACCCTGATGGACGCCAAAGCCGTTCTTAGTCCCTACTACAAGAAGGCTGGAGGATGGTGGGATAACCGACTGATCGGATCCCAAAGGTTTCTCTGTGATGGATGTTGTTGTCCACCTTTATTCGGATCGATACCAACCCCCGGGTCTTTGAACACCCGCTTTCCTTTGAACCGGCCCTGGTCCGGGTAGAGAGCGGGCTGGACCAACCATGTACCCGAATCGTCCGACCCACCGAAGGGCATTGGACCGTATTTCAGGAAATGCTCAAGGCGGGCCAGGCTGTGACCAATCCGGACCCTGGTGTCCGTCTGGCTGCCCTGGCCGTTAGGCAGGGCGTCCAAGTGGCCTTCACGGATGTCGACTTTGCCCGTTTTCCCGAACTCAAGTGACAAAACCCCTTTCGTAATTCTCCTATTTTTCTACAATCGCGTACAGCTTTTTCAGGAGGGGTGAAATCACAGAAAGTGTTCGTAGTGTATTGACATTGTTCAATATTTCTCCTCGAAAACCCATTCAACCAATCCAAAAAAGCTACTAAAAAGCAAAAAATCGGCAGGAACATCTACATCCTCCTCATCGCCTGTAACTGATCGATAAGTGTCGCTTTTTTCACCGTTCGATGATTTGGCAATCCTAAACACCAGGTAATATATAATTGCGGCACAAGAGACTATTAAGGAAAACAAAACAAAAAAACCTTGACAAACTAGGTGTCGCCAATATAATAGCGATCGCTCGCTATTCAAAAGCCTCAGGCCGTCAGATGGGCTAATGGTCCCAGCTCTGCTATGACGAGAGTTGACCATGTGGAAAAAGAGTTTCTTTTTAGATAGATGGAATAGAGGTTGGCTTGTGCAGGACAGACCGTGAGAGCACAATCGGCCTATGAGAGATGCATGGTGATCAAGGAGGAAAGCGTGCCCGGAGAAAATAAGAAAAGAAAGACAAAAAAAGGCGCATCTTATAAAGTTTCTACACAGATTAAGAGCAGTAAACTTGTCGAACGAAGGAGGAAAGAGCTTGTCAATGCTTCGAAAAAGCTTTTTTTTGAGAAGGGCTTTAGCAAGACAAGTATCCGTGATATCGCAAGGGCTGGATCCTTCACCATGGGCAACCTCTACGATTACATCCAAACAAAAGAGGACATTCTCTATCTTGTGCATGAAAACATGGTTGACAATGTCTATCAACAACTGTTTGACATAAGAGATTATGAGTTTTCAGCAAAGCACACAGAACTCGAAAGTATAATTCGAAACGCCCTGGAAAAAAGCATGGAATTCCAAGAAGATATTATCTTACTCTACCGCGAATCCGGCTACCTTAGTAGGGAAAAATTGCATTCAGTCCTATCCATTGAAAGTCGGTACATCGATCTATTCAAAAGATTGCTCGATGAGGCTAACAAAGAGGGGTCATACAAGATTCGTGACACTAAATTCCTTGCAGATCTTATCGTTTACCTCGTGGCCTTTCCATCGTTGCGCCGCTGGAGTTTGCGCGGATACAAAAAGAAAGAGATTATCGATCTCCTAATGCATTACATATCTCCGCTACTGCGGTCAGGTGAAAGAATTAGGAAGAAGGAGAGGAAAAATAGCGGTCAAATGTCATAACGAGTTTTCAGAGCGGCAAGGAATTATTGAATAGAATATGACATGACATTGTGAGAGCCGGTATATCAGCCTGATGCTCTGAGTGCAAATGTAAATTGCGAGCGATAATAAGAAGAGAGTAAGTCAGGGAGTCTATAAATGGAAAAAATATCGAAACAGAGTTGCTATTACTTCTATGGCAAAAATTATCAAACCTGGGAGGAATTGAGGGCGGATTTCAAATGGGAAATTCCTCAGAAGATGAATGCCGCATTCTATCTTTGTGATGCGCATGCAGATGAAAAAGCAAAAGTGGCGATATTTCATGAAGACTATACCGGCAAAAAGGGGAAGATAACCTTTTGGGAACTAATGAGAATTACAAATCAGCTTGCAAACTATCTCAAGACTAAAGGGATGGAACAAGGCGATCGTGTGGCGATATGTTTGCCCCAGAGGCCGGAGACGTTGATTTCCCATCTGGGTATTTGGAAGGCGGGTGGTGTTTCTGTCCCCCTGACGGTGTTGTTTGGTCCGGATGCGCTTAAATTTCGACTGGGGCACAGCGACGCCAAGTTTGCGATTGTGGATTCCAGCGTGGTTGATCACCTCAGGGCGCTTAGAAAAGAGCTGCCTCTTCTGAAACATACGCTTGTTGTGGATGAAAAGGGATTGGCAGAAAATGAGATGCCTTTTTGGAAAGAAATAAATAATGAGTCACCTGAATTTGAAGTCGGTGAATTAAGCCCGGACGCAAACATGATGCTTATCTACACAGGCGGGACTACAGGCGATCCGAAAGGGGTTATCCATCGACATTCTTTTGCCTTCCATGTACCTGCACATTATGCAACATTGCTGAATGCCCAAGTTAAGCTAGGCGATATCTTTTGGAACCCGGCAGATTATGCGTGGATTGCTCCTCTTTTTGATTGCGCCTTCCCAGCGCTATTCTATGGGCGACCCGTTCTGACATATTCGAGTGGTGGCAAGTTTGACCCGGAGGTAGCTTTCAGGCTCATTGAGAATTACGGACTGAGTATTCTTTACATCCCTCCGACCGGGTTGCGGATGATGAGACAGGTGAAGAATCCGGAAAAAAGATTCGACCTTAGCTCCCCCAGAGTAATATTCAGCGGGGGTGAATCCTTTGGTACTGCCCTTCCGGAATGGGTCGCTGAAACGTTCGGTCAGGATGTGGCGGTCCATGAGGGGTATGGTCAAAGTGAAGGGACGATGATCACCATGAATTGCCAGAAGTATTTCCCGTATAAAAGTAATATGGGAAGGGCAACGCCTGGTCTTGAGGTTGACATTGTGGACGATGAGGGCAATTTTGTACCGCCTGGAACCACTGGTGAAATAGCAGTCCGGGCCTTTGATGGCAATCCGATTGTTTTTAAGGAGTACTGGAAAAAGCCTGAGGAAACAAAGAAAAAGTTTATAGGCGACTGGATGTTGACTGGAGATTTGGGAGTCAAAGACAATGAAGGATATTTTACCTTTGTGAGCAGAAAAGATGACATCATCATCTCATCCGGGTACAGAATCGGCCCTTCAGAGATTGAAGATACCCTGATAAAACACGAAGCCGTTCTGGAGGCAGGCGTGATTGGCATCCCGGATGAGACAAGAGGGCATATCCCCAAGGCCTTTGTTGTCCTTAGGGAAGGATACCAGGGAAGCGATGAATTGATAAAGGATCTACAAGGTTTTGTAAAGCGCAGGTTGGCAAAGCATGAATATCCGAGAAAAATAGAGTTCATCTCCGAGATACCTAAAACAACAACAGGAAAAGTACGACGAAGGGATCTCAGAAAGCTCGAACGGCTCATTTGAAGACTCTTAGAACGCCCCTCTGATTCATTCAAAGGATGTCCTCGATGGTTGTTTCAGCGATCAAGTATAGAAAGGACGGAATTGTTTATTGTGGAACTCTTGAAAGCAATCGGAGATAGGAAATCCATCAGAGCGTTCAAATCAAACAAGATACCGAAAAAGGCGTTGCTGGATATCCTGAGGATCGCGTCGCGCGCACCGTCCGGTCTAAACTGTCAGCCTTGGGAGTTTTTCATAGTCAGGGGGAAGGTCCTTGAACAGCTCAAGCGCGCCTGTCTATCGGCTCACAGATCAGGTGAGCCGAAGACGCCTGATATACAGGTCTACAGAATGAAAGGTATTGTTCCGAAGTTCGACGGGATTTTCAACCAAAGAAGAGTAGCTTTGGGAAAACAGATATTCTCAATTCTTGGAATAAGCAAAGAAGATAAGGAAGGGCAAGCAAAATGGGTTGAAAACATGGTGCGCTTCTACGACGCACCGGCTGCACTCATCATTGCTGTGGATAGAAGTCTAAGAGACGAGTGGCCGCTTCTGGATATCGGTCTCGTATCTGAAAATATCCTCCTTGCTGCACAGGAGTATGGCTTTGGCACGTGCATTATGCGAGCCATTGTGGACTATCCATTGCTGGTCAGAAAGATAGTGGGAATCCCAGAATCAAAACGCATCATAGTGGGAATAGCGATTGGGTATGCAGATACAACTCACCCGATCAACAGTCTCAGAACAGAACGAGAAAACGTTCAGAAAATAGTCACGTTTGTTGAATAACATGGCCAAAGACAATGTGCCGGTCTTCAGCGAAGTATAGGCATGTGGGTTAGGATATTAGGCGGCCATCGATGCCGTGCACTTGTCAAGGGTGAAACCAGGAGGGGCTGACTATGGTTTCCAAAGACCAAAACAGTACGACATGGAGCCTCGATCTGTTTTTTAAAGGTGGCTTCAAGAACATAACACAGGAACAGATTATACTCCTCATTGCAGCCGTGTTTTTCGTTTTTTTTGCTTTTGCTGTTAAAGGATTTGCGACTTTTGGTAACATTACCATAATGATGCGGAATATATCTGTATTAGGTATATTTAGTATAGGGATGGGGACGGTTGTTATAGCAAAGGGTATTGATTTATCCGAAGTTGCTGTAGGGGCTATGTCTGCGGCATGGGTCTTACAACTGGCGACTGACGGAATGAACCTGGGCTATGCGATTCTTTTGGGAGTGGCGCTGGCCCTATTTCTTGGAGGATTAAATGGTTACCTGATTGCTTTCATTGAAATACCGGCTCTCTTTGCAACACTGGCCTCAGGAATTTATGTCTTTGGATTTGTTCGGTATTTCTTACTTAACAACCAGGAAAATCACTTTCTGCCAAAAGCGGACAGTGCTTTTCTTTTTGTGGGGCAAGGCAAGATTATAGGCATTCCAACCCCGATCGTAATATTTGCCGCGGTTGCTCTCTTAGCTCACTTATTCCTTCGGTTAACCAGACACGGCCGATTCTTTTATGCAATGGGTGACAATGAAGATGCTGCTCGTATGACCGGGATTTCGATCCGGCCGATGAAGATTTTCCAGTATTCTTTATGTTCGTTGATTGGTTATTTGGCCGCTCTGGTAATGATGGGGACAACTGGAAGCATTAATGTCCGCATCGTCAGTTCAACGTTGATCTTTGATGTGGTTCTTGTTGTTGTGCTTGGCGGAATTAGCCTAATCGGAGGACGCGGAAGTGTGTTCAGTGTGATTGCCGGAGTATTGTTGGTGGGTATAATACTCAACGGTATGACGTTGCTTCATTACACACTTCCTACGCAAGACCTAATAAAGGGCATTATCCTTTTGGGGGCCATCCTTCTGGATACTTTTCTACACCCACGAGATGAGGAGACTGCTCGACAAGGAGATATATAACTTGGCCTGGGGCTAGGTTTTAAGGATGTATGGCCACAGTTTGTTTAACCGATAAACTGAAAGGAGAAGACGGATGAAGATCTTAAAGGACATAGGGTTCACAAGGAAGAGGATGGCTATTTTTATTCTGCCGATTGTTTTTGTGCTATGGTCGGGTGTTGGGATGGCAGGCGACAAGATAAGAATTCCAGGTTTATCGGGTACTTCCGCAGAGCTGCATCTGTATTCAGATAAGTGTCTCAGGGGCAAAAAGATAGCATTTGTGCCTGTTGCTCTCGGAAGCGCCCTTATGGGTACTTGGAATTACAATTTGGAAAGGGAAGCGAGAATCCTCGACATGAAATACGAAGTAAGAGACCCAGGCTGGAACAGTCAAGCTCAGGCCCAGGCGGTTGCAGCACTCATTAGCGAGCATCCGGATGTAATGATTATACAAAATCCGAATGTAGAGCTGCTGGCCAGGCTTATAAAAAAGGCACAGGATGCAGGGATTTTCGTTATCCAGATTAACATGGTTTCAAACCAAAAAAGCGATGCTTTCCTGGGAGTTGATCTCTATGCCATGGGTTTATTGCATGTGCAATCAATCGCTGAGCAGTTTAAGGGCAAGCGGACGCCAGAAAACCCGGTGAAACTGTGTATAGTCCAAGGTGAGCAAACGGCAGCATTCGTTGTTGAGCAACTTGAGTCCATATATGCGGGGCTTAAAAACCATCCTGAAATCAAATTGGTCTCAACCCAGGCATGTGACTGGGATCCAAATAAAGAGCATGACTATATGGCTACCGTTTTACAGCAACATCCAGATCTGGATGCAGTGATTGGGATGTGGGATGTTAGTGATATGGGTGTGGCCCAAGCTATAAAGGAGGCCGGAAAGGAGGAGCAGATTTACGTGTCAAGCTCAGGGGGGGGAACGAGCCTGGCGTGTAATGCTGTAAGCGAAGGGTTGTTTGATAATTACATTAATTACCATTGCGCCCAACAGGCTCACGGTCTCATGTTGGTAGCAAGACTTCTGCTTCAATCAGGACTAAAGCCCGGACAGGTACAAATGGCCTTTTATAGTCCAATGACACGCACCACGAAGGAAAATGCTGCGTATGAATGCACCCCATACCCACCCACAAAAGCAATGGAAGCCGGCTTAGAGGCAGCTAAGAATTATCCAAGAATTTCTTTAAAATACCTAAACAAATAGCACTGATTGGAGATAGAAGATCATGACGTCCCAGGCCAAGAAGCTATATCTCCACTTGCGATGGCGGTGGTCAATAAAGAAGTTTCTGGCAGAACTTTTGGAAAAGCGCTGGATGGACGCCATTATTCCATTCATAGTGATGGTAGGCGTCGTATTAATGTTTGGTCTATCTGTCGAGAACTATTTTTCATCGGAATCCCTCGCTTTTACGAGCCGTCAATTTGCCGAGACAGCTTTCGTGGCGTTAGCGATGGCGATAACGCTAATTTCCGGAGGTATTGATCTCAGTGTGGGGTCCATGTTTGCGCTGGTCAATTTCTTAGCGCTATTTCTTACGCATATCTATAAATTGCCGATCGCGGGTGTCATAGCCATTTGTCTCGTAGCAGGCATTACCATGGGCATGTTTAATGGCTTCTTGATCGGATATATGAAGACCAAAGCCTTCCTGACGACACTGGTGTCCATGATTTCAATACGAGCACTGGTTAGAATGCTGTATTTGAAGCACGGCACAGATATCGCTATGGCCGGTAAGATAGAACCCTATGAGAGTCATGTATGGGACTTCTTAGGAGAAGGCTTTGTGTTCGGAATCCCGAGCAATGTCTTCGTGTTGATGGTGATAGCACTTGTCATGCACATTTTTTTGACCAGATCCCGTCACGGGTGGAGAGTCACTGCTGTGGGCGGAGGACGGAGACCGGCTCGGCATGTCGGTATTAAAGTTGAAAAGACTGTCTTCTTTACGTATGCAGTTTCGGGGCTATTAACAGCTATTGGTGCGATATTTTATGCGGCGCGATTGCACAGTGCAGCATCGGAGACAGGCGTTGGCCTTGAAATATTAACTTTGATGGCCGTAGTGATTGGAGGCGTTAGCATTTCTGGAGGGAAAGGGACCCCGGGCCGTGTCCTCATCGGAATTATCATCGTTATGGTGATTATGAATGCTCTATTACGCAATGGTGTTGGTGGAGCCCTGAATGCATTTATTCAAGGAGGCATTCTGGTTATTGCCATTGGATTTGATGTCAAGTGGCTCAAGCATCTCTTTGAAGCGATAGAAAAAATTTACGTGGTGCCTACGTATATGAAAATTCCTAAACCACCGGATCCGCGTCCCGGCAGCGGCTCTGTGTTTGCCTTTAACTCCCGACTGAAGGATGCGGAGTCCATTGGAGTAGATCGGGTTGATGGACCTGAAGATGTAATTCTTGATCGGAACGATTGTCTCTACGGATGTGATCGTCGTGGTTTGATCATTCGGTTTTCAAAAGATGATTTTAGTAAGCGAGAAATATTTGCCAATGTTGGGGGACGTCCCCTTGGTATGGCTTTTGATGCAGAGGATAATCTTGTTGTTTGTGTAGCTGGTATGGGCCTGTACGGTGTCAGACCTGAGGGTAAAGTTTTCAAAATGACAGATGAAACAAATAGAAATTGGACAAGGCTAAGGGATGATAGTCGAATTCGTATGGCCGATGATTGTGATATAGCTGCTGATGGGAAGATATATTTCAGTGAATTGACTAACAGGTATGAAATGGACGATTGGCCAATAGATGCTCAGGAAGGACGGCCGAATGGGCGTTTGATCTGCTATGATCCAGTGAAAGGAAAGACAAGAACAGTAGTGAAGGATCTCGTGTCACCTAATGGTATTTGCATTTCACATGATGGTCATTCGGTGCTTATTGCACTAACGTGGTTATCAAAAGTGATACGTTATTGGATACAGGGTCCGAAAAAGGGAAAAGTAGAGACAGTTATCAATACCCTGCCAATATATCCAGATAATATTAACCGAGCGTCTGATGGCAATTATTGGCTCGCAAGTGTAGGTCTAAGGACACCGGCGTATGACCTTGCGATGGAGATGACGCGTTTTCGAATTAAAATGGTTAAATTTGTCCCTCGTGATGAGTGGCTGTATCCAAACGTTAATTGGGGATGCGTTCTTAAATTCAATGAAAAGGGACAGGTTCTTGACTCACTTTGGGATCCAAAAGGAATTTTTGTGCATGTTACATCCATGAGAGAGCATAAAGGGTATCTTTATCTTGGCGGTCTTCACGCCAATCGAATCGGAAGAATAAGGCTTGACGGCGCTAACGCAAACTGGGTCGGCCCAGAGGCGTATTGGGGGAAGAAATAGCCATAATTTATTGTAACAAGACGGAAAGGTTTAGAGGTTTTCATTATGGGAGGCCATATCCTAAATAAGTTCAAGGCAATGTTTGCCGTTCAACACAAGCTGTATCAAGTGGAAACACACGCTATCCCCCCAATGGATGCCGGCCTCCTTCCCAACGATGCCCTTGATAGATTTCAAGTCGTACCGAGTTCTTTGATGGAGATAGACGATATCGTTTTTGATGCTCGAGGGTATTTTTATATCTCCAGCAAAAATCAGGTGTTCCGCTTTCGGGCGGGAAACGAGGAGGACTTCACAGTCTTTGCGGAATTCGACGGCCCAGCAGGAGGATTGAACTTTTGCCTTGATGGAAAGCTAATGGTATGCGTTGCAGGCAAAGGCGTGGCGTTTGTTGGTGATGATGGCGCGCTCGTTGGAACAGTTGATATGGCTGATGCATTGCCCATTCGATGCGCACTTTCGGCCGTTACCGGGCCAGATGGGGCTGTTTATATTGCAGAGGGTACGATCTACCATGAACCCACTGATTGGTATGTGGATTTGATGGAAAAGCGACAGGCGGGGCGTTTAATACGCTGCGATCCAGATACATTTGAAACTGAGGTATTGTTGTCAGGCCTCAGTTACCCTTACGGCGTCGCAATCTCTCGGAATCAAAAGTGGTTATTAGTAAGCGAGAGCTGGAAGCATACACTATCGCGGTTCCCTATTGATAACATTAAGGAGAATCGCAGGGAGATTGTTGTCCCGAATCTGCCGGGTTATCCCGGCCGTATTACTTATTCCTCAGATGGTGGTTATTGGATGTGTATTTTTGCTATGCGTACCTACTTAGTGGATTTTGTATTGACTGAGAACAAATATCGAAAAATGATGATGCGTAGCATTGATCCGGCATACTGGATTAGACCCGCATTGTTCTCCGGTGAGGATTTCCTTGAACCATTGCAGGCAGCTCATGCCATAACCTTGGGGATTTTGAAACCATGGGCTCCTCCACGCTCTTACGGCCTTGTTTTGAAGATGGATGAGGATTTTGAAGTTACGAAGAGCTTCCATTGTAGGACAGGTGGAAAGCGGCATGGCATTAGTGGGGCCGCTGAAAAGGAAGGCGAGCTTTATATCGTTTCCAAAGGAAATAATATGGTACTCCGTTCGGGCGAGGAGGTACTGAAATGAAGAAAGACGATAATAAAACACCTGTTGTCAAAATAATCAAGGCGAACAAGATTTATGGTAGTAATTATGCCATCCGAGACGTTGATCTAGATCTTTACGAGGGAGAGATTCATGCATTAGCAGGGGAAAATGGGGCTGGCAAATCCACCCTTATGAAGGCCTTATCAGGGGCAATCGGGTTGACATCAGGCAAGATCTTATTAAATGGCATTGAACAGTCGTTTAATACGCCGCATGATGCTTTGGAGGCCGGTATTTCCATGGTTTATCAGGAGCCTGACCTTGTGAATGAAATGACTGTCGGCCAGAATATTTTTTTGGGCAACGAAAAGGCGTTAATGCGCCTCAGGGGTATATTCATCGGAGCTCAACAGATTCTGCAATCCATGAAATTTGGTGTGGACACGGCAGTGAAGGTTGAGAGGCTCGGCGAGGCAAAGAAGAGGATGGTGGAGATTGCCCGGGCCATTCTCTTTAATCCGAAAATACTTATTTTCGATGAACCCACTTCAACCATGACACCTGAAGAGAAGATGTATTTATTCTCCGCTATCAGGTCGTTGGTTTCAAGGAAGATATCCGTACTTTTTATTTCGCATGCGCTCGAAGAATCATTGGAACTGGCTGATAGAATCACTGTGCTCCGAGATGGGGAACATATTATCACGGCCGACGCTAAAACAATTACACGTGAAACGCTTGTGCATCATATGGTGGGCCGGGCTATCTCTAAAACCCATTACGTGAAGGGAACAAAGCGACAGAGGGAAGTGATACGCAAGAAGAGGAAAGTACTGAAAGTCGAAAATGTCATAAAGCGTCCTTATGTTAAAAATATGAGTTTTACTGTTTACAGCGGGGAAATCACAGGAATTGCAGGCCTCGTCGGTGCTGGCCGGACTGAAATTGCCAAGATTATTTACGGGGCATGGAAACGGAACGTGATTAGAGGCGGTATGATATATCTTGATAACAAACCGATCCGATATCGCGTTCCAGCACAGGCTATTAATGACGGAATTGTTTACGTCACAGAAGACCGGAAAAGAAATGGTTTTTTTGAAACCATGACAATTCACGAGAATGTTTATCTTGGGTGGCTGGCAACCAAGTTAGGACGCCGTTTTCTTATCTCTAAGAAGGCTCGTGAAGAGATCGGCAATACATGGATTGAACGTTTGAAGATCAGGGCTCTTGACCCTAAATTAAAACTTATTGAACTCTCCGGAGGAAACCAACAGAAGGCCGTTGTGGCTAAATCTCTTGTGCAAAAACCCAAGTTGGTAATTTTTGATGAACCGACACATGGTGTCGATGTCGGAGCAATCGAGGAAATTCATAACTTTATTCGCTCTTTAGTGAAAGAAGATATAGGAATCGTTGTGATTTCCTCATATCTCCCGGAAGTGATGAGCATTTCAGATAGAATTCTTGTGGCTAAAGATGGGCGGATTGTAGAAGAATTCAAACCACAAGATGCGACGCAGGAAAAAATCATGTATGCCGCTGTTCATTGAATATGGGACCAGTTAAAGAAGAGAGCAAATGTTGAAGGGACTGCTCATCAGCATCCGGAACCACTTCAGCCATGCACTCCATATTTTTCTTCTCGGCCTGCACAAGTTCCTTCAAGTACTGAGAACCTTGACACCTGCAATCTCGGGTCCTGGTTCGAAACTGATTTCCAAACTGATTGAAATAACTTTCAAATCCATCTGCAGCCCCCCGAAGAGGGCTGTTGTCATAGCTAATCCTTTCTTTTACTTGTTGATGTTCTGGCGAGTTACCGTGATCGAGCCCCACTCCCCATTGATTTCGCCATATAATGGGTACGAATATGATATAAATTTGACGTAAAATCGATTGAATAGTCGTCTTAACCTACAACAAATTCTCCGTGGAAAGCTCTCGTGATTCTGTGGGGTTTGTTGAGGGTTTAGGTGAAGAAGAAGTTTGCAAAGAGAACATTTTTAGGAAACTTTATAGTTGACAGCGGGGCCTAAGTGGGGTATTAGTTTCCTAAAACGAAAGATGCAGATTACAACCAAATTGGTTGAATGAAGTGTCTAACAGCACTGAAAGGATCGATTCCTTGATTCCAGAACCTGAAATCGGAAAACACATAAGGCGAATACGGAAAGAAAGAGGCTTGACGCTTGAAGATATTGCCCAAGAATCAGGCTACAGCAGGGGATATTTGTCCAAAGTGGAGCATTCGCACAAAGCGCCACCCGTATCAACCCTTCTCAACATTTCAAAGGCCCTCAACGTAACTGTTTCCGAGATTCTGGGAGAGGTTCAGGAGCAACCTTCCTTTTCTCTGGTCCGGAAAGGGGAACGTCAGCTCATGGCCCGCGGGGCCACCATGTTCGGGTATTCCTATGAAACCTTGGCCCACAAATATCCCAAGAAGCATATGGAGCCTTATATCCTGACCATCCCCAATGATGTGAAAGAAAGTCCCCTCTTTGAGCACAAAGGGGAAGAGATGATAATGGTTCTGAAAGGGCGCATGAAATTCTTTCACGCAGAGAATGAATATCTGGTCCACGAAGGCGATTGCATCTATTTTGATTCAGGTATACCCCACAGGGGAATCTCAGTGGGTGGGGATGAACTCAAGATTCTGATAGTCATTTATTCACCTTCCGCTTAAGGGTTTCGATTTTATGAAGGCATCTCTTTTCAGACAGATCGGCGTACTGGGTGCCGGGCTCATGGGACACAGTATTGCGCAGGTATTTGCCCGGCAGGGGTACGCGGTCAATCTTTTTGATATTGATTCGCAAATGCTGAGTTCTGCTCCCGAACGTATTCGCCAGAACTTTAAACCCTACATTCGTTTGAACTTGGCTGACCCGGAAGAAGTTGATCAAACGTTAGCGCATATTGATCTCTGCCAAAACCTGGAGGAACTCTGCCGCGGGGCCGATCTAATCATCGAAGCCGTTAGTGAAAAACTGGAAGTCAAACGTGGCGTGTTTTCCCGACTGGAAGAAAACGTCTCCCCCAATGCCGTTCTGGCCACTAATACATCGGCCATTAGTATAAGCAAAATAGCCCGTAATGCCCAGTATCCGGAACGCATCTTGGGGACACATTTCTGGAATCCCCCCCATATCATCCCCTGCGTGGAGGTCATCAAAGGAGCCGAAACCAGCACGCAGGTATTTGATGCGGTCTACGAACTGCTACGGGAGATGGGCAAGAAACCGGTAAAGGTACTCAGAGACATACCCGGTTTCCTGGGCAACCGAATGCAGCACGCCCTGTGGCGTGAAGCCGTAAAACTGGTGGAGGAAGGCATTGCAGAACCCCAGGATGTGGATGATGTGGTTCGCTACGGCTTTGGGATCAGGCTGGCCTTTCTGGGGCCTTTACAAACGGCAGATCTGGCTGGCCTTGACCTGACATGTCTCGTTCACCAGGATCTATTTCCGCATCTGGATCGTTCTACAATGCCTTCATCACTTCTCGAAAACAAAGTCAAAAAAGGAGAGCTGGGCATCAAGACAGGCAGAGGTTTTCATGACTGGCCTCCTGAAGTCACCCACCGAACCCTGTCGATTCGGGATGAAGTCTTGCTGCGACTGATAGATCAGGTAAAGGCATCTGATAAGATGACGGAACCCCATTAACTGAGGGAACTGAGGAACTGCAAATGAGCGACATCGCCATCTTTTTTCTGCACGGTCTTGCCTATGCGGGCTTGTTGTTCCTCGTTTCCTCCGGCCTCACCCTAGTGTTTGGTATGATGAGCGTTCTGAACTTTGCCCACGCATCGTTTTACATGCTGGGTGCCTACTTCGCTTACTGGCTCCTCCAAATCACAGGAAATTTCTGGCTGGCACTGTTGATCAGCCCCCTGATGCTTCTGGTCATCGGCGCTCTGGTGGAGCGTTTTCTGCTGCGAAAGGTGCATGTGCTGGGACACGTCCATGAACTGTTGTTGACCTTTGGCCTGGCCTACATTATCGATGAGGCCGTCAAATTGATCTGGGGGACGAACCCCCACGCCATTATCATCAGCGGGTTTTTGGCGCATACGGTGAATATCATGGGGGTTACCTACCCGGTCTACCGCCTCTTTGTGTTCGGCGTTTCAATGGCTCTCGGCCTGTTCATGTGGTTGATTCTGTTTAAAACCCGAATCGGCATCATTGTTCGGGCCGCGGTGGAAGACAGCCCCATGGTGGGTTCGCTGGGGATTAACGTTCCGCTGGTTTTCATGGGTGTTTTTTCAGTGGGCGCGGCGCTTTCGGGTCTGGCGGGTGTCACCGCGGGACCCTTGCTCAGCGTGGATCCCGGCATGGCGGGGGCCATTCTGGTAGATGCCTTTGTGGTGATCGTGGTGGGCGGCATGGGCAGTCTGGGCGGAGCGGTCCTTGCCTCTTTTATCATCGGAGAGCTTCAGTCTTTCGGGGTGCTGCTGTTCCCGGATTTTTCACTGGCCCTGATCTATATGCTCATGGCCGTGGTCCTGGTTATTCGGCCGGAAGGCCTCTTCGGGGAGAAACAATAATGGCTCGCAGTCATAACCCTGTTTCCAGGTTCGGTTTATGGGCGGTGTTCGTCATCCTGGCCGTACTGCCTTTGATTCTGAGGGGATATCAACTGCGCCTCGTGACTGAGGTCATCATCTTTTCCCTTTATGCGGTGAGTTATAACCTCCTTCTGGGCTATGCCGGGCTTCTCTCCTTTGGCCATGCCATGTTTTTTGGTACCGGAGCATTTGCCGTGGCCATCCTTCTGGAACATTTTGCAGGTCTCCCCCTCCTGCTGGCCGTAACCCTGGCCACAGCGTTCACCACCGCGACGGGATTTGTTGTGGGATGCCTTCTGCTTCGGGTCAAAGGAACGCCTTTCGCACTGCTGACCCTGGCGTTTAATGCCCTTTTTTACGCCATTGCCGTCAAATGGTCCAGCCTCACGGGGGGAGATGACGGCCTGATTATCGATCCTCCCCAGCTTGACCTGTGGCTGCTGACACTTGATCCCAACAAAGGGCCGGATTTCTATTACCTGAGCCTAGCCATTCTGGGACCCGTGATTTTGTTTTGCTGGTACTTCACCTACACCGCCATGGGGCGTACCGTCCTTTTGATGCGCGAAAATGAGGACCGCATGCGTTTTCTGGGCTATAATACGTTATTGGCCCGTTTAAGCCTTTTTACCCTGACCGCGGGACTGGCCGGTCTGGCCGGGTCCATTTACAGCCTGTTTTTTGCGTTTGTCTCCATTGATGCCATCAGCATTGAAACCACCACCACCGTGCTGCTCATGACGTTTATCGGTGGTACCGGCCATTTTGCGGGACCCATACTGGGAGCGGGGGTATTTATCTATCTGCAGAATTTTCTCAGTGAATTGACCGAAAACTGGCCGTTGATCATGGGGGTGCTGTTTATTCTGATGGTCCTGTTCACACCGGGCGGCCTGGTGGGCATCATCAAGGGAGCGGCCCAATGGACCGCATCCCGGCGCAAAACGCCAGACCTCCGGAAAGGAGCAAAAAACCGTCATGCCCATTCTGGAAGCTAAAGGGATTCACAAGGATTTTTCCGGCCTCGAAGTCCTTACCGGCGTGGACTTTCAGCTGGCCGCAGGTGAACGTTTCGCCATCATCGGACCCAACGGAGCGGGAAAAACAACGTTGTTTAATATTTTAAGCGGAGCGTTTTCTCCCACCCGGGGAAATGTATTGTTCAAAGGAGAAGACATTTCCAGAAAGCCGCCTCATCTCCGCAACCGTCTGGGCATGTCACGTTCCTTCCAGATTACAAACGTGTTTAAGGAAATTTCGGTGTTTGACAATGTACTGGCAGGCGTGCGCTCCCGGGAAGGACTGCGCTGTCATTACCTGCGCCGCCCATTTAAGAACCGCGGCCTGCTGGAACGTACCGACGAGATTCTGATGCAGGTGGGGCTCGAAAATGAACGGGATACCCCGGCCCATGAACTGGCATATGGGCAGCAGCGGGCCCTGGAGATGGGTATTACCCTGTCCACCGCGCCGGACCTCATTCTTCTGGATGAACCCACAGCCGGTATGAGCCGGCAGGAAACCGAAGATGCCGTTCAAATGATCAGACGGGTTACGGAATCAAAGGCCTGTATTATTATTGAACATGATATGAACGTGGTTTTTTCCCTTGCAGACCGAATTTCGGTACTCCACTACGGGGTAATTCTGGCCTGCGGCCTGCCGGAAGAAATTCGCAATGACCAACGGGTTAAGGATGCCTATCTGGGACAGGACAATCAATGATTCTGGAAATTAAAGATCTGCATACCTATTACGGCGCAAGCCATATTCTCCAGTCCGTGGATCTGGTTCTGGATCAGGGAGAACTGGTCTGTCTGCTGGGCCGAAACGGGGTGGGCAAATCCACGACGCTGAAAAGCATCATCGGGCTTGTCCCTCCTCGAAAGGGCAGTGTTTTGTTCAACGGAATCCAGCTGGCCGGGTTGGATCCCTACCGGATAGCCCGGCTGGGTGTGGGTTTCGTGCCCGAAGAACGCCGTATTTTCAAAGGGCTGACGGTCCTTGAAAATCTACAGATCGGCATCAAAAAAGCCCACTCCCAAACGGATCGGGAGCCCTGGAACGCTGAAACGATATTTGAAATGTTCACCAAGCTGGGTGAAAGAAGCCTCCAAAAGGGCGGACACCTTTCCGGCGGGGAACAGCAGATGCTCACCGTGGCCCGCACCCTCATGGGCAACCCGGAACTGATTTTGGTGGATGAACCGACTGAAGGTCTGGCGCCCCTGGTGGCTGACAGTGTGCTGAAAATGCTCGGCACCATCAGCGATTCAGGCGTGACCATCCTGATGGTGGAGCAAAACTACAAAGCTGCGCTCAAGCTGGCGCGCGGTTTTTACATCATGAGCAAGGGGCAAATGGTATTTCACGGAACCGGAGAGGAACTGGTGGCGGCTGAAAAGATACGGCAAAAATACCTGGAGGTATAGTCTTGAAACCTGTTTTTTTGAAGATGGGAGGTGATGAAACGGAAATTACAAACAGATATGGCGAAGGCGGAAACAATTTAAATCGGCTGAACAATCAAACGGGAGGTAGTACAATGAAGAAATTACTTACAATCTGCATCGCGGTTATGACGGTCCTCATGATGACGACAGGGGTCATGGCTGAGAGTACCATTAAAATCGCTGTAGTTGAACCTCTGTCCGGCAACTTTAAGGACATTGGGGACCGTTACCTGGAAGGCGTGCACTACGCCGCCAAAGTAGCCAATGAAAACGGCGGGCTTCTGGGGAAAAAAGTGGAAATCATACCCATGGACAGTGAATTGAAACCTGCGGTAGCCGTCCGGAAGGCCACCAAACTGATCATGAAAGACGGAGTCAATTTCTTCGTGGGAGGCACCGGCAGTTCGGTGGGCGGTGCCATGTCTGTTTTGGCCAACAAGAAAAACGCCATTATGCTCAGTTACGGAATGGCCGCCACAAGCCTGACCGGTGAAAAATGCAGCCGAAATTTCTTCAGGGCCTGCGCCACAACGGACAATCAGTCCTATGCCCTCGCCCACTGGGTTGCGGATCAGAAATTCAAAAAAGTCTTCTGTATTGCGCAGGACTACTCATTTGGTAAACAGGCTGTGGATGCTTTCGTGACCAAACTCAAGGAGCTGAATCCAGCTGCCGAAATTGTGGGAACTGTCATGCATCCCGTAGGCACCAAAGATTTTGCCCCCTATGTAAGCCAAATTATTGCCTCAGGTGCCGAGGTGGTTTTCACCTCCAACTGGGGTAATGATCTCACCCTGCTGCTCAAACAGGCCAAACCGCTGGGACTGAAAGCTCAATTTGCCTGTTACTATCTCAACGACGAAAATGCGATTCGAGTTGTGGCCAACGACGAAGCGGTTATCGGCAGTGTAACCGCCGAAATCTACATGGTCACCATTCCCACGGAGGCCAACAAAAAGTTTGTGGAACAGTTCAAGAAATCCGAGGGACGCTACCCCACATGGCTGCGCGGTAAAGCCTATCTGGCCACCACATTTCTTTTCAAGGCCATTGAAAAGGCAGGCAGCACGGATGTGGACAAAGTCATTACCGCATGGGAAGGCCTGGTCTACGAAGGACCCGCCGGCAAATGGACCATGCGGGCCTGTGATCATCAGACGCAGATGCCCATATGGATAGCGGAAATCATCAAAAACAACCCATATTTTGAACACGCCTATGTGGCCACCCCTGAAGAAGTGGCTTCTGAAAAGGTGTCGGTACCCTGTGATAAGACCGGGTGCCCCGGCTTCCAATAGTGAGGAGATTTTAAAAGCAATGACCACGACCTCCATCCGGCTCTATCCGGATGGAGGCAATTCTGTTTTGAAGCAATTTGAGGTAGCTGAGCGGTCCGATTCCGCAATTTGGAACCCTTGAAATAACGCGAGAATGTTATGAAAACAAATCCATCCGACAAGAAAATATTTACAGCCGCCGTAACCGGAGCCATTCATACGCCAAGCATGTCGCCTTATCTGCCGGTGACTGCCGATGAAATCATTGCGGATGTCATGTCCGTCTACGATGCAGGAGGTGCTGTGGCCCATGTGCACGTCCGTGATCAGCAGTCAGGGATCCCCAATGCCGATCAGGAGACCTTCAAATATATCGCCTCTGAAGTCAAAAAGCGCTGCGATATTATCCTATGCACCACCACCGGCGGCCGCCTGGGGGAACCCGTTGAAAACCGGGTTCGCGTGGTCAACTCACTGAGTCCGGAAGTGGCTTCCCTAAATGCCGGCTCACTCAACTTCGCCCTTTTCCATGTTGCGGACAAATTCCACGAGTGGAGACATGACTGGGAAAAGGAATACCTGCTCGGAACCGAGGACTTCATTTTTCCGAATACCTTTTACACCATGCGAAAATTCCTGGAAAATTTTGCAGAGCAGGGCACCAAACCGGAGTTTGAAATTTATGATGTCGGCATGATCAACAACGTGTCCCATTTAATCCAGGCAGGGCATGTTCAACCCCCGGTGTATCTTCAGTTTGTGCTGGGGATTCTGGGTGGCATTCCGGCATCCTCGGAAAACCTGGTCTATCTTTTAAATGAGGCCCAAAGGCGCATCGGGAATTTTGTGTGGTCGGTGTGTGCGGCCGGCAGGCAGCAGTTCCCAATGGTCACTCAGGCACTTATCATGGGCGGTAATGGTCGGGTTGGGCTTGAAGACAATCTATATCTGGAAAAGGGCGTCCTGGCAAAAAACAGCGGAGAGCAGGTGGCCAAAATCATTCGGATTTCCCGTGAACTGGGAATTGAGCCTGCAACCCCTGAGGAGGCCAGGCAGATTTTGGGCCTTAAGGGCCTGGACCAGGTCGATTTTTGAACCATAACATACAACCTTTTTTGGGCGAACAGGCGTGTTCTTAATGGTTGGCGCCTGTCTCCAAAAAACAGGACAAGAGAGATGCCGGAAAACAGAACAATAGACAGCGTCGCTGTTGTGGGTCTGGGCACCCTGGGTGTTCAAATCGCGCTCCAGGCTGCGGCCATGGGGTACGATGTTCGGGGCTACGATCCGGATCCTGACGCATTTGGGCGGATGTTTGAGAAGTTCAGTCACTTGATTTCAGGAGATGCTTCACCAGGACCTGTGGACCTCGGGAAATGGAAACACGCCGCAGGCCGTGTGGCACTCTCGGAAAGTTTTTCATCAGCTGTCCAGCGTGCTGATCTCATTATTGAAGTCGTACCTGAAGATTTGGAAGTAAAAAAGAAGGTCTGGTCGGAAATGGATGCACACTGTTCCAGTGGCGCCATTCTGGCCAGCAATTCTTCTTCCATGCCGGTTTCCAGGCTGGAAAACGTCACGAGACGGCCTGAAAAATGCCTGAATCTTCACTTCTATCAGTTGATTCTGGGCCAGAACATGGCCGACGTGATGGGCGGTACCAGAACGTCCCCTGAAACTATGGAGGCAGGCATAGAATTCGTCAAATCACTGAATGTCATCCCCCTCAGGGTCAATAAGGAATCTCTGGGCTTTTGTTATAACCGCGTGTGGCGGGCCATCAAAAAAGAAGTGCTACAAATGTGGGCGGAGGATGTTGTGGATTTCAGGGATGTGGATCGCGCTTTTATGGTGTTTGCAAAAACGCCCTGGGGTCCCTTTGGTTTGATGGATACTGTCGGCCTTGATGTGATCTGGGACATTGAAATGGTCTATTTTCGTGAATCCCAAAAGCCTGAAGATCACCCACCGCAGGCCCTGAAAGACCTTATTGAAGCCGGCCATCTCGGAGTGAAAAGCGGCCAGGGGTTTTACACATATCCAACCCCTGAATTTGCAGGGCCGGATTTCCTGAATCCCAATCGATCTTCCAGGAGTGACGACTGTTCGGAATAAATGGTCTGTCGGGATAGTTTGCAGTTACTTTTTGAGTCGGAAAACAGATGCAATTCAAACCATGAAAGGAGCACATCAATGAAAAGACAACTGAAATATCATGTTAAGCGGGCCCATGGTCTGACAATCAGTCTGGTGGTTATACTCCTTCTTCTACCGGCTTTTGCCCTTGGAGCGGATTCCACGATGAAGATTTATTCCAAGCTGCCGGGAGCTCCGGAGGGACTCTGTCTTGACTCAAGGGGAAACCTCTATGCATCCATGCCCAGTCTGGATGAGGTTGTTCTGTTGAAACGTGATGGTTCTTACAAACACGTTGCATGGGTGCCATCAAAGGAAGATGTCGGCAAGGGAGAAATATTTGGAATGGAGGTGGACAAAGATGACAATATTATCATCGCATATGTAGAATTTTCCAAATACATTTCTCTTGGAGACGATCTTATGAATCCCCGCCATCCCGCCTGCGGAGACGTCAATGTCAAAAAGAGCGGAGTTTACAAGATCGATGCAAAGACCCGCAAGGTCACAGCCGTGGCAACAAGGGGTGACGGGTGGCCCTTTTGTTTCCCGGACGACGTTGCCTTGGACAGCGACGGCAATATCTACCTCACTGACTTGACGTATTCCGGTGTCTGGAAAATCTCACCGGACGGCAAAAAGGTTACCATGTGGTCGGATGACCCATTGCTTAACTGGTCGGAACCATCGTTGCCGATGGGTGCGAATCCGATTGTTATTGATCAACAAAACAAGAATATTTATGTCGCCACTACGACCATGGATGGCCGTATCGTTAGAATTCCCATCAAAGAGGACGGCAGTGCGGGCAAAGCAGAACTTATTTCGCGGGGGCACACGTATTTCGATGGGATGGAGATAGACGATGAAGGCTACATCTATGCGGCCGAGTCCAGTACGAGTATTAACCAGATCATCGTCCTTCCGCCCAATACCATCGGTTGGCTTGGTATGACACCGAGGAAGGTAATCGGTGTAGGCGACCCGCTGCAAGGTCCCACCAGTATTGTAATAAGAGACGGTGTGCTTTACACTGCGAACCTGGCTTTTGGACTGCCCGAGGAAAAAAAGAACAAGGCCGTAGTTGCCATCGAGAACTTTTCCGAAAAATAAGATCAACAATCGGGATGGGTGCGAACCTCTAATGAAAGGAGAACTCACATGAAAAGATTCAGCAAAGAGATTCTAATTTTGGTATTTATTTTGGGATTTCTCTCTTTGGTGGCATTCAGCCCGGATCAAGTTCTGGCAGTCAATGCCAAGCTTGATCTCAGTAAATTGTCAGACATGTCCGACTTCGATCCGGACAACCCGGTAATCCCGACCGGTGATACCATTAAAATCGCCGTGGTCGCGCCTTATTCAGGGCCGGCAGCCATAGTAGGTCAGTGCTATTATATCAGCGTTCTTTGGGCCGCCCACGACATGAACAAAAGGGGCGGGATAATGGTGGACGGAAAAAAGCAGCTTATTGAAGTCATCAAGGCTGACCACATGTACAAGCCGGACATGTGCAAAAAGATTTGCGAAAGAATGGTTTTGCAGGAAAAAGTCAATGTCTTGTGGGGTACCTCCGGCAGTAACCTTATGAAAATCATTAACGAGGTGTCCAAAAAGTATAATGTCATCACCATGGATGCGTGCGCGTTATCAGATGAACTGTATGACGCCACCAACTTTTCCCGTTATTCCTTTATGACTTGCTGGACCACTGAACAGGTAGGACAGGCGCTTGCTTATTATTATGGACAGATGCGGAAAAAGGAAAAGAAGTTTTACATCCTCTGTCAGGATTACATGTTCGGTCATAATATGGCTGGCGGCTTCAAACGTGGTTTGAAGAAATATTATCCCGAGGCTGAGATTGTCGGCGAGGATTACCACAAGCTGTTTTTGACCGATTTCGCCCCCTATCTGACCAAGATCAAGGCCTCCGGAGCCGAGGTGGTTTATACGGGAGACTGGATCCCGGACGCCGCCAACCTGCTCAAACAGGCCAGGCAAATGGGGATGTCACTGCCCTTTGCCCATATCTATTTGGACGACCCCAATACCCTCCACGAAGTAGGAGTGGAGGGGTCAGAGGGCTTGGTTCATTGCACCTGGTATGGGTCCGAAAACCCGACCTTCAAGACGGAGGCATATAAAGAATTCTATAGGAAATGGCACAACCAGTGGAAGAATGTGTGGAAGGCCCCCTATAACACCCGGCTTTTCGAGCACCCCATGGGAAGCTTAGGCTCTTACATCGAGCAGACCTACTGGCTCTTCAGTGTAATTGAGCGAGCGGCCAGTCTGGACCCGGAAAAGATCATCAAAGTCTGGGAAGGAGACACCTATCAATATGGAAACGGGAAGATCCAGAAGATGAGGGCCTGCGACCACAAGACCATACAGGACCTGCACATCTACGAATATGTCCCGCCGGAAGAGCAGAAGTTGTCTTTCAACATGCCGCCCTATTATTGGTACAAGGGGTGTTCCTTCGATGGCCCATCATTTACGATCCCGGCGGCCAAAATTTTGGTAGCGTTGTCAATAGGAGACCTGGAATAATACGCTCCATTATGAACATTAAGCTTCGCTTGCATTCTCCCATACATCATCTTCTTTAAATTGTCAAGAAAAAATTTGCACCCTCTCTTGAAAAGCAAAATTGGGC
>JAIPDZ010000041.1 GCA_021737425.1 Deltaproteobacteria bacterium
GATGTTTGAAGGATTGGAACTGGGACCACGGCAACGCACCACCGTGGCCGCTGCCGTCACCCTGGGTGCGGCCCTGATGCTGGTGCTGGTTTTGAGCGCGACCGTATGGGGACTGGCCCACTTTGTGGGCGTATTCAAGCACGTGTTGCTGCCGCCCGTGGTGGCGGGCATCCTGGCCATGCTGTTTCGACCCTATTACGACTGGCTGCTCAGGATCTGCCAGGGGCTTAAGGGCTTGGCCCTGATGCTGTTTTTCCTGTCCGCACTGGTTCCCCTGGCCGCCTTGGTCTGGTTCGTGGGCGGCTTTGTCATCAATCAGCTGGTCGTGCTGCTGGATCAACTGCCCTCCATGATCGATGCCGTCAAGGAAGCGATCCAGTCCTATTGGCCGCAATTTACTGAACTGCTGAAGAAGTATGCAATAATGTCCAAGCTGGGCCACCTGCTGGATAATCCCGGGCAGATGGTGGCGGATGTGATCCAGGCCTCAGGGGAGCGGATGTCACAGTCCATGGTCCAGATGTTTCAGTCCGCAGCCGGTTTGTTCGCCTGGGCCGTGCTTCCCATTTATCTGGCATTCTTTCTCATGGCCAAGCCCTTTGAGACCCGTCAGATCGGCCAATTCCTACCCTTTTTAAAAGAGGACACCCGAAAAGACGTGATCTACCTGTTGGACCAGTTCATCGGCATTCTCCTCACCTTTTTCCGCGGCCAGATCATTATCGCACTCATTCAGGGCGCACTGTATGCCATAGGGTTTGCCCTGGTGGGGCTCCCCTACGGTATGGTGATCGGCATGGCCCTGGGGCTGCTCAACATCATCCCCTATCTGGGGAGCATCGCAGGTCTGGGCGTGGCGTTGCCGCTGGCCTATTTCGGCAATGACGGGGGCATCTTGCGGATGACGCTGGTGCTGGGAGTATTCGGTGCGGTACAGGCCATCGAAGGCTATGTCCTGACCCCGAGAATTATGGGCGATCGCACCGGTTTGCACCCGGCCCTCATCATCTTCGCCGTCTTCTTCTGGGGGGTGGCACTGGGCGGCATCATGGGTATGATGCTGGCGATTCCGCTGACCGCATTTGCCGTGGTGTTCTGGCGGTTGTTGAAAAAGAAGTATATTGCAGAAGTGGTGTAGAACATAATCCGGAATTGGTCTGATTTCTGGATGACTGAAAAAGAGGCAAAGGCTTCAGAGAAGAGCCGAACGACCCATTCGGCGGAAAAAGGCTTGAGTGGATGATGTCAGGGCATTATACGGATGGACTCAAGATGGGGTGAAGAAAAGTACCCCGGGTGGCAAAGCTAAGGTGTCGAATTTAAATCATAAAATTGGTGGAGGCGGGGGGAGTCGAACCCCCGTCCGGAAACCTTCCGCTTAAGCGTCTACATACTTAGTCCGATTTAAAAGTTCATCCCATGGTTCGCAATCGGACCTGGCTAACATGGGACTAGTCTGTGCTTGGTTTCGCTTACCAGACTCACAGGCAAAGTCTCTTAAGCTAGCCTGCTAGTCGACGTCTTATTCGGTCTCGCAGGCAAAGACCGAGAAGACGCTAGCCTTTTTATGCGGCTAGGGCATACGCATAATCGTCTGCGTTTGTGTTTAAATCCCAACTGTTTTACGAGCAGATGGAACCTCGGTATGCAGCTTAAGTTTCAATTGTCCCCGTCGAAACCGTTTCGCCCCCTCTTAATGAGGCATGTTTGATTATAAGATAACACGCGCCTTCTTGAATGTCAATAGTCGCCTCGTTTTCGGACCTGGTCCATTTCCCGTTTCAGCTCTTTTTCCTTCAAGGCCCGCCTTTTATCGTATTTTTTCTTTCCCTTGGCCAGGGCCAGTTCCACCTTGGCCCGGCCCCGGGTAAAATAGACCTTGGTAGGGATCAGTGCATATCCCCGCTCTTCGGTTTTTCCGATCAACCGCTTGATCTCTCTTTTGTTGAGCAGGAGTTTCCGGCGCCGGGTGGGATCCAGCTCCAGGTGACGGGCAAAGGGATAGGGGGAAATATGCATATTGTACAAATAGACTTCTCCCCCCTTGACCTTGGCATAGCTGTCCGTCAGATTGGCCCGACCCTCTCTCAGGGACTTCACCTCAGGTCCCAAAAGAACCATTCCGGCCTCCAGGAACTCTTCCAGAAAATACTCGTAACCGGCCTTCTTATTCTGGCAGACAATCTTCATAAACAATCTCTTTCCAGCCGCACGGGAACATCAAGGCCACCGAAGCATTACTCAGAAAGATAGCCTGTCTGGGCCAACTCCGGGACCAATTCCCGGGTCCGGTCTTGAATAAACTCCCGGACCTCACTGGCGGTGGGCAGACAGATCACCTTTTCAAATTCCGTACGGGCCTGTTCCATGGAGAGCTGACGGATGATGTTTTTGACCAGGGGGATGGTCCTGGCATTCATACTCAGGGCGTCCAGACCCAGGCCCAAAAGTACGGAAATGCACAGGGGATCACTGGCCATTTCGCCGCACAAGGACACGGCGATGCCCGCTTTTTTGGCCATCTCCACCACATGCTGTATCATTTTCAAAATCGCCGGGTGAAAGGGCTGATACATGTAGGCCACATGTTCGTTGACGCGGTCAATGGCCAGGGCATATTGGATGAGGTCATTGGTGCCGATGCTGAAAAAATCCACATGCTGGGCCAGAATTTCAGCCATAATCACGGCGGAAGGCACCTCGATCATGATCCCTACCTTGATCTCCCTGTCGTACTCGATACCCTTTTCCTCCAGCTCCTGCTTGACCTCCCCCAATATCTGTTTGGCTGCTATGATCTCCTGTAACCCGGATATCATGGGGAACATGAGCTGGATCTTGCCGTGCGCACTGGCTCTCAGGATGGCCCGCAGCTGGACCTTGAAGATCTCCGGCTCATTGAGACAGAATCGGATGGCCCTCAGTCCCAGGGCAGGGTTCATCTCCTTGGAGATATCCAGCGCAGAGGCAAACTTATCTCCGCCCAGATCCAGGGTCCGTATGCTCACGGGAAACGGATACATGATTTCCGCCACTTCCCGGTAGTCTTCAAACAACTCCTCTTCGGTGGGAAATCCCCTGGAACGCAGATACAAGAACTCAGTCCGGTACAGTCCGATCCCCTCTCCCCCGTATTCCCTGACCGCAGCCACCTCTTCCAAAAACTCTATATTGGCGGTGATGGGCACCCGGTGCCCATCCACGGTCTGGGCCGGCAGGTGGCTTTTTCTGGCGATGCTCGATTTGTATTTCTCCAGTTGAAGGGCCTTTTCCTGGTAACGGATAATGGTCTCTTCATCCGGATCAATAATCACGTCCCCGGTACTGCCGTCCACAATCAACAGATCATTATCATCCACCAGGGCCGTGGCCTTTTCCAGGCCCACCACCGCGGGAATTTCCAGGGCCTGGGCCATAATGGCCGTGTGGGACGTCCTCCCCCCCACATCCGTGATAAACCCCATGACCTTTCCGATGTTTAACTCTGTGGTGTCCGCGGGAGAGAGATCATGGGCGGTGATAATAACCCGCTGGTCGATATCAGACAGGCTCTGGCCGGGTTCGCCGGCCAGGGTCCGCATGATCCGTTCAGTGACGTTTTCCACATCGCTGATCCTGTTGCTGATATACTCATCGTCGATCTGTCTGAATATTTCTTTGAGGTTCTCCAGAGACTTCTTAAGGGCCCACTCGGCGTTTATTTTTTCGGCGAGGATTCGATCCAGGGTGGAACCGTACAGCATACTGTCTTTGAGGATGAGCAGATGGCTGTCTAAAATAAAGGAGTGTTCCTTCACCCGGCCGGGCATTTCGTTTTTGATGGCGAGCAGTTGTTTTTCCACCGTGCGGACAGCGGTCTCAAATCGCCGGGCCTCACTCTGTACCCGGTCATCATTGACCAGGTATTGATACATGATTTTGACCCGGGACCGATCCACCAGATGGGCCTTTCCGATGACCACACCCGGATATACCGGAACCCCTCGCAGGCGCCTCTCCTCGGCCGTGGAGTCAGATGTCATTTTTTCTCCCCGAATTTTTCCTCAAAGAGGGCGTTGAGCGCCTCCATGAACTGCTCGGCATCCGCGCCCACAATTCTGGCCTCCATTTCCGTATCTTTGGGACAAGACAGGGTAAGGATGGAGAGGATACTGGAGCCATCCACCTCCTGGCCGTCCTTTTTCAAAAAAAGCCGGGCGTGGTAGCGGTTTCCCAATTCTACGATTTTGGCGGCGGCCCGGGCGTGCAGTCCCAGGCTGTTTCTGATTTTAAGGGTTTTGATCGATTCCATCCGCACTCAGGTTTTCAAAGGCCTTTTTTTGAAAAAGACATTGCTTGTAGATCACCCGGTAGGCAAGGCCTTCTTCCTCTGACACCATGTGGGCGATATCCCTGACACTGCGGGTCTGTGCCCCCAAAAGCGATTCAATCCGGTGTAACACCCGCTCACTGATCAGTGTCTCTTCCGTGGCGCTCACGCCGGTTCCGGAGACCACCAGGGTGAACTCACCCCTGATCTTTTCCGGGTCCATGTGGGCCAAAATATCCGTAACCGTCCCCCTCCTCACCTCTTCAAATACCTTGGTCATCTCCCTCAAAAGTACCATGTCCCTGTTTCCCAAGATATCGTTTAGATCCGTGAGCATGGCCACCACCCGGTGCGGAGATTCAAAAAAAACCATGGTGCGGGCCTCTGTCCGGAGTGCTTCCAGTTCCTTCTTTCTTTTCCCCTTCTTATTGGACAAAAACCCCACAAACACGAATTCCCCGGTGGGCATTCCGGACACGGAAAGGGCGGTGATCACTGCGGAGGGTCCGGGGATGGGCGACACCCGGATTTCTTGCTGCATAGCCTCACCGATCAAGTGAACACCGGGGTCCGATATGCCGGGGGTGCCCGCATCTGTGACCAGGGCCACGTCACAGCCGGAGGTCAGCCGGCCCATAAGGTATTTGGTCTGAGCGGCCTGATTATGTTGGTGGTAGCGGATCAGTTTCTTCCGAATCCCGTAATGTTCACACAGGGATTTGGTATGAGACACATTCTCCGCCGCTATGATATGCACCGTTTTGAGCACCTTGAGGGCCCTCAGGGTAATGTCTTCCAGATTGCCGATGGGCGTCGCCACCACGTACAGGGTCCCCTGCCGTTCATCAGCGATTGGGGTTGTGGCATCTTTATGGGTCAAGGGAATCCTCTTGCATGCCTTCAGCGGTTCTCAATATTCCAGATCAAAGGCGTTTTTGATCACCTCTATTTCCGGCTTTCCCCGGGTCAGGTGTATGGCCACCACATCAAATCTGGCCTTGACGTCACAGCGATTGTGGGCCTTCATATACGATAGGGCCACTTTGGATATCTGCCGCCTCTTCCGGGCATCCACCGCTTCCTTGGCATAGGCCATGGACCTATGTTTCCGGGTCTTTATTTCAATGAACGCCAGGGTGTCTCCGTCTTGAGCGATAAGGTCCACCTCGCCCAGAGGACAGCGATAGTTTTGAATGATGTGCTTGTATCCCAAGCGTTTGATTTTCTTGAAGGCCAGCTTCTCCCCGTATTCGCCTAACGCCAGCCGTTCCTTTGTCACGGCGTCACTCCTCAACCACCCGCTTGAAGGTCACCCGGTGAACCGGACAAGGACCATACCGCCTGAGCGCCTTTAGATGGTAACGGGTGCCGTATCCCTTGTTATGATCAAACCCATAGGTCGAATACATTTTGTGATATGCATTCATGATGCGATCCCTGTACACCTTGGCGAGCACCGAAGCGGCGGATATGCTGTGGCTCAGCTGATCGCCCCTTTTCAGACACCTCTGTGGCAAGGGAACATTGACTGAGTGGATGCCGTCCACGAGGAGGAACTCAGGCCTCGGATCCAGGGCCTGGACCGCGAGTCTCATGGCCTCCAGCGAGGCCCTCAGGATATTGAATTGATCGATGAACTCATGGGAAACGACCCCTATGGCAGAGGTTAATGCCGTTTCTTGGATCCTGTCAAAGGCAGCTTCCCTGGCCCTTGCGGTCATCTTTTTGGAATCCCTTATCCCCGGCAACCGGGTATCTTCAGGGAGGACCACCGCAGCGGCCACCACCGGACCGGCCAAAGGCCCCCGTCCCGCCTCATCCACCCCGGCAATGAAATGGTGGCCTGCCTGACGAGCCAGCCGTTCGTGAACAAGCGGATCTTTTTCCAGCGGCCCAAAGAATTCGGGAAACAACAGCCTGTTGGGTGATGAATTCACTTACGGCTTCCCTGCCATACAAGGTGCACACCCCATGGAGGCGCCGCAGAGATCACTGGACCCGTTTTTCTTTTATCCTGGCGGCCTTTCCCCTCAGTTTTCGCAAATAGTACAGCCGGGCCCTTCTGACCTTGCCCCTGGACGTCACCTCTATTTTGTCTATGACAGGGGAGTGAAGCGGAAACACCCGTTCCACGCCGATACCGTATGAAACCTTTCTGACGGTGAAGGTGGCACCGATGTTGCCCTTCCGCTTTCGAATGACCACCCCTTGGAAAACCTGGATCCGCTCCTTCTCCCCTTCCCTGATCTTGGCGTGTACCTTTACGGTATCGCCGGGACGGAAGTCCGGAACGTCCACCCGCATCTGTTCTTTTTCAAGCGCCTCCATGATGTTCATAATCTTCTCCTCTTCATTGTGCCGCCCATGACAGATCCCCCACCAAACGATCCAGAATAATGGCGGCCGCGGTCCTGACGGAAAGATGGTTATATCCGTCTATTCCTGTAATCGGCGGCAACACATGGTCCATGCTGTTGATGAAATCAATGTGAAGTCCCCACGCCGTCCCAAATACCAGCATGACAGGGGTGTTCTCCCTGATCATATGCCTGGCCCTGCCAAAGGACAGGGGTCGTTCCCCTTGAGCAGCGGCATCTGTGCCCACCACCACCGGATCAACCCCTTCCCGTTGTTGGACATCGGCTGTGGCCCGATCCAGCGAGTCCACTACGCAGGCTAGGCTGAGCGCTGCTTTCCTGTCCGGATTATAGTGGGCCCCGTACCCCTTCTGCCAGTGGGTCAGAACCCGTTGGGCCAGTTTTTTTTGGGCTTCCAGCGGGGTCACGATAAACAATCGTTTCACCCCGTAGGTCCTGGCCAATCTCGCCAGGTCGTGAAGATCCAGGGTGGTGACAGCCGAGGCGATCCGTTGATACGCCTTATTGTAAACGGGAAAATGAACCAGACCCATGTAAAGACGCAAATTAAGACCCTCTTACGATCCGTCCAGGATTCGTTCATCTTCAACCGTTAATTTGGCCCTGTTGAGCAGGTCGGGTCGCCGGGATCGTGTCCTCTTGAGAGACTGTTCCCTCCGCCACTGCCGGATCTTCTCATGGTCTCCGGACAGGAGCACCTGCGGCACCTCCCCCCCCTGGAACACCCTGGGCCGGGTATACTGGGGATACTCCAGCAGACTTCCCTCAAAAGACTCCTCCAAAGTGGATTTCTCTCCGCCCAACACACCGGGAATCAGCCGGCTCACGGTGTCCATCACCACCATGGCGGCCAGTTCCCCGCCGCTCAGTATATAATCCCCGATGGAAAGCTCCCTATCGATACAATTGAGCCTGATTCGCTCATCAATCCCCTCATATCGGCCGCAGATCAGGATGGTTTGATCCCATGTAGACATCTCCCAGGCCACGGACTGATCAAAGGGTTTTCCCTGGGGGCTCAGTAACACCACCACGCTCTTTCCCTCCATCCGCTCCACCGAATCCAAGGCCCTGCAAATGGGGCCCGGTTTCATGACCATCCCTTCCCCACCCCCATAGGGGCGATCATCGGTGGTCCGGTGTACTCCCCTGGCAAAATCTCGGATATTGATGAGACGGACGCCCACCACCCCCTTCTTCACTCCCCTGGCCAGCATACCTTCCTTAAGGTAGGGAGAAAACATATCCGGGAATATGGTCAGGATGTCAAATCTCATTCAGCTCCAAAAGACCCGGTATGGGAGATATAATGACGCGTTGGTTCTCCAGGTCGATCTCTTTGACCACTTGGTGAATGGCCGGGATGAAGACTTCCCTCCCCGCCCCGGTGACCTCATAGATGTCGTGACTTTTGGTCTGTATAATTCGAGAAATTGCGCCCGCATATTCCCCGCTGTCCAAATAGACGTGGAGCCCCATCAGTTCATGCCAAAAATATTCCCCCTCCTCCCGGATCAGCGCATCCGGCTCCATCCAGATCTGTGCGCCCCGCAGGGCCTCTGCCTGGTCAATGGATTCCACCTCCCGTAATTGCATCAAATAGGCGTTTTTGTGGGGCCTCAAAGAGAGAAGTTCATACGCTTGAAGGCGCCCTGAAACAGGTTTCAGGCCAACGGTTTTTGCATTCAGAAACGAGCGCTCAGACTGGGCATAGGACTGAATCCTGAGCAGACCTCGAAGCCCGTGAGGCCGGATGACTTTTCCCAGAAGGACCCAATTGCCGGGTAGAGCAGCATGCAACGCTATTCCAAGATCTCCAGAACAGACCGTTTGTTTATCTTTGTGGAGGCGGCGCTGAGGACTGTCCTCATGGCTCGAGCGGTTCGGCCCTGTTTGCCGATGACCTTTCCTAAGTCTTCTTTGGCCACCTTGAGTTCGATCACCGAGGTTTGCTCTCCCTCCACCTCTGTAACCACCACTTCCTCCGGCTTATCCACTAGAGCTTTGGCAATATATGCAATTAGGTCCTTCATCTCCATTCACCTCCCCGTTTGACTGTACCATACCGTCACGCTACATCGAGTCCCATGTTGCATCACCTTTCTGACCCCCGACATCGTACACGCCAGAAATCCCTCCTCTCCATAATCGAGGGAGGACTTTGCAAGGCGTGTATCCGGCCAACCTGTTCCGGTTCCCATTCCTTAGGCAGGCGGTTATGGTAAAATCTTGGACGTTTTCTATCCTGCCGAGCTTGATGCTGAATCAGATGTCATCATCCCTTCTTTCTTGAGTAAGGCCCCCGCAGATTCTGAAACCAGGGCCCCTTTTCCCATCCAGTAAGAGATCTTATCCTGATGAAATTTTATCACTGCCGGATCTTTCATGGGGTCATAGTATCCTAATATGTCTAAGAACTTCCCATCCCTCGGCGCCTCGGAATCGGCTGCCACCAAACGGTAGAAGGGTTTTTTTTTGGCTCCCATCCTGGCCAATCGTATTCTCACTGCCATTTTTCTTTTTCATCACCTCCTAAATAAGTGTTGATCCCCCATACAGCCCTTCTGCCATGCTGTATGTCCAGTCCTATGCACAATGCTGATTTTGCCCCCATGAAAAGCCCATACCCCAGCTCAGGACGGATCACCCCAGCAGGGAGGGGATATCCAAATTCCCCTTTTTGGCAAAGCGTTCCATCATCTTTTTGGTTTGGGCAAAATTCTTAATCAAACGGTTCACATCCTGAACCGTGGTCCCGCTCCCTTTTGCGATTCGCCTTCTCCGGCTTCCATTAATCATCTTGTATTTGCGTCTCTCTTCCGGGGTCATGGAGTTGATAATGGCCTCCACCTTTACCAATTCGTTTTCATCAGGCTGGAGCTGCTTCAGCTTTTTGACCTGGCCCATCCCGGGGATCATGCCCATGATCTCCTGGAGAGAGCCCATCTTTTTCATCTGTTTCAGTTGAGACTGGAAGTCCTCAAAGTCAAACTGGCTCTTCTTGAGCCGTTTTTCCAACTTTTTGGTTTCCTGTTCATCGAACTGGTCCTGGGCCTTCTCAATGAGGGAGAGCACATCGCCCATGCCCAGGATCTGGGAGGCCATCCGTTCCGGATAGAAAGGCTCCAGGGCACTGATCTTCTCTCCGACCCCCACGAATTTGATGGGTTTGCCGGTGACCGCCTTGATGGACAGGGCAGCCCCACCCCGGGCGTCCCCTTCCATCTTGGAGAGAATCACGCCGGAAATATCGAGAGACGCATTAAACGTCTTTGCCACATTGACCGCATCCTGGCCGGTCATGGCATCGGCAACCAGGAGGATCTCCCCTGGGTTGAGTCCTGTTTTGATCCCCACCAACTCCGCCATCAGGGTTTCATCAATGTGAAGGCGTCCGGCGGTATCCAGAATCAATAGATCCGCCCCCTTGGATCCGGCTTGGGTCAAGGCGTCGAGGCAGATTTCCTCCGGCCGTTGATCCTGACGGGAGGGATAGACCGGGATATCGATCTGCTCGCCCAGACGATGCAACTGGTCAATGGCCGCGGGTCTGTACACATCAGCCGGAACCAGGTATGGGCACCGACCCTGTTTACGCAGGTACCGGGCCAGCTTGGCACTGGTGGTGGTCTTTCCCGACCCCTGCAGCCCCACCAGCATCACCGTGTGAGGCGGATTTCCTTTAAACTGGAGCCCCTCCTGGGATTCCCCCATCAATCGGGTGAGCTCTTCATTGACGATTTTTATGATCTGTTGTCCCGGGGTAAGACTCTCCAGCACCTCATGCCCTATGGCGCGTTCACGAATGTCTTCTATCAACTTTTTTACCACTTTATAGTTGACATCCGCTTCCAACAGGGCTAAACGGACTTCCTTCAGGGCAGCTTGTATATTTGATTCGGTTAACCGCCCCTTCCCCGTGAGTTTTTTAAACACGCCGTTTAATTTTTCTGAAAGACTGTCAAACATGGGTGCATGGATCCTTTAATTTGATAAACAATCAGTTTATCTTAACTTTTTTCTTTTTGTCAATAAAAATCTCTACAATACATGGGCAACGGATGGCAGGGTCTTGCCATATCTCCATGAAGGGCTGATCTCATTTATGAATTAACGATATCAAAATTCTACTGCATTGGCCATTCAATTCTTTTGGACCGCCGGGGTCATGAAAATGTCAAGCATCTTTCTCATGGGACGGCCCTCCCCCACGGACTTTTGTTTTTGGGGTTGCCAACGCCGGACATAATTTCTAATATCAAAGATCTTTCTGGTGTGTGGCGTGGTGGGGGGGGAATCTTAGACCTTTTGTCGAACTGCTTCACCATGTAAGGGACCACCCGGGATCACCTATGACGCAAATTGAACCCCCCGACAATGGGGTCATCCGCCCTGTAAAAGGAAAAAGCGACCCTGCCATAGGTCCTGATGCGGTGATGGTCATGGTGGCCTCGGACCTCAATTATTTGCTTTTGAAAACAAAAGCAAGAAAATTGGCCTTTACAGGTGCAGGGTTGTATGGTCTGTACCAAACAGGGGATCCATCCCTCCCAAAGATGTCCATCGCAGGCCCTTTCATGGGGGCCCCCCAGGCGGTCATGGGGATGGAAAAGCTGATCGCACTGGGAGCAGACCGAATCTGGGTCCTGGGATGGTGCGGCTCGCTGCAGCCTGATGTCCGTATCGGGGAGGTGATCCTCCCTGTTCGAGCCGTATCCGAAGAAGGGGTTTCCGCACACTATCCCCTGACAGACGGGGCGCCAGAATCGGATGCCAAACTCACTCAATTGCTGGAACGCGCGTTAGAAGAACAGGGCATCGGTGGTAAAAAGGGGATGGTCTGGACCACGGACGCCATCTACCGGGAGACCCCTCACAAAATCCGAGACTACGGGGCCCGGGGCCTGTTGGGAGTGGAAATGGAGATGTCGGCCCTATTGACCGTTTCGGCGTTTCGAGGGGTGGCCCTGGCCGCCTTGTTGGTCGTTTCAGACGAGATCTTCGATCTCAAATGGCGGCCGGGATTTTCATCACCCCTTTTTAAGAGGCGGACCCGATTGGCCGGGGATGTCATGATCAGGGCGTTACAATCAGCCCGAACAGGAGGAACCCCATTTGATGCACAACCTGAAAACCGTCCATAACCTCAAGGCGCTCCTGGATTTGGATACCGAGATGCAGAAGGTGCTGGCGGATGACCGACCCCTCTCCTACACGGTGGAACCCGAAATCGCCGGCGTGGCCGTGGGCCTGGTGTACGAAAAAGGGGCCCTGACTGCGGCTTCAACCCGGGAAGATGAGACAGGGACGAATATCACCTTGAACATCAAGACCCTCCTTTCAGTCCCGTTGACCCTGACCCGTAAACCGAACCATCCACCCCCCCCTGATCTGCTGGAGGTAAACGGGATGGTCTACATGGAGAGGGGAGCCTTTGAGAAACTGAACCAGGGCCGGTTGCAGGCGCACCTTCCACCCTATGATACGCCCCGGGATGCGGTAACCGCCTCCTTGAAACCGTCGGCTCCCAAGCTTACCGCCAAACGGCCCCTGGATATGTTCTGCCATGGGGCAAAACCGATAAACGGAATCGCCATGGACACGCAGTACCAGCTCATGCTTCAGCTTCAACAATGGGGACTGCGGATCAACCGGCGACACCTTCGCAGTTGTGATACCATGGCGGATGTGGCGGCCTATTGTCATGAGCTGAAAGAGACCCGGGATCAATTCTTCTATGAAGTGGACGGCGCGATCATAAACATTGACAGCCTCCATGTGCAGAAAAAACTCCATCAGGGATCCAAGCACCCGGAGGAATCGTTCATCTGCAAGTTCACCCGTGCAAATCCAGCCGAAGCCCATGGATAATGTTCGCATGCATCTAATCATCGAGGGCCGCGTTCAGGGCGTATGGTTCAGGGAATCCACCCGCCAACAGGCGGCCTCCCTCGGCGTGTTCGGATGGGTCCAAAACCGGCCGGACCGCACAGTGGAAGTGGTGGCGGAAGGCCCCGAGGCCAAGGTAAACGCGCTCATATCCTGGTGCCGCAAAGGTCCGCCCTCGGCAAAGGTGACCAGGGTAACAAAACAACGGCAACAATGGCAGAACGCATTCAACTCTTTTGATGTCATCTTTTAGGAGGGATCCAGTGCAAGTAAGACCCTATTACGGGATATCCCTGCTGGCAGGTCTATGGTTCATGATGGCCCTCTCCGGTTGCGGAGCCACAGCAGCGGTGTCCAAAAAAATATTGCCCGATTCCCTGGCCAGGAAGGTCCTGCCGGGACAGCCTGTGCTCAAGAAACGAATCATGCTGCTCCCTTTTGTGAATCAGGCCCAGGTGGATCCCGAAATAGCCGAAGGACTGAGCCGGGCATTTTACAGCCAGTTAAAGCAATCCCCCCATCTTTTGCTGTACGAGCCCCCTGACGGGGTCTTTTCTTCCATGGCCATGAAGTCGCCCCAATACGGCATCGTTACCAATTCCAGCTTGGTGGATTTTGCGGAAAAACAGGGAATGAACGCCATTTTGGTGGGGGTACTGAACCCGGTGGAGATCATGACCCGCAAGACCGGATGGTGGCCGTTTGACAAATGGCGCAAGATCTTTATCGTCTCGGTGAGCGTCAATGTCATCGATACGGTCAGCAAGACCCTATTCCTGACCCACATGGAGTCACAGGATTTCGCCATTCCCCTGGAAGAAACCGATGAAATCGACCCTGAGGCCTTTATCCGGGAGTGCCTGAAAGAGGCCCTTCCGGATCTCATAGAGGAACAGGTCTCGGCAATCGAGGCCAAGCTGGACCGGCACCCGTGGACCGGGAAGATCCTGGCCGTGGAAAACGGCACCCTCATGATCAACGCGGGAAAAGATGTGGGCGTCAAGGAGGGACAGCGGTTTGAGGTATTTGCCTCTGGCAAGGCCATTGCGTCCGGAAGCGGAAGGCCGGTCCATCTTTTGGGCGAAGCCCAGGGCGAGATAGAGACCGCCACGGTGATGGACAACCACGCCCTGGCAGAAACGGTCTCAGGGGGACCTTTTGTGGCCAAGCAATTTGTAAGGGTCAAACGGTAAGAGATCCCCCATGCGGTCTTTTCCCGCTTTTATGTAAGTGAATGACATTGACGTAAGAGGCCTACTGGGCATCAAAACCCCTGAATCGCTGTGGGTAGAGTCTTAGATTGAAACTTCTATGCAAAATGCGAAGATGTTTTGTTGAGGTTAACGCCTTTGAATCATTAGCGATAAAGGTGTCAGGTGTCAGGTGTCAGGTTTCGGGTGTCAGGGTTTATTGTTTGCTGAAACCTGAACACTGACCACTGATTTGGTTGCGGCCGTAGGCCTGCATTGAGTTAGGATATGGACAAAATCGTCATTCAAGGGGGCAACCCCCTTCGAGGGAGCGTAGAGATCAGCGGGGCCAAAAACGCGGCCCTGCCCATCATCGCTGCCTGCCTTCTCACCGGCGGTTGGCACCGACTGAACCGGGTTCCCCGCCTCAGAGACATCCATACCATACGGCGCATCATGGAAAAACTGGGCACGGTTTTCCGGGATCAGGATAACGTCCTTGAGGTCAACTCGGACAACCTGTTCCTTCATAAGGCCCCGTATGAACTGGTCAAGACCATGCGCGCCTCCATCCTCCTTCTGGGTCCTCTGCTGGCTCGTTACGGCAGGGCCGAGATATCCCTTCCCGGGGGGTGCGCCATCGGGGCCAGGCCCGTAAACCTGCATTTAAAGGCCCTGGCCGCCATGGGGGCGGATATAACCCTGGATCATGGCTATATCAACGCCCGGGCCAAAAGATTAAAAGGGGCGGAGATTTTTTTTGACATCCCCACGGTGACCGGGACAGAAAACATCATGATGGCTGCGGTGACCGCACACGGCAGGACCCTGCTCAAAAACGCAGCCAAGGAACCCGAAATCCAGGATCTGGCCAAAATGCTCCGGGCAATGGGGGCCGATATCGAGGGAGACGGTACGGACAGTATTGTGATCAACGGAGTGGATGCCCTTGCCGCCTGTGAACACACGGTGATCCCGGATCGAATTGAGGCCGGGACCTTCATGATCGCCGCGGCCATGACCCGGGGTGAGGTGGAGGTCCTGGGGTGCAGACCGGATCACCTTACGGGCCTGATGGAAAAACTGGCATCCACCGGCGCCCGCATTGTGCCTCAAGGGGACCGGGTTACTGTAAAAGGCCCTGATCCTGTGGAAAGCGTCGATATCAAGACCATGCCCTATCCCGGATTCCCCACGGACCTTCAGGCCCAGTTCATGGCCCTCATGTGCATTGCCAAGGATTGGAGCATGATCCGGGAAACCGTTTTTGAAAACCGCTTCATCCATGTCAGTGAACTGAGACGCATGGGGGCAGAGATTGATATCAATGGCAATCAGGCCCTGGTAAAGGGGAAAGGCGAGCTTCTTTCCGCCCCGGTGATGGCCACTGATCTGAGGGCCAGCGCATCTCTTCTGTTGGCCGGTCTGGTGGCCAAGGGAGGGAATACCGAAGTGCAGCGGATCTATCACCTGGACAGGGGCTATGAGGCCATTGAAAAAAAATTCAGGGAACTGGGGGCGGCCATATGGCGGGAGCAGACCTGAGAGGCTGACATGTTTCGTCGCCCCCTTATCCCCATCCTTTTGGCCTTCATAGGGGGTATACTAATTGCCCATTTTCTCCCTCCTTATGTTGAAAAACCGGTCCTGTTCCTCTTCCTGGCCATCTCCTTTCTCCTCCTGAGCATCCTCTTTGTTCCTCCCCGCCTTATGCCCGGTTCTCTTTTGGGGGTATTTTTCCTCACCGGAATTCTCCTCACGCCCGGGCCTACCCTCGACTCCAAGCTGGCGTCTCTGGCCCGAACCCGTACATCCGTCACCCTGCAAGGGGTGGTAACGGGGCCCATGAAAATGACCCCGGGAGAAATGGCCCGGCTCCGCGTGCATGTCACCGGCATATGCCGGGGCCGGGTCATTGCACCTGTTTCAGAGGACGTTCAATTGACCGTGTATGGGGATCTTCCCAGGCTTGCACCCGGAGAAAAAATACGATTCCCGGCTCGACTGCGGCCGTTTCGGAATTTCAAAAACCCCGGAGGATACGATTATGAAACGGCCATGAAAGTGAAGGGAATCTCCTGCGCGGCCTACGTGTCAGACGGCAGGCGGATCGTGCCCATGGGACCGGGAGAACTGCCATTTCCCCTGGGGGCCGTGGAAAGACTCCGAACCCCCCTGCGCCACTTTTTCGCCAGCCAACTGGGCCCCCGGGGGAGCGCCCTTTATCGTGCGCTCATCCTGGGAGAACGCCAGGGCATCAGTCCCGAACTGCGGGAGCCGTTCAACCGCACCGGTCTGGGTCACATCCTGGCCGTCTCCGGGTTACATATCGGTCTTGTGGCCTGGATCTCCTTTTTCCTTTTCAAGGGGATCATGGGACGGTTTTATGGGTTGACCCTTCGGGTGGACATTCGAAAGCTGGCAGCCGTGCTCACCTGCATTCCAATCATCGGGTACACCCTCCTGGCGGGATTTCAGATATCGAGTCAGCGGGCCATGATCATGGCCCTGGTGTTCTTGGGCTCCCTGGTCCTGGGCCGGGAGAGGGAGGTCTGGTCTACCTTGGCCTTAGCGGGATTGATTATCCTCTTTTTAAACCCCCATGCCCTGTTTGGCATCTCTTTTCAGCTCTCCTTTGCTGCGGTGATCGGGATCCTGTGGCTCACTCCCGTTTTTCTAAGCATATTGCCCCCCCAATTCAATGTCCGGGGGCCTGACCGAACCCCGTTTCATACCCTTATGGTATATTTTGCAGGACTAATCGCCGTCACCCTATCCGCCACCCTGTTTTTGCTCCCCATTACCTCCGCCTATTTTCATCGAATCCCCCTGGTGTCTGTGCCTGCAAACCTGACCGCCGTCCCCATATTGGCCCTGTGGGTTATTCCGTCGGGGCTTTTGTGCGCCGCCACCTATCCGTTGTCTCCACTGATTGCCGGGGCGTTTCTCCACCTGGGCGCCCGGGGCCTCCACATCATGACGGCGATGATCCAATTTTGGGCCGACCTGTCCTGGGCCAGCATACGGGTTATTACCCCAAACCTATTTGAAATAGGTCTTTTCTATCTACTTTTATGGAGTGTGCGTCGGTTCCGAAAAACCCGGTGGGCCAGACTAAGCCTGGCGGCCCTGCTCATGGTCCTTTGTGTGGACATCACCTACTGGATTCACCGGGTGGGATTCAATGCCGATTTGCAGGTCACTTTTCTGGATGTGGGAAAGGGGAACGCGGCCCTGGTGGAGTTCCCCAAAGGGGAAAAAATGGTCATAGACGGCGGTGGGTTTTCCAGCGGCAGCTTTGACGTGGGGGAGATGGTGGTGGCCCCTTTTCTGTGGCAGGCCAAAATCCTGGATGTAGACTACCTGGTCCTCAGCCACCCTCAATCCGATCATATGAACGGACTCCGCTTCCTGGCCAAGACCTTTGATCCCAAGGAATTCTGGTATAACGGGGACAAGGTGGATACCCCGTCGTTTGAGGAATTAATGGAGATCCTCGATGCCAAAGGCATCCGGAAGCTGGGTCCCTCGCAATTAAAAAAAGGGCGGTGGATCAACGGCGCCCGCGTGGAGGTCTTGCACCCGTTCCCCGCAGGGGAGACGCCGCCGGAAGAAAGGGACGGCAAATGGCTGAACAACCATTCGCTGGTACTCAGAATCACCTACAGCGGAACCTCCTTTCTATTTCCTGGGGACCTGGAAGAGGAGGGTGAAAATGCGCTGGTGGCCAGGGCAAAAGAGCGACTCCGCAGCCATATCCTCCTGTCCCCCCATCACGGGAGCAACACCTCCAGTTCCACCCCCTTTCTGAAACGGGTGGCCCCCCGCCTGTGCGTGGTCTCTTCCGGGGAGGGCAATCCCCATTTCCCCCACAAGGCGGTATTGAATCGACTGGACAAAATGGGCTGCAGGGTCATCCAGACCGCCCGCTCAGGGGCGGTGCAGGTGGCGGCCGGTCCCAACAGGCGAAACGTCCGTACCTATGGGGATCAGCCCGGGAACGGGCTTTTTGATCCTTGACACCTGCCCATGGGTCTGACATTTTTGAAAATACTCAGGGAGCGCATTCCCCGTTGCTTGTGGCGGGGTTGCAGGGATCTTCAATAGAGAAAGGAGGAGGCTTCCCATGGCAGTGTATCTGGTTCAACACGGCAAATCCCTTTCCAAAGAGGTGGATCCGGAAAAGGGACTGTCAGATGAAGGAAAGGCGCAGGTCGACCGGATTGCCCAAGTGGCGGCGGGGTATGAGGTGCCCGTGAGCCGGATTGTTCACAGCGGAAAAAAGCGGGCCAGACAGACGGCTGAATGCTTTGCCGATTTTCTCAAGCCGCAAGAGGGGATAGCCCAGGTGGCGGGGGTAAACCCCTTGGATGATGTGGCGGCGTTTGCCCAGGATGTGGAGCGGATGGATAACTGCATGATTGTGGGGCACCTTCCGTTCATGGAACGGCTGACCGCCTATCTGATCACCGGGGACCCGGAGAAACCCGTAATTAAATTTCAAAACGGCGGTATGGTCTGCCTGGACCAGGCCCCGGACCAAGGGGGATGGATCATCAAATGGGCCCTGATGCCTGACATCGGTTGATGGGACCTGCCCGGTCTGCCGGGTGACATCCGTGTCCACGGGCGGGCATGATATCCAAGTCCCGTACATTTTGAGTATCTGCCGAGCGGCCTCCTACCTTTGGCACAGCACGAAACCTCGTGGAAAAACAGTCCCACCGGTAAAGGACTTGCACAAAGGTCAAAAAATCTGCTATACTTTTTCGTTAACTCCGCTCCGATGTTCAGCTCCACCCATGCATGGCAGCGGACACCGAGAACAGGGACTTCACGTATTTATTTTAAAAATATGATTGGAATATCAAAACTTTATTGCGGTACGGTTGAGCCGTCGGATGCACTCCGGTACGGAAGACGCTCCCGAGACCTCCCCTCTCATCTCCTCCAGTTTTCCAAGGACAAAAAACCGGTGGTGGTGTGGAATGTGACCCAGTCCTGCAACCTCAACTGTGTGCATTGCTATGCACGGGCAGTGGAAACCACCCATCACCAGGAACTGAGCCACGAACAGGGTCTGGCCCTCATCGATGATCTGGCTGAATTCGGGGCGCCGGTGGTGCTCTTTTCGGGCGGGGAACCCTTGATGCGCCCGGATCTCACGGACCTGGCCCATCATGTGGTTCAACGGGGTATGCGGGCGGTGATTTCCACCAACGGGACCCTGATCACCCAGGAAAAGGCACAGGAACTCAAGGCCATAGGGCTGTCCTATGTGGGGATCAGTCTGGATGGGATGGAACCCGTCCATGACCGGTTTCGCGGAAAAAAGGGGGCCTTTAAGGATGCCATGGCCGGGATCGAGAACTGCCGGGAGGCGGGTCTCAAGGTGGGGTTGCGGTTTACCATCAACCGCATGAACGTCACGGAGATTCCGAGCATCTTCGACCTGTTGGAGCGGTACCAAATTCCGAGGGTCTGTTTTTACCATCTGGTATATGCGGGCCGGGGTACCGGATTGGTGGAGGCGGATCTGGATCATCAAGGGACCCGCAAGGCAGTGGACCTGATCATGGACAGGACCAAGGACCTGCACGAGCGGGGTCTGGACAAGGAGGTCCTCACCGTGGACAACCACGCCGACGGCCCTTATGTGTACCTCAGGATGCAAAGGGAAAACGATCCCAGGGCCGATGAAGTCTACCAACTCCTCAAAATGAACGAGGGGAACAGTTCAGGCCGCGGCATCGGATGTGTCAGCTGGGACGGTTCTGTTCATGCGGACCAGTTCTGGCGGCATTACAGCTTCGGCAATATCCTGGAAAGACCCTTCAGCCGCATCTGGACGGATCTTTCCAATCCCCTGATGGCCCGGCTGAAGGAGAAACACCTGCATGTAAACGGTCGGTGTCAACGATGCAGATGGCTGGATGTGTGCGCAGGAAACTTCCGGGTAAGGGCCGAGGCGGTCACCGGGGATATATGGGGGGAAGATCCGGCCTGTTATCTCACAGAGGATGAAATTTCTTAGACACTCGGCATGGGGAACCGCGCCCTGTAGGTAAGTGAGCCGAACACCACCTCTGAGATGACCCTTCACAGGTGAATAACCCGGATAGGCCTTGAAGGGCCTCAACAGATACGGACCCCAAAGGACGAGACATGATCATACGACCCAGAAGACTCAGAAGAAGCCGGACCATTCGAGACATGGTCAGGGAAACCCGGTTGTCCAAGCAGGATTTCATAGCCCCCTTATTTGTGAAACCCGGCCGGGGCGTAAAGGAGCCCATTTCGTCCATGCCCGGTCAATATCATTTTTCAGTGGATACCGTTGTAAAAGAGGCGGAAGCCTTGTGGGCTTCGGGCGTGGTCTCCGTGATCCTCTTCGGCCTTCCGGACCGAAAAGATGCCTCGGGAACCCGGTCCTGGGCAGAAGACGGGGTGGTGCAGCAGGCCGTATCCGCCGTAAAGGGGGCCCTTCCCGATATGATGGTCATCACGGACGTGTGTTTGTGCGAATACACGGACCATGGCCACTGCGGGGTCATCACCAACGGGGAAGTAGATAACGACGCCACCCTGGCGCTCCTGGCCCGGCAGGCCGTTTCCCATGCCAGGGCCGGGGCCGATACGGTGGCCCCTTCGGATATGATGGACGGGCGCGTGGCCGCCATTCGAGAGGCCTTAGACAGCGAGGGGTACCAGAATACCTTAATCCTGTCCTATGCCGTAAAATACGCATCCGCCTTTTACGGCCCTTTCCGGGAAGCAGCGGAATCAGCCCCCCAGTTCGGTGACCGGGCCGGCTATCAGATGGATCCGGCCAATACCCGTGAGGCCCTAAAAGAGGTGGAACTCGATATCCGGGAGGGCGCGGACATGGTCATGGTCAAGCCGGCCATGCCGTTTTTGGACATCATCGTCAAGGTGAAGGAGGCCTCTCTTCTCCCGGTCGCCGCCTACAACGTCAGCGGTGAATATGCCATGATCAAGGCGGCCGAAGAGAAAGGGTGGCTGGATGGAGACCGTTCCATGATGGAGATGCTCACCTCCATAAAGCGGGCCGGGGCAGACCTCATCCTGACCTATTTCGCCAAAACAGCGGCGCGCTGTCTGGACGCGGACATGCCATAAGCCTGACCACAGAGATACCCCATACCATAGAGGGATTATGTCCATACCCCAAACGAACCCGCCGTTGCCCGGCCATGGAAAACCAGACACCCGAGACGCCCTCAGGCTGGTGGCCTGGGAGGTGACCCGCAAATGCAATTTAAACTGTGTCCATTGCAGGGCCGGGTCTGACCGGGGCCCCTATCCCGGAGAGCTGGATACCCAAAAATGTGTGGACATACTGGCCCAGATTCGGTCTGTGGGACAACCCATTGTCATTCTGACCGGGGGGGAACCCCTGATGCGGGAGGACCTCTTTGATCTGGCCAGGGAGGGGACAGACATGGGTCTTCGCATGGTCATGGCCACAAACGGCACCCTCCTCACCCCTCGACTGGTGAAACAAACAAAGGCCTCAGGCATCCAGCGCGTCAGCATTTCCCTGGACGGGGCCCACCGAGACAGTCACGACCAGTTCAGAAAGGTCCCGGGGGCCTTCCAGAAATCGCTGGCCGGGATCCACCGGCTCAGGGATGGCGGCGTCGAATTTCAGATCAACACCACGGTTACCCGGCACAACCTTCAGGAAATCGAGGAGATTCTCAACCTGGCCATCTCCTTGGGCGCTACCGCCCACCATTTGTTCCTGTTGGTCCCCACCGGACGGGCCAAGGAAATGACGAACCAGGAAATTGAGGCCATCCAATACGAAAGACTGCTTCGATGGTTTTACAGCATGCGGGATCAGACCCCCCTTCATTTGAAGGCCACCTGCGCCCCCCATTACTACAGGATACTGAGACAGGAGGCCCAAAAGCGGGGAGAAACAGTGGACTTTACGACCTATGGCCTGGACGCGGTGACCCGGGGCTGCCTGGGGGGCACCGCTTTCTGCTTTATCTCCAACACAGAGATCGTTCAGCCGTGCGGTTATCTGGAACTCAATTGCGGGGATTTGACCCGTTCCTCCTTTCAGTCGGTGTGGGCCCATTCAGAGGTGTTCGGGCGGCTCAGGGACTTTGAAAACTACAAGGGAAAGTGCGGACGATGTGAGTATCTGAGATATTGCGGGGGCTGCCGGGCCAGGGCGTTCGCAGCCACCGGCGACTATCTGACGGAGGAACCCCTGTGCGCCTATCAGCCGGGATCCAAAAAGGGGCTTACGCCATGAAGTCGATTCCAGACTTGACACCTTGGGCAGCACCCGGTATGAAACGCTGTTCCTTATGGTGCCCATAGCCCATGGATGAGACAGACAAAAAAATCCTCAATGAAATCCAGTCCGATTTTCCCATTTCCCCGCGTCCCTACCTTGATGTGGGAAAACGCCTTGGATTGAGCGAACAGGCGGTGATTGAAGCGGTCCGCAGGCTGAAGCAAAGAGGAATCATCCGTCGAATCGGCGGCAATTTTCACTCCCACCGCCTCAATCATGTGAGCACTTTGTGTGCCGCAAAGGTGCCTGAGGAAAAGATTGAGCAGTTTGTGGAGGTGGTGAACGGGTATGCAGGGGTCACCCACAATTACTTGCGGAATAACGCCTATAATATCTGGTTTACCTTTATCGCCAAAGACATGGACACCATAGGGGAGGCCCTGGGAGAGATCGCTGTAAAGACCGGGATACAGGACATCCTGAATCTGCCGGCCAAAAAGATGTTTAAGATTAAGGTGGATTTTGAGGTGTGATCCGAAACCGGGTAGGGTCTGGAACCGCTCATGTGAAAGGGATCCTTTCATACTGGATGGACCTTAGAAATCCCTTTGAAACCATGGAGATTGCCGGTGGCAACTCCCAATCCATTAGGAGGCTGTAATGTCAACCAAGCTGTGGCACGGGCCCAAGTGGCCGGAAGGCGTACCGTACGAAATCTCCGGGTATGAAAAGCCCCTTTTTTCCATTCTGGATGAGGCGGCAAAAGACTATCCGGACCAGACCTATACCCTATTCAACGATGCCTCCCGCACCTTTGCCCAGGTAAAGGATACCGCGGATCGGATCGCTTACTTTCTGGCGTCAAGGGGCATTAAACCGGGGGACCGGGTGGCCATTTTCCTGCCCAACCTGCCCCATTATCCAGCCATATTCTTCGGCATCCTCAAAGCAGGAGGGGTTTGCGTCACCTGCAATCCCCTGTACCAGGCCGCTGAGCTCAACTTTCAACTCAATGATTCCGGGACCAAGGCGGTCTTTGTCATGGATCATCCCGAGTTTTATGCCACGGCCGTAAAGGCCGTTCAGAGTTCCCCAGTAGAAACAGTGGTGATCTGTAATGTTAGATCCTACCTCCCCAAGCTCAAAGGATTTTTGGGGAGTCTGCTGGGTAAAATCCCAAAAGCGGACCACCACGAGCCAGGACATCTCATGTTTGATGACGTGGTGAAATCGGCCAGACCCGTCCCCCCGGAAGTGGAAGTGGATCCCGTAAACCGAGAGGCCCTGGTCCTCTACACGGGGGGGACCACCGGCGTGCCCAAAGGGGCGTGCCTGAGCCATGCCAACCTCCTTTCCAATGTCATGAGCACCGAAC
>JAIPDZ010000042.1 GCA_021737425.1 Deltaproteobacteria bacterium
TTGGAACTGAGGCCCGATACCGCCAAAAGACGCCTCATGCGAAGTCATCAGATCTACGGCACGATTGAGGGATGTGAATGGCCGGTGATTGCGGCCATTCACGGCTTTTGCCTCGGAGGCGGCCTTGAGCTGGCCCTGTGCTGCGACATCCGGTATTGCGAAGAGACGGCCACCCTGGGCTTCCCTGAGGTGAAGCTCTCCATTTTTCCGGGAAACGGCGGGACTCGAAGGGCGCTTTATAACGTGCCGCTGGGAAAGGTCAAAGAGTTGATGTTCTCAGGAGATATGATCGACGGCCAGGAGGCATTCCGCATCGGGTTGGTGGAGCAGGTCACCCCTCCAGGCAAGGTGATGGATGCGGCCCTGGCCCTGGCACACCGGATCATCAAACGGGGCCCGTTGGGCGTGGCAGCGGCCAAAAAGGTGCTCAACCGCACCAAGGATCTGGAGCTGCAACCCGGGCTGGAACTGGAGTCCGATTTCTGGGCCAACCTGACCGCCACCCGGGACATGAAAGAGGGGGCCAGGGCCTTCATGGAGAAAAGAAAGCCTGCATGGGAATCAAAGTGATCCAATTGTCAATCGAAGATCTCCTAATGGTAAAAATAGCCGTTGTCAGCATGGTTCGGAGGTTCATCGGGCCATATGGCGGCAGCCTAAGGGATGTGCCGTTGCCCTATCTGTGACCCCTGCTCTCGGACCTCTCGGTGTTGCTTCTTCCCCTATTCCCCTGGGATCTTTGCCTGGGCTCAGCAGCAGGATTCGATTTTGGAGCCCGGTAATGGCTGGAAGGGTCTTTCCCCCTGTTCACCTGAGGGGCGGATTCGGGCGACCTAACCTCGCTGTCGAGGTCTCTGCTTTCAGATGCCCCGGTGTGATTTCTTTCCCCATATCCAGGGGACCTCCTTTGCAGGGGTTCGACCGTGGAATTGGGTTCAGGGATCTGGTACCGACTGGGGGCCTTTTCCCGGTTACCCCCATGGGGTCGCTTGGAGGAGATAGGAGATTCCGGCAGTTTTACCTTATTGGACTTGGTTCCCCTGGTAGACGGGGAGACCTGGGTTTCCCATTTTTGCCGGGTGTGGGTGTAGTTACGGATTTGTTCCCTCCGGTGATTGATCTCCATGCGCTCCTTTTTACTTACCAGCTGGAACCTGGAGGAACCCGGTTGACTCTTCTTTACCGTCTGAAACCCCATCTGAGCTGAGTGGGACCGCGATGGGGACATTTTCCCGCCATGCTCAGATTTTTCTGCATGGTGCAACCTTCGGGGCGGTCTAACCGCCTCATGGGCGCGACGCGCTTGGTATGTCGCACGCACGTGGTTCTCCCAGCCCCGGTCGTGACGATGTTTCCACCGTTGATGCGCGTAAATGGGATCATAACCATGACGCCTGACATGAGGCGAAAACCATGGGAATATACCTTTTCGATAGTATCTGGGGGCGTAATAGTCACCAAAATAATAGTGATGATAGCGGGGCCGCAAGAACAGACAGTCGGAAAACACCCGTAGATCAATGACAAATGAAGGTCTGAAATAAAAGCCATGGGCTACGGCTACTCCAAAGTCAAAAAACACCGGTGCAAACAACACCCCTCGATGCGTAACGGCAAAATCCCAATAGCCCCTCACAAAAATATAGCCCCGGGGGCTCCACACGTAATGTGCAGGCATCCACACCCAGTCCGGCCGCATTGCCGCCCAATAACCGGGCCGCCAGGCATACCGTCCATTGACCCAAATCCAACAGCCGGGTATCCATGTATATTCCGATGAAGGCGCGCTGACATTCGGACCCACTTCAACCGACTCGGGAGGCTCCGGCAGGTATTCCATATCCCTTTCCTTGTCACGCGCCCAGTAGCCGGAGACCCATTGAAAGCCTTTATCCCTCTTGAACCAATAGCCCGGAATCCATTGCCGATCCGGCGGAATCGCCCGCCAGATGCCACTCACCCAAATAAAATCGTTTCGGTCATCATCCCAGGCCCAATAGCCGGGGATCCATTCCACATCCTCCCCCTCGGGTTTGTGCTCCGGCGGAATTTCATTGATAGGATCCGGCGGCGCTTTGGATACAAAAATACCCGGTTCGGGATCGAATGCCACGGTCTCGGCAAATGCCTCGTGGATGGGTCCGGTGGCCAGCACATTCACTCCCTTTTCTGCTTCAGGGGTGTCTTCCTGGACAGCCAAGGCAGGAAACGCCCCCAATGTGAGGCCCAACCATACCGGCACGGCCCACACGCGAAGGTATCGAATCAATCCGCCATTCATGGTCTTGTCCTCCTGTATATTTAAAGACTTGGTTTATGATCTCAAAAATTGCAGCAAAAAAACAGAAAAATGGTTTTGACCAATACATTACTCCGCTGCCGCTTTGTTCGCCTTTAAGCAGGACCATCCGCCCCCCAGGGCCTTGTACAGGGTAATGAGGTTGGCGCTTACCCTTCCCTCACTCTGGGCCAGTTGCCCCTGGAAGGAGAGTTGGGAGCGCTGGGCATCCAGCACGCTGGTAAAATCGATCAGCCCGGCCTTGAACTGTTGTTCGGAAAGATGTACGGCCTGCCGGGCCGCCTGTGCGGCCTCCAGAAGGGATACCCGCCGAAGCTGTTCCTGCATATAGGCGGTCATGGCGTTTTCCACCTCCTCCAGTGCGGTTAGCACCGTGGACTCGTAGGCGAGCAGGGCCTGTTCCTGAAGTGCGGTCTGCACCTCAATGTTGCCCCGAATGGCGCCGGCGTCAAAGAGCCTCCAGGAAAAACCGGGACCGAAGCTCCATATCTTGCTGGCCGCCTCAAAGAGATTTCCCGGGGTCAGGGATTCCAGGCCGATGGACCCGCTCAGACGGAATTTGGGATACAGATCAGCGGTGGCCGCCCCGATGCGCGCGGTCTGGGCCGCCAGTCGTCGTTCCGCACTGCGCACATCCGGACGACGCCTCAAGGCCTCGGCCGGCACGCCCACTGCCACCGTGGGAGGGTTCACCGGGATGGGCCGGGGCTCCTCCAGCAATCCGTGGACCGACCCCGGCTCCTTGCCGATGAGGACCGCCAGTCTGTTCCGGGTCTGTTCGAGATTGGTCCGCAGGGTGGGGATCTGGCTCCGGGTATCCTCCAGATTGTACCGGGCCTGATTCACGGCCAGTTCATTGCTCAGACCGGCTTTAAATCGGGATTTTGCCAGATCATAGGTCTTCTGCTGTGCCGTGAGGTTCGTCTCTGCCACCCTTAGGCGGGCCTGATAGGTGCGCGCCTCCACATAATTGAAGGCCACTTCCGCGGCCAGACTCACCCATACGTCCCGCAGATCTGCTTCCCGGGCCTCCACATTGGCGTCCGCCGCCTCCACGGCCCGACGTACACCCCCGAAAATGTCCACCTCCCACCCTGCATCAAACCCTACGGCATATACATCATATACATCCCGGGTCCTGACGTCGCCGCTGTTTTCACTCTGCTGGGACCGGTTATAGGCGCCTGCCCCGTCCAATACGGGAAAGAGGGAGGCCCGGTTGATGGACCGCCTGGCCCGGGCCTCCCGGATCCTGGCCCGGGCCTGTTTCAGGTCCAGATTCCCGTGTAAGGCCTCTCTAATCAGGTCCGTGAGCATGGGATCATTGAGCACCGACCACCACGCCGCCAGGGTATCCGGGTCGTTTTCAGGCCTTACTCCCTCCTGTAGCGATGCCTTCCACTCCTGGGGCGCCTCCACCTCGGGGGGCACATAATCAGGCCCCACCGCGGCACACCCGGTCAGGAGCAGCACCAGAAGCATCCCGGCCGCGCGCCTCAGGGTCTTCAGCCTGTCTGTAGGATCCCATATCCCCTTTCGGTTCATCTTCATCCCGGTACGGCTCAATTGTCGGCTGGATGCGAATCGGTCCATGGTTCGGCCTCGGCCGGCCTTAACCCCCCTTTCAATTTTTCCCTGATGGTTTGAAAGGCCGCGTACAGGGCCGGAATCAGAAATATCCCCACCAGGGTGGCGGCCAGCATGCCGGAAAACACCGTGGTACCGATGGCCCGGCGGCCCGCAGCCCCGGCGCCGGTGGCGATAACCAGCGGGGTGACCCCCAGAATAAAGGAAAAGGCGGTCATGAGCACGGCCCGAAAACGCATGCGGGCCCCGGCCGCGGCCGCCTCCCGGATGGGAAGGCCGGCCTCCCGCTGCTCCCTGGCGAACTCCACGATCAAAATGGCGTTTTTGCTGGCCAACCCCACCAGCAGCACCAGTCCGATCTGGGCATAGATGCTCATGGCGATGTCGGTGACCCACAGCCCCACCAGGGCGCCGAAGGCGGCCACGGAGATGGAGATGATTACGGGCAGGGGAATGGTCCAGCTCTCGTACTGGGCCACCAGAAACAGGTAGCCGAAGACCAGGGCCAGTGCAATCAGAATAACGGCCTCACCGCCGGTCTCTTTTTCATGGTAGCTGAGCGCAGTCCACTCAAAGCCGTACCCCTGGGGAAGATCTTTTTGGGCGATCCTTTCGATGGCCGCCATGGCCTCCCCTGAGCTGACGCCGGGAGGGGCCGCCCCCATCACCGGTGCGGCCGTAAACTGGTTGTACCGATCCACCGATTGGGGTCCCAGTATGGTGGACAGGGTAATCAGACTGGAAAGGGGCACCATCCTATCCTTGTTGCTGCGCACATAAAGCTGCAGAATATCCTTTTTGGCATCCCGATAGGGGGTATCGGCCTGGACCTTGACCTGGAACACCCGGCTGTAGAGATTGATGTCGTTTACATAACGGGATCCCAAATAAGCCTGCAGGGTGGAGAAGATACGGCTGACCGGCACCTGCAGGGTTTCGGCCTTGGTCCGGTCCAGTTTCACATAAAGCTGAGGCACATTGGCCGAGTAGTTGGAAAAGGCCACGGCAATGCCGGGGTCCTGATTGAGGGCCACTACAAAGCCGTTGAGCACCGCGGAGAGGTCCCGGGGGGTCTGATCCTGCAGGGCCTGAAGGTAGAGATTGAAGCCGCCGGAAGCCCCCAGTCCGCTGATGGCCGGGGGTACCATGGCATTGATATTGGCGCCCGGTATGGCGGCCGTTTCCTGTCGAATGCGGTCCACCAAGGCACCCAGCCGTTGGTCCGGCCGGGTCCGCGCCTCCCAGGGCTCCAAATCCACGATAAAGAACCCCACATTTTCAGCCTGTCCGCTGATAAAGCTGTACCCGTAAATGCCGATCACATTCTGGATCCCTTCCACCGCACTTAGGCGGTCATTGACCTGCTCCATGACCTGACGGGTTCGGGCAAAGGCCGCCGCATCCGGGAGCTTGACGTCCAGCAGGACCATGCCCTTGTCTTCCTCGGGCAAAAAACTGGTGGGATTGGTCTTGAACAGCCAGTAGGAGGCCCCCAAAACCACCATCAGGATAAGTCCCACCACCGCCAACCACCGTATCAGCCGGGCGGCCACCGCCACATACATATTGCGCGAGGCATGGAGCAGGCGGCTGAACCAGGCCAGGGGGCCCCGGCGGATGGTTTTGGGTTTGCGCAGAAAAACCGCACACAGGGCCGGGCTCAGAGACAGGGCATTGATACTGGAGAGTACTACGGCGATGCAGATGGTCACGGCAAACTGGCGGTAAATCTGACCGGTGATCCCCGGTAAAAAGGCCACCGGCACAAACACGGCCAGCAATACCAGGGTGGTGGCGATGATGGGCCCGGTCACCTGCTGCATGGATTTGAGGGCGGCTGATTTGGGATCGAGATGTTCTTCTTCCATCACGCGCTGTACGTTTTCCACCACCACGATGGCGTCGTCCACCACCAGGCCGATGGCCAGGATCAGGGCAAACAGGGTGATGGTGTTGGCGCTGTATCCCATTGCCAGGAGCACGGCAAAGGTGCCGATGAGGGATACCGGGATGGTCATGGACGGGATCAGGGTGGCACGCCAGTCCTGCAGAAACAAGAACGTAACGCCCACCACCAGGGCAAAGGTGACCAGCAGGGTAAAGGCGATTTCTTTTACGGCCGCCGATACATAGGCGGTGGCATCATAGGTCAAATCGTAGGTGACGTCTTCGGGCAGAAGCGATTCCAGGCGCTTGAGTTCCTCCTTTACATTATCGATGGTCTGGAGGGAATTGGCGCCCGGCTTCTGGTAAATCCCCACCTGGATGGAAGGCATGCCGTTGAGGGTGCCCCCGATGCCATAGGATTCCCCGCCCAGTGCCACCCGGGCCACGTCACCGATACGCACCAATCCGCCCTGGTCGTTGGTGCGCACGATAATGTTTTCAAATTCCCCCGGTTCTTTCAACCTTCCCTTGATCTCGAGGGTGTACTGAAGCTGCTGGTCCGGGCCTGTGGGGGCCGTGCCCACGGCGCCGGCCGCGGCCTGGACGTTTTGGCTCCGGACGGCGGCGATCACATCGTCCGGGGTGAGTCCCAGTGCCGAGAGCCGCTCCGGATTCAGCCAGATCCGCATGCTGTAATCCTGTGCCCCGAACACCCGGACATCCCCCACCCCTTCCACCCGCAAGAGGGCGTCCCGTATATTGATGTTGACCCAGTTGCCCAGAAAAAGCCGATCATAGGTGCCTTGGGGAGACAGGAAACTGAGCACCCCCATAATATCCGGGGAACGCTGCCGCACCGAAATTCCCTGATCGGTGACAATGGACGGGAGCTTGGTTTCGGCCTGCTGGATGCGGTTCATCAGATTGACCTGGGCCATGTTCGGGTCCGTGCCCACGGCAAAGGTCACCCCCAGTCTGTAGGTCCCGTTGTTGGCGGAGGTGGAGGACATGTAGATCATGTCTTCCACCCCGTTGACCTCTTCCTCGATGGGGGCCGCCACCGAGGCGGCCACCTCTTCGGCGTTGGCCCCGGGGTAGACCGCGGTCACATAGATGGAGGGAGGGGTGACTTTTTCCGGATACTGGGCCACCGGAATATTGAACAGGGCCAATACCCCGGCCAGGGTGATGACCAGGGCAACCACCATGGCCATACGGGGCCGTTCGATAAAGATTCGGGATATCATCTCAGGGCCTCTCCCGGGGCCTGGCCCGAGGGCGTGGCCTTCACTTTCCGACCGGGTTTAACCTTCTGAATCCCCTGAACCACCACCAGATCCCCGGGGGTCAGACCGCTTTTGACTGCCCACACCGTGTCCAGCATCTCACCGGTTTCAATGCGCCGCTGCTGGGCCCTGTGCTGGTCGTCCACCACAAAGACATAACGACCCTCCCGGTCCTCGAGGACTGCGGCCTGGGGCACCACCGGCTTTTTTACCGGTTGACTTCGGCTGATGAGAACGGTGACGTACTGGCCGGGCACCAGAAAACCGGTGGGGTTGCCGAACCGGGCACGGAAGGCGATGGTCCCGGTGCCGGCATCCACCTCATTGGTTAGAAAGTCGGGACGGCCGGGCCTCTCATACATTTGCCCGTTGGAAAACTGCAGTTGAATCCTGTGCTCATTTCGCAGCCTCTTTATGATGCTGTTGGACTGGGCCTCCTGAATCTTGGGCAGTTCGGTTTCACTGATGGAAAACACCACCCGGATGGGGTCGATTTGAACAATACGGGCCAGGGTGCCGGAGTCGGGGCCCACCAGATTGCCCTTGGTAAAATGGGTCTTGCCGATGCGTCCGGTGATGGGGGCCTGGATGGTGGTATACCCCAGGTTGATTTCGGATTGTTCCAAAACGGCCTGCGCTTCCTGAAGAGAGGCCCGGGCCTGGGCCACCTCGCTCTCCGCGGTTTCAATATCGGTGGCGGAAACCGCCCCCGTATCAGCGGACCGAAGCCGTTTGAGGTATTGTTGGGTTAAGGTGAGGGTGGCCCGGGCCTGGGCCACCCGGGCCCTGTTTGCATTCACCTTGGCCGCATAGGGGGCCTTTTCGATTTGATACAGCGTTTCACCCGCCTTTACCCGTTCGCCCTCTGTAAAGGCCACTCTCTCGAGGTACCCGCTCACCTGGGCCCGGAGGTCCACGGTCTGAATGGCCTCAACGCGGCCCACAAACTCCTCCGGAGGGTTTACCTCCTGTTGGGTAATGCTCACCACCTTGACCAGGGGAGGAGGCATGGCCGGCCGGCCTTTGCCTGGTTTGTCCGCACCCTGCCCGTGGCTGTGGGTCATGAAAAAATGCCCGCCCCCCAAATAGGCCCCTAAAAGAACGGCCATGAATACGATCCGCCTATTTTCCATGAGACCAATCCGTTTAAGCGCTTGGTAAATGACCCGCCACCCGGGTGAAAAAGAACGGCTTTTCATGCTGACTCCTGAACAGAAAAGTGAATAAGGAGTGACTGATCACTCCGAAATTGCCTGCAAACCCATATACCTGTCTCCATATCCAGGCCCATAACGGTCACCATCCGGCTACCGTTTTATGGCGTCCCAGCAGGCCTCAATGATTTTTTGCACCGTCTCGGGCTCCATTTCCAGTACCCCGGTGGATACATCCCGGGCCACAAACACGATGGGCGCAAAGGCGAGCGCCAATAGGACCCCCAAGGGCAGGTCCTTAATAATCTGTTGGTCGCGGCCCGATTTGAGCAGGCCGTGCACAGGGGGGACATCCCCCGCATCCCTATGGGTCCGGTCCATGACCAGTATCTCCCGCTTGTGCGAAACGCCGAAGGGGGAACTGAAATACTGTTCGTTAAAAGCCTGAATTTTCGGGTTTTTCACCATAAAATAGAAGGTATTGAATCCCAGCCGAAGGTATTGCTCCCGCAAGGGGGCGTCGGGATCCCGGTCCCGAAGGATGGCCCTGCTGATCTGATCCGCCACGTGATTGAACACCTGATGAATCAGATCCTCCTTATCCTTGAAGTAGCGATAGATGGAGCCTGTTCCGACCCCGGCTTCGGCCGCGATTTGGGACGTGGGAGTCCCATGAAAGCCGTTTGCGGCAATGAGATCCAGGGCCGCCTCGATAATGGCCTGCCTTTTATCTGGTTTGGAGTGGGTTTCGGCCATCCTGCCTCTTATATGCGGAGTGAATATTCACTCCGCATATTATTCTTTTCCACTCCGATTTGTCAAGCGGTTTTTGTAACGAACTCGGAATCCTCCTCCGCCCATGGCAGACCCGCCCAGACCCCAAAATCCATGAACCTGTGATCGTCACCTTATGTTCCGTTCAGCCTCGTCCGGTTTTGTGGATTTGTCCGGATTTCCGGACTTAATCTAACTCACTGAAATTTTGATTCTTTTCAATTATAAGTCCGGATCCCCGGACAACATCATACCTCCCTGTTCTGATATCTCCTTTTGGGTTTTTCAGCGTAACCTATTGAAATTCATAACATATGTGAATTTAACTCTTTTGGCATGGATCTTGATAGATAGGAGCATCTATGCCGAAAGAGAGAAACGGCCTTTGCAGATGACCCCGGCACCTTCACCAACCGCTGCATTTGAAAGGCTATGTTCCCATGGACAAAATCAAAACAAGGAGGAAAACAGTGAACCAAAGAACCCATTCATTGGATCAGGCAGAAGGCACGCCGGCCCGGAAGGCGGGAAAGTATTTGACCTTCTCTCTGGCCGATGAGGAGTACGGCATCGGCATTTTGAAGATCAAGGAGATTATCGGGATGATGCCCATCACCACCATCCCTCAGGCTCCCGGATTCGTCAAAGGGGTCATCAACCTTCGGGGCAGGGTGATCCCGGTCATCGATCTTAGGATGCGATTCAACATGGAGGAGGTAGAGTACACGGACCGGACCTGTATCATCGTGGTGGAAATTGCTTCCCGTTCGGGGACCCTCACCATCGGGGTGGTGGTGGACTCGGTCTCCGAGGTGTTGAATGTCAAGAGTGAAGATATTGAGGAACGACCCGACTTCGGCACCAGACTAAACACCGATTACATTTTGGGTATGGCCAAGGTGGAGGGCGGAATCAAGCTCCTGCTGGACATCGACCGGGTCCTGGGCGCCGGAGAAGTTGCTGAAATTGCGGACACCTTATAAATGCGAATCGTTTTTTCGTCCTCCTTACCCTAAGTAGAGTTTGTGGGCAAGCCCCTGAATTGGACGTCAAGGGTCTTTCTTTTTTGCGCTAAGGCTAAGGGGGAACATAGGGCTACAGGCAAGTTTTGACAGATATACTCAACTTAATTTATGATATGGAGGAAACATGAAAAAGAAAAGTCTTGCATTTAAATTGATTGCTGGAGGGATCATTGCGGTACTCATTCCGCTTTTGGTGGTGGGTGTTTTTTCAGCAACTCGGTCATCCACGGCTCTGCAATCGGCGGCCGAGGAGCGGGCCGCTATGGCGGCTCGAAACCTGGCCACCACGGTGGACATGGCCCTAAGGCAGGAATTGAAGAACGTCAAAGGGATCACAGTCGATCCTGTGTTCAAGGGAGACGATATCACCGCCATGGGAGAACAACTGAAGGCCCTGATGAAGACTATCGGGGACGATTATGAGTCCATCTTCATGACGGATGCGCAGGGAATTGTCCAGGCCGACGGCATAGGCGGCTCCAGTGTGGGGATCAATCTATCCCAAAGGCCGTATTTCCTGGCTGCCAGGGAGGGAAAGTCCACCGTGGGGACCCCCGTCAAATCCAGAAATTCGGGAGACCCCATCTGTGTGGTCGCTGCACCGGTATCTGGCTCGAAAGACCGGTTTGTGGGGGCCATATGTGCCGCAATAAAAATCAATTTCCTGATCGATATCATCACCGATATTCGAATAGGAGAGACAGGATACGCCTTTATGGTGGACCGTTCCGGAACGGCGATCGCTCACCCGAAGAAAGACCTTATCTTCAAAGCAAACGTAACCAAAATCCCCGGCATGGAAGGGATTGCTAAAAAAATGTTGGCCGGCGAGACCGGAGTGGAGCCCTATGTGTTTGAAGGTGTTCCCAAGGTCGCCGGACTCGCCCCGGTGCCTCTGACCGGGTGGAGTGTCTGTTTCACTCAGGATGCCCCGGAATTTCTGTCCGAGTCCCATCATATTCGGAACGTCATTATCATTACGGCCCTGATTTTTCTGATGCTCACCGGTGTGGGCATATTCTTCTTTTCCAGGACCCTGACCAAGCCCATCTATCGGATCATCACCGGACTTGACAACGGTGCAGATGAAGTGGCCTCGGCCTCCCAGCAGGTCTCCGCCGCCAGCCAGTCCCTGGCCGAAGGGGCGAGCGAACAGGCCGCATCCATCGAGGAGACCTCTTCCTCTCTCGAGGAGATGTCCTCCATGACCAAGAAGAATGCAGACGGGGCCAGACAGACGGACAGTCTCATGAGCGAAACTCAACAGGCCACGTCCAAGGCCGTGGAATCCATGGACCGTCTCACCGGGTCCATGGAGGAGATCTCCAAGGCGAGCGAGGAGACCTCAAAGATCGTCAAAACCATTGACGAGATCGCCTTTCAGACCAATCTCCTGGCCCTGAATGCGGCGGTGGAGGCAGCCCGGGCGGGTGAGGCCGGCGCCGGATTTGCCGTGGTAGCCGACGAGGTCCGGAACCTGGCCATGCGGGCCGCAGAAGCGGCCAAGAATACGGCAGCCCTGATCGAGGGGACCGTCAAAAAGGTGCAGGAAGGCTCGGAACTGGTAACCACCACCAATGAGGCGTTCCGTCAGGTGGCGGAAGGCGGCGCAAAGGCGGCCGAATTGGTGGCCGAGATCGCCGCGGCCTCCGAGGAGCAGGCTCAGGGAATCGAGCAGGTGAACACGGCCGTGGCAGAGATGGACAAGGTGACTCAGCAAAATGCAGCCAATGCAGAAGAGTCGGCCAGTGCCTCCGAGGAGATGAATGCCCAGGCCGAACAGATGAAAGGGATTGTGACGGAACTGGTGGCCATCATTGGTGGACACGCCGAAAAGACCGACGGCCGGCAGACGCGTCTCACAACCGGGACCTCCAAGCCCCAGGCAACCCCCCATCGGATTCCTGAGAAGACCCAGAAAGCAAAGGCACATGAACCGGCTCACCATAATCGGGAGGCCACCCCTCAGGAAGTCATCCCCATGGATGAGGAGGATTTCAGCGATTTTTAACCCTTACCCCCAGGAGATGACCCTGAGGTCATCTCCTGGGGATTTACATCAGGTCAGGGACTCGCAAAGGAGCAACCTGAAGGAACGGATCATGCCGAAAAATCATGTGCCCAGCACCGAAGGCCGCGCTTTCCAAGGCGCCCCTGAGGACTGGCAAAGCCTGCTGATGACCGCGCCCATCGGGATATACGTTTCCACACCCGAGGGGAGACTTGTTTACGCCAATTCAGCCCTGGCGCGCATATTTGGTTATGACTCCCCCAGTGAAATGATCCGTGTCATAAAGGACACCGGCGCGCAACTCTATGCCGACCCTGAAGACAGAGAAGAAATGAAGCGATTCCTTGAGCAGAACGAACGGCTGGATCATGAATGTCGTTTTCTACGCAGGGACGGTACCCTGTTCTGGGCATCCTACAATGCGCGGGCGGTGCGGGACCAAAAGGGAGGCATGGTCTATTTTCAGGGCTTTTTGCTGGATATCACGGACCGGAAACAGGAAAGAGAATCTCTGAAAAAGGCCCGGTTCGCCATGGATAGTGCACGGGACAGCATCCTGTGGGTGGATGACCAGGGCGACATTGTGTATGCAAACGATTCCGCCTGCACCTCAATGGGATATACCCGAGAAGAATTGCTGTCCTTGAAGGTCTTTGATATCGATCCGGACTTCCCGCCGGACAAATATGAACAACACAAAGAACAAATGAAACGTCAAGGATCCATGTTTTTTGAATCGCGCCACCGCACCAAGGACGGACGCCTTTTTCCGGTGGAAGTCAGCACCAACTATTTCCGGTTCAATGATCGTTACCTGGCCTGCGCCTTTGACCGTGATATCACCGAGCGGAAACGGGCAGAGGAAGCGATTGAAAAACGAATCATGGCATTGACCCGGCCGCTGGATGTTGCCGAGGATATTGTTTTGGAGGACCTGTTCAACCTCTCCGATCTGCAGCATATCCAGGACCTGTTCGCTAAGGCCTGGGGCGTGGGGGCCCTGATCACCCTTCCGGACGGCACCCCCGTTACTCAGCCGAGCAACTTCACCTATTTTTGCGGCGAGTTCATTCGCAAGACCGAAAAGGGCTCCAGAAAGTGTCAGGAATCCGATGCCATGCTGGGACGCCATAATCCCTCCGGTCCGATCATCCACACCTGCCTGAGTGCCGGATTGTGGGGCGCGGGGGCCAGTATTACCGTCGGTGGACGGCACATCGCCAACTGGCTGATCGGCCAGGTTCGAAACGAGACCCAAACCAGGGATCGGATCATAGAATATGCCCGGGAGATCGGGGCCGAAGAGACCGCGTTTTGCGAAGCCTTTGACAAGGTCCCTGTCATGTCCCGGAAGAAGTTCGAGCAGATTGCCCACTCCCTTTTTGCCCTGGCCAATCAGCTTTCCACCACCGCCTATCAAAATATCCAGCAAGCTCGGTTCATCAGCGATCGCAAACGGGCGGAAGCGGAGCGGGAAAAGCTGCAAGAACAACTGCTCCAGTCCCAAAAGCTGGAAGCGGTGGGCACCCTCGCCGGAGGCGTGGCCCACGATTTCAACAACATGCTGGGGGCCATCACCGGCTATGCCGAGCTGACCCTGGCTGAAATGGACCCGGCGGATCCTTCTCGCAGGAACCTGGAGAGAATTCTGGACGCGGCCCAGCGCTCCGCCAACCTTACCCGCCAACTATTGGCCTTTGCGCGCAAACAGACCATTGAGCCCATTGCCATTGACCTCAACGAATCGGTTGAAGCCACACTCAAAATGATTCGACGGCTTATCGGTGAAAACATAGAGCTGGCCTGGCTGCCGGGGCCAGGCCAGTGCACGGTCAAAATGGACTCTTCTCAACTGGATCAGATTCTGGTCAATCTGTGCGTCAACGCCAAAGATGCCATCGCGGATGTGGGCAGGGTCACCATTGAAACCGACACGGTCTCTTTTGACCCGTCTCAGGTTACGTCCTATGGCGATATGGAGCCCGGGGAATACGTCCTACTGGCCCTTAGCGACGATGGGTGCGGCATGGATAAGGAAACCCTGAAACACATTTTTGAACCTTTTTTCACCACCAAGGGGTTGGGCCAGGGGACCGGCATGGGGCTGGCTACCGTGTACGGCATTGTGAAGCAAAACCAAGGGTTCATCAACGTATACAGCGAGCCGGGACAGGGGACCACCTTTAGGATCTATCTCCCGCTCAATGCGCTGGACGCTGGAGAAACAAGGCCTGAGACCGATGAGGCTATTCCTCAAAGCCGGGGTGAGACCATCCTCATCGTGGAAGATGATCCCGGGATTCTGGAAATGAGCACCATGCTTCTTAAACGACTGGGCTACGCTGTTTTATCCGCAAATACGCCGGGCGAGGCCCTTGGGATCGCCACAGAAGAGAGTGCGGAGATTCATCTGATCATCACTGATGTGGTCATGCCGGAGATGAACGGCCGGGAGCTTGTGGAGCGACTTCAAACGGCTCGACCCGAGATGAAAAGCCTCTTTATGTCCGGCTATACCGCCGATGTCATCGCCCCTCAGGGCGTTTTGGACAGGGGCCTCAATTTCATTCAAAAACCATTCTCCCTGAGAGACATTGCCGCCAAAATCCGAATGGTCCTGGATTGATCATGCTTTCTGTTTTCCCTCTAAGGCCTCTATGACATGCCCGTCTTCAGGATGTCGCCACTCAAGGCCCTACCCTGGTAGCACCCCTAATGAATGATCCCACCTGAAAACAGGGAGTAATGTTTGGTCGGACATACTGCACAGGTCCGGGATGTTTTTTTTGAAAAAAAATAATTTTCTTCTTGACAGAGATGGTGATTTAATGAAACATAAAAACCAACTGAGCACTCAGTCGGTTTTTAACGCAAGGTTTGATATGTCTAAAAAGGAATCCATAATCCGTGCCGCCACCGTCCTCTTTTCCACCAAGGGGTTTGAAAATACCCACATGTCGGAAATCTCCCACATGACCGGTGCAGCTGAGGGGACCATTTTTTACCATTTTAAGAACAAAGAAGATCTGTTCCTGGCCATACTTGAGAAATTCAGGCAGGACGTGATGAACCAATTTGATCTTTATCTAAGGGAAATGGAGTTTGAAGACGGCATGGAGATGCTGGAAGGGGTCCTCTCCTTCTACCTTTCTCTGGCCGAAAAAATGGAAGATCGATTTTTGCTTTTACACCGTCACGATGCCTATGAGCTGGCCAGGGTCAATGAGGCCTGCAAAGAACATCTGGAGAGCATCTATAATGGCTTGGTTAATATTTTTGAAAATGCTTTGGACAAGGGGAAGGCGGATGGTTCCATGGTGTCGGTGCCCCCCAAAAAGACGGCGCTGATCATTTTTTCCATGGTGGACGGCCTTGTGAGGTTCAATACGTATGAACTCTATGACGCCGGCTCCCTTTACACTGAACTGATCACGGCCTGTCGAAAAATGGTTCGGAATCAAGACAATTCCGGAATAGGTGATAAAAATGCTTAATAGGATATTCCCGTTTATTTCCTGGTTTAAGGGTTACAGCGTGAGTGATTTGAGGATTGACGCCCTGTCCGGGCTGACAGTGGCACTGGTCCTGATACCCCAGTCCATGGCTTACGCACAACTGGCCGGGCTTCCGGCCTATTACGGTCTTTATGCCTCATTTCTTCCACCCATGATTGCCGCCCTGTTCGGATCCAGCCGTCAACTGGCCACCGGCCCCGTGGCAGTGGTCTCTTTGATGACCGCCGCCTCCCTTGAACCCTTGGCCACCGCAGGGAGTGAGGGCTATATCGCCTATGCCATCATGCTCGCCCTCATGGTGGGGGTATTTCAGCTTATGCTGGGCCTCTTACGGCTTGGCCTCGTGGTCAATTTCCTGTCCCATCCGGTGGTCAACGGCTTTACCAACGCCGCGGCCATCATTATCGCCTCTTCGCAGCTGTCCAAGATGTTCGGCGTGTATGTGGATAAGGCCGAGCATCATTATGAAACCATTATCCGGGTTATTGAGTCCGCGTTTCATTATACCCACTGGCCCACATTTTTGATGGGCGCCCTTGCTTTTGCCATCATGTACGCACTGAAGTGGATTTCGCCCCGGATTCCCAATGTATTGGTGGCAGTGGCAGTGACCACCATTCTGGCATGGGCCACAGGATTCCAACATAACACCAAAGTGGACATCTCCTCTATCGCCTCTCCCCAGGTACGGGAGTTGATTGAAGACTTCAACGAGGTATGCCATAAGATACCACAGCTCGCCCAGGAACGCTCAGAAGCCAATGAGGCGAAAAACCAAGCCAAAAAGGCCCATAATGTAGGTGAAGCCCTCAATGCGGAGCATAAAGCAAGGCGTCTCACACTCCAGCTCGAACGGGTGAAGGAAAAAGCGAACGCCTATCGTGATCAGCTCAGGCATTTTAAACTGAAGGCTGTTCATGAACCGGATGGTTCCCTGACATTTTATAGAGACGGCCATGTCCCGGCGGGAAGTGACCACGACGGGCGTATTTGGCGCATCAAGGTGGGGAACACCCCCCTGCCCCAAGATGGGCTGGTCATGATGGGAGGCGGTGCGGTTGTGGGGCAAATTCCCAGAGGAGTGCCGTCGTTGACAATGCCCAAAATCGATTCAAACGTCATCTTCCATCTGTTCCCCTATGCGGCCATCATATCCCTCCTCGGTTTTATGGAGGCCATTTCCATTGCCAAGGCCATGGCAGCCAAGACTGGTCAACGGCTGGATCCCAACCAGGAACTCATCGGCCAGGGACTGGCCAACATATGCGGTGCCATGGGAAAAAGCTATCCTGTGTCCGGATCTTTTTCGAGATCCGCAGTCAACCTCCAGGCCGGCGCTGTGTCAGGCCTCTCCAGCGTATTTACGGGCTTCGCCGTGGTGATCGTTCTCCTCTTTTTCACCCCCCTCCTCTATTATCTTCCGCAGTCGGTTCTGGCCGCGGTGATCATGATGGCAGTCATCGGTCTCATCAATGTCTCCGGATTCGTGCACGCCTGGAAGGCCCAGTGGTATGACGGCGCCATTTCCATTATCACGTTCGTGTGCACCCTGGGCTTTGCGCCCCATCTGGATAAGGGGATTATGATCGGGGTGGCCCTTTCCCTTGGCGTGTTTCTGTACAAGAACATGCGGCCCAAGGTGGTTTCCCTCTCCAGACACGAAGATGAGGCCCTTCGCTGCGTGACCACACACGGATTGACGGAATGCCCGTACATTTCCATGGTCCGGTTCGACGGACCTTTGTTCTTTGCCAATGCAAGCTATCTTGAGGACAAAGTAACGGAATTCATGCGCAGCAAGAAAGATTTGAAACACATCATCATTGTGGGCAACGGCATCAATGATATCGATGCCTCAGGCGAAGAGACCCTGTCCTTGTTGGTGGACAGGGTCAGAAGTGCAGGAGTGGATATTTCTATGAGCGGTGTGAATGAATCTGTCATGGAAGTATTGGAACGTACCTTCTTCATAGCCAAAATAGGCAGGGACCACCTGTACCCGACAATGGAAAAGGCCATTGAATCCGTTCACAAAGAAGCACATCCGTTAGGCAAGGAGGAATTCTGCCCGCTTCTTCCCGTTTGCCCTTCTCCATAACCACGGGTTGACGAATGGAAAACAATGATAATCATCTTGACCCAATACAAAATAAGCCGGCAATTGAGAGCACGGTGGTGTTTTAAAAAGACTTCCAGGCAGGAAGCATTGAAAAGGGGGCTCAAATGACAGTAATCAGCATATTCAGCGGCACCTGTTGCGGTGAAGACACCGTTGTGGCCGGACTGGTTTCCGACACGGGGTACGAGCTGGTGAGAAACGCGGATATTGTGGCTGAAGCGAGCGCGCTTTCAGGCATATCGACACAGAAGATAGGCCGTGCGCTTTCGGCCAAGACCTCGGTATTCAATAAATTCACCCACGAAAAAGAGCGATCTGTTGCCTACATTAAGCTGGCGCTGGCGCAAATACTCTCCAAAGAGGAGCTCGTAATCGAGGGATTTGCCTCTCACTTAATTCCGAAGAAAATCACTCATGTGCTTCGGATCTGCCTTATGGCTGACATGCCTTTCAGAATACAAACCGCGATTCAGGAACGCAGTTTAGATGAAATCGACGCGGTGAAACTTATTCGGAAAGGTGATGAGGATGCCGCCGCCTGGGTCCATGACCTGCTGGAGGTGGGCGACCCCTGGGATGCGTCATTGTATGATATGCTTCTGCCCACGGACAAGCTGAATCAGAGTGAAATCATCGCACGAATTCGGGAGGCCATGCAAAACGAGGCAGTACAGGCAACGCCTCGATCAAAAAGGGCGGTAGCGGATTTTCATCTTTCGGCCCAGGTGGAAATAAGCCTGATCAAGGAAGGTCATAATGTCGGTGTGGAAAGCAAAGACGGCGCCGTCACCCTGACCGTTAATAAACACGTTCTCATGTTGAGCCGACTTGAACAGGAGCTCATCCATATTGCAGATCAGGTCCCGGGCGTGAAAAGTACGAAGGTCAGAGTCGGAAAAGACTTTTACCAGGCAGACATATATCGAAAACATGATTTCGAGATGCCCTCGAAGGTGTTGCTGGTGGATGACGAACGGGAATTTGTGGAAACCCTTTCCGAACGCCTGCTTATGCGGGATATGGGTTCAGCCGTGGCCTATGACGGAGAATCCGCCCTGGAATTAATTGAGAGGGACGAGCCCGAAGTGATGATCCTGGATCTCCGGATGCCCGGCATTGACGGGATCGAGGTGTTAAGAAGGGTCAAGCAGACCAACCCGGATATCGAAGTCATCATCCTCACCGGACATGGATCAGAGGCTGACCGGGAGACCTGCATGCAACTGGGGGCGTTTGCCTATCTTCAGAAACCCGTGGACATTGAGAAGCTGAGCCAGACCATCAAGAGCGCAAATGAGAAAATCAGTCAAAGGCATTCCACCCAAACGCGACACCCTTCAAGAAAGTAGATCTTCCGTGAGAGTCTGTTCAGCATAAAGCAGGCAATCATGAAGATGCAACCCTTCACCCCTTTTGGTAACTGCGATGGTTTGGAACAAAATAAAACCCTCCTTCTGGGATAAACAGGAGGTCGTGTCCGGCACGTCCACATATCAGCATACGTACCGTCGCATCTGGAAACTGGCCGTCATACTCACCGGAGGGGTTTCACTCATACCGCTCATTTTCCTGAGCGTGGTCAATTACAGGGCCGTGCAAAACGCCATTGAATCGGAATATCTCTTCCGCACCACCCGGGTGGTATCCAATACCCGGCGGGCCGTATCCTTTTTCCTCACCGAACGGAAATTCGCCCTGGATTTTATCGTTCACGACAACGGCTTTAAAAGCCTGAACAACCCGGAAAGGCTCTCGGCAATCCTGGAGAACCTCAAGCGAAGCTTCGGCGGGGGGTTTGTTGATATGGGGGTGGTAGATGCCTCCGGATATCAAGAGGCCTATGTGGGGCCCTATAACCTGGAGGGAAAAGACTACAGCGGACAAAAATGGTTTAGGCAGGTGCTGGAATCCGGCATGTATATCAGCGATGTATTTTTGGGATACCGCAAAGTGCCCCACCTGGTCATTGCCGTCAGGGGGTCCAGTGAGAGCGGCACTGCTTACGTGCTTCGCGCGTCCTTAAGCATCGCCCCTTTTGAAGATCTGTTATCCAATCTGGCACTGGCGGGGTCCGGGGATGCTTTCATCATCAATCAGGAAGGCATTCTCCAGACATCCACCCGCTACCATGGCGGCGTTCTCCAGAAACTATCCCTCCAAGTCCCCGAGTATTCATCCAAAACCAGGGTGTTTGAAGAACAGGGGCCTCGGGGCAGGGCCCTGATCGTGGGATATAGATATATTGACGAAACCCCGTTCATCCTGATGATTGTGAAAGACAAAAGGGAGTGTATGGCGCCCTGTTTCAAAGTCGGTCTGGAACTGATTGCCTTTCTGTTGATCTGCATCACCGTCATTCTGACGGTTATCCTCGGTACCGCCACCTACATGGTAAAAAAAATACAAGTGGCCGACGAAAAACGGAACGCCAGCCTCCATCACGTGGAGTATGCGAACAAAATGGCCTCCATCGGTCGGCTGGCAGCAAGTGTGGCCCATGAGATCAATAACCCTTTGGCCATTATCAGTGAAAAGGCCGGTCTTATCAAAGACCTCTTCACATTCAAGACCGATTACGTCCACGACGCCAAGCTCATCGGTCTGGTGGATTCCGTCCTGGGCTCGGTGAAAAGGGCCGGCACCATCACCCGGCGGTTGCTGAATTTTTCCCGGAACCTCCAGGCCAGCATCGAGCCCATCAACCTCAAAGAAGCCATTCTGGAAGTGCTCGGCTTTATGGGAAAAGAGTCCGAGCTGAGGTCCATCGAGATCACCACCGAGGTGGCGGAAGATATCCCCATTCTTGAGACGGACAGGGGAAAACTGCAGCAAATTATGCTGAATCTCGTGAATAACGCCTTTGCAGCCGTGCAGGACGGGGGCCATATCGATATCAAGGCCAACCGGAAAGACAGAGATCATGTGTCCATTACCATTACAGATGACGGCTGCGGTATTGCCGAGGACGACCTTGGGCGTATATACGAGCCCTTTTTTTCCACCAAGACGGGCCAGGGGGGGACCGGACTGGGGTTGTCCATCACCTACGGCCTGGTCCAGGAAATCGGAGGAAGTATCCAGGTGGAAAGTGCATTGGAAAAAGGGACCCGCTTCACCATAACGATCCCCATTCGGCTGGAGAAGATCAAAAATGAAAGAAATAAAGGTGTTGTTGGTTGACGATGAAGAGGAACTGGTCTCCACCATGGCGGAACGGTTGTCCCTGCGGGGCATAGATGCCCATTGGTCCACCAGTTGTGAGGATGCCTTGAAGCGGTTGGAGTCCTTTCAATATGATATTGCCGTGCTGGATGTAAAGATTCCTAAAATGAGCGGAATCGAGTTGAAAAAGGAGATGGAGCAACGATGTGCTCGTACCAAATTCATATTCCTGACCGGACATGGTTCTGAAGCGGATTTCAGGGCAGGCACGGCCGAAGCCGGATCTGAATTTTACCTGGTAAAACCGGTGGGGATTGAAGATCTTCTCCAAAAGATGAAAGAATTGCTGGAAAAATAAGGAGTCGGGTATGTCTCTTAAACAGGCCATGGCGGGGGAATGCGGGCTTCAGTTTTTTGGGAAAATGACCGCATCCATATCCCACGAGATCAGAAATGTGCTGGCGGTCTTAAATGAAAACGCCGGATTGATGGAAGACTTGCTCCTCATGGCGGAAAAGGGGCGCCCCGTGGATCAGGAGCGGCTCAAGGCCCTGGCCCGGTCCATGGGCCAGCAGATCCACCGGGGGGACGGAATTGTGGAAAACATGAACCGATTCGCCCACGAGGTGGACCAACCGGTGAAACAGGTGGATCTCAATGAGGCCATCGGGCTCTTGGTGGCGCTCTCCGGAAGGCTGGCCGGCATGCGAGGCGTCACCATAGAGCCTGTGTGCGAGGAAGAGGTTTTGATGACCACCAACCCCTTTTTTCTGGAAAATCTGCTGTGGTGTGTGGTCGATTTTGCCATGCCGCTCATGGGAGAGGCCAGGGTCCTGAAAATCATCAGTGAGCGGAGCGAGACAGGGGTTCGAATTCGGGTTTCAGGGCTTGAAAACCTAGAGCAGGCGGTGAGGGATCGATTCCCGTCAAAGCGGGAACAGGCCCTGCTGGAATCACTAAAGGCCGAGTGTGCGGTTGATGTGACCGCCGGGGAGATCGTGATCTCCTTACCGAAAAAGATAGACCCGGTTTACAGTGGGGATCCAACAGGGGAATAGACCCTTTAAGGGTAAAGGAGGACTTGGAAATGAAGATACGGGTATTGCTGGTGGATGATGAAGAGGAATTTGTCCAGGCCTTGGCCGAGCGGTTGTCCATGCGCGATTATGATGCAACTACCTCCCTGAGCGGGGAGGACGCCGTTGAAAAGCTGAGGCAGTATAACTTTGACGTGGTCATCTTGGATGTGCGGATGCCCGGTATGGACGGCACTGAAGTGCTGAGGGAGATGAAAAAGATCAAGCCGCTGACCGAGGTGATCATGCTCACCGGACACGCCACCGTGGAATCGGCCATAGACGGGATGCGACAGGGGGCCTACGACTATCTCATGAAGCCGTGCAAGACAGAAGAACTGGTGGAGAAGATCAACAAGGCCCACGAGAAAAAGGCTGAACATGAAGCGCGCATCCGGGACGCCAAGGTAAAGGAGATCATCTCTTCGCCCCAGGCCGCCCTGCGGGAGGATTGATCCCTGGCAGGGACAACTTCGATAGGTCCCGTGACACCGGACGCCCTGTTCCGGGGATGGCACAATTGAAATATTGCTGGGGGATGAGTGAAGGGATGCACAGGCCCCCTCCTTCCGGGGTTAAAGTGATCAAAATAATCTTGTCAATCCGGTGAATCCTGTCTAAACTAACATTTTTGTTCCCGCCATTTCCATTGGCTCACTCACGGAGAGGGAACCCATGACACCCAAGACCCGGCGAGGCAGGATGCGGATCAAAGGCTTTGATAATCCGGAAATGGATTTTCAGTTGCTGCGCCAGCTGGGGTCCTGCCCCTTTGGCGGGGCCTCGGTGGGGGAAACCCTGGCCGCAGCCCAACATATCCGGGAAGGCGATCCGGATGAGTGGTCCCGGGCGTTTGCGGACCTGGGGAGCCGCTGTGAACAGGACGCCATAAAGCGGGCAGACGCGGCACATCCCATCAGCGCCCGCGACGCCTTTTTGCGGGCCGCCAACTATTTCAGGACCGCGGAATATTATGCGGATATGTATGATTTCCAACGGTCCCTGCTGGGGGAAAAATCACAGCACTGTTTTATTCAGGGGATGCAGCATACGGGCAGGTTTATCCAAGTGATAAAAATCCCTTTTGAAGAGAAATGGCTGCCCGGATATTTTCTCAAGCCCGACGGGAATATCCACCCCCGCCATACCCTCATGATCCTGAGCGGCTTTGACGGGACCTGTGAAGAAAGTGCATTACAAGCCGGATTGGCGGCCCTGGAGAGGGGGTATAATGTCCTGTTGTTTGCCGGTCCCGGACAGGTGGATTGCCAGCGCGTACACCCGGAGACCACCTTTCGGCCCGACTATGAAACCCCCATTGCCGCGGTGGTGGATTATGTGGTGACACGACTCGATGTGGACCCCCAAACCCTGGCCCTGTACGGGATCAGCCTGGGGGGCTATTTTGCCATGCGGGCGGCAGCCCGGGATGCGCGGATCTCCTATGTGATCCTTAACTCCCCCATTGTGGATCTTTGTGCCTATATGACCGGCTTCATGCCCATGGACCC
>JAIPDZ010000043.1 GCA_021737425.1 Deltaproteobacteria bacterium
AGGATCACATACTGGGCAGTGGAACCCATCAGCATTTTGCCCACCCTTGATCTTCTTCTCACGCCCACCACGATTTGGTCTATACCCTTGTCCTTTGCAAATTCAACCAGATCTTCTCCGGGCGCCTGTCCGTGAACAATCACGTGTGTCTCACAGGCGATCCCCTCCTGATCAAAGATGTCCTTCGCATCGGCCAGCCCCTTTTCCGCATCCCGCACATCCTCTGCACTGGTTTCATCCCCGCCTGGAAGTGACGTCATGACATGGACACCGGCGTCAAAGGCCTTTGCATGTTTTTGAGCCAGTCTCACGGCATCTTGGGCAGCGTTGGATCCATCATACCCCACAAGGATGTTCATTTGGACCTCCTTTCCAGATTTTATCCTTTGCAGTAATGACAAGAAGTATCTGAACTTATTGCCTTAGTTTATACTCATGTTCCCATGGACGGCCCATTGGGTAATCACTGTCCGAAACCCGGGTCTCCAAAATTTTCCCGCTTCAAGGACTCAGTCCCCATTATGCCGAAAGCATGCCTTTTGGGTCAGCATCAATTTTCATTACTACCAATTGAATCAGCACTTGGCAACCCTGTTTGGTCTTGGGGTTATTTTAATAGTCAAAAATAGACTAAACTGCGATCGAAGTCAAGGTTTAGACAGGATGGCCAGGAGTTATTCAACCGCGCATAGGCGGTTGTCAGGTCTCCCAGGTAAAGACCTTTTCGGAGAGGAGGGCGTCGCATGCCTCGAGCACCCGGACGGTCTTTTGGTGGAATATATTGACCAGGATCATATGCAGGCCGGAGGCGGCCAGCATGGCCCCATAGGCGCATTCCATGGCGGCTTGTTTGTCTGAGAATTGGGTGCCCGCGGTCAGGTTGGAGAGCCCGGCCACGGTCCTCACCTCATATCCCAGGACCCCGGGCAGGGACTGGATCACCTTTAAGACCACCCGGTTCTGTGCCTGTCCGTCCTCCCACAAAAGAGGGGCTACCACCGGATCGACGATGAGCCGCTCCTGGGGCACGCCCGCCTTCAGGCAGGCCTGATGGACCTCCACGGCCAGGGTTAGACGTTCGTCCGCAGTGGGCGGGATGCGGCCCTGGGCATCCAGCAGGTAGCCGATGATATCGGCTTCATATTGAGCGGCCAGCGGCAATATGTGCTTCAACTTTCGGGGTTCCAGGGAAAAACCGTTGAGGGTCACCCTTTTTTGGGCGGCCTTCACCCCGGCGGCCATGGCAACGGGGTTGGCGGTATCCATGATCAAAGGGAGTCGGGTGGCCTCCTCCACGGCCTGGACCAGGAAGGTCATCTTCTCTTCGGCCCCTTTTCCCAGGGGACCGGTGTTGATGTCGATCATGCGGGCCCCGGCCGTTTCCATTCTTCGGACCAGGGCCTTCAGCGGATCAGGATTCAAATTCCTGAGTGCGGATTGTACCACTGGATGGGTAATCTGGAGGTTGTCAGCGACCACGATCATGTTGGCCTTCTTTGGTCCAACCGAGGTCTACACCCCGATTCCTGTGGTTTTGCCGCTGTCCAGGGACCGGGATCCTTTGGCCCGGATCCGGGGTCTTAAGACCTCTTTCAGGAATTGCAGCGCCTCGGCCGCATCCTCGTCCATGAGAATGGATTCGATGCGCATGCCCTCTTGTTCAGACAATTTCAGAATAATGGATGCCATTTGAATAAAAACTCCTTACATTTGGGAGATTCCCTGTAGCTTACTACAGGGTTCTTCAAAACTCCCGTCTCATCCATGAACGATGGTAAAAAAAACAACACGCTCCAGCTTTTGTATCAGGCTAACCAGGAATGGACTCTGACAGGTAATCCTCTGCACTGAGTACGGCCGTTACCCCTTCGCCCACGGCAACGGCGATCTGGCGGGCCGTTTCACTGGTGACGTCTCCTGCCGCAAACACACCGGGCACACTGGTCTGCTGCCGCCGATCCACCTTGATGAACTTCTGATCGTCCAGGTCCACCGATCCTGCTAAGAATTCCGTAATGGGCCGGGTCCCCACAAACACAAAGACCCCCTCCACCTTTATGGCGCTCTCCAGTCCGGTCTTGACATTTTGCAGGGCCAGTTCCTCCACTGTGGCTTCCCCGATGATCCGGGTCGGCACCGTATCCCACACAAATGCAATCTTCTCATTGGCAAAGGCCCGATCCTGAAGAATCTTGGTGGCCCGCAACTGATCTCTTCTGTGAACCACGTGCACCCGGGAGGCAAACCGGGTCAGAAAGAGGGCCTCTTCAATGGCGGTGTCTCCGCCGCCGATGACCCCCACCTCCGCATCCCGGTAAAAGGGGCCGTCGCAGGTCCCGCAATAGGAGACCCCTTTGCCGGTCAGCAGTTCCTCCCCCTCAATGCCCACCTTCCTGGGCTGTGCACCGGTGGCGATGATCACGGAGCGGGCGGTCATCTTACCGTCGGGCAGGGTCAAGGCTTTCACCTCGCCGCTGAAATCCACCCCCTGCACCTCACGGCTGAGGATCTGGAGACCGAATCGGTCGGCCTGGCGCCGCATGGCGTCCATGAGTTCAAAACCGCTGATGCCGTCCGGAAATCCGGGATAGTTTTCCACCCAGTCCGTGTTGAGTACCTGCCCGCCGGGACTCAGCTTTTCCACCAGGACCACATCCTGCTGGTCCCGGGCCGCATAAATCCCCGCTGCCAGACCGGCGGGCCCTGCACCGATGATGATAAGATCATGAAATTCCGTTGATGGATCATTATTACCGGGTGTCATGTATACCTCCGGAGATGGGTTTTAAATGGCAATCAGAACAGAACCGCCCATGAGGCAAGAAGGAGGCATGGACCTTCCTTACCATTTTTAGTAGCCTGTTATACGCCTTGTGTGGCTCCTTTGCAAGGCCAGGCCCGAAAACGTCGGTCCGCAGACAGAAATGAGAATGGATCGCAATGGGCCTCGGGCCCGTCAACACCCCTCATCTTCCACAATCTTGAACTCCACCTTGGGCTTGGCTGGTTTCTGCGGACCCGATTCGGGAGGCGGCGGCCCGCGATAGCCTTTTGCCCGGGCATCCACCGGCGGTGGGCCGCGAAATCCTCTCACAAACGTCTTTGGCGCCCCCTGTCGTACGGACTCATCCGGTGCCAACAGGTCGTCGGCCTTTCCCAGGTTCTTCTCCACCTTTTGGGTCAGGTCCGCCACCACTGCCAGGTCATAATACCGCCATGCCTTGACCGCATCAGGATCCGCCTGAACCGCCCTTTTGAAGTACGCTTTTGCATCCCCGTATTTGCCCCGTTCATAGGCCTCTTTGCCTGAACGGAACATCTTTTTTGAAAGCTCCGGGTCAGCTGGGGAGCTCCCCTCTCCCCATGCAGGGGAATCCCATGTCAGAGGATGGGCCATCAGAAAGGTCAACATGATCACCCCGAAAAACCACTTAGTTGTCATAACACGCTCCTATGGCAAACGATTTTTGAAAAAAATATGCCCCCGGCCTGTGACGCCGGGGGCACGATCGCCTATTCCCACAGCCAATAAGTTCCGTCCGGTTTGCACTTGCAATTGGCATTGAGGTATTTCACGGCATATCCTTTCTCCTTTAAGAGCAGATAGGCCATCTCACCCCGAACCCCGGTCTTACAGTGGACCACGATGAACTTGTCCTTGGGGATCTCATCCAGTCTTTGGGGCAGCGAATCCAAGGGGATGTTTATGGCGCCCGGAAAATGACCGGCCTCGTATTCGGCATTGCCCCTCACATCGATCACCTCAATGGCCCCGGAATTGAGGGCGGCCTCAAAGTCGTCCAGGCTGATCTCTCCCGGGCCCCGTTTTCGGACCCAGTGAATCTTCTGAGCGGCCGGCCCGGTCCGAATTTCGAACCCCTCGGCCAGCCATTCCCTTGCACCGGGGAAGGGGAACAGGGTGACGTTCTTATATCCCCACTGAGACGCGATCTTCACCGCCCCCACCGATTCTTTTATATCCCCTGCGTAAAAGACAATGGGTGCCACCATTGAGGTGGGAAACATCCGTCTTGACTCGGACAGGCTGTCCAAAGGAATCCCCACCGCCCCCGGAATATGGCCGGCACGCACCTGGGCCGGGCCTCTCAAATCCACCAACACGATATTGGCAGTATTCACATACCCGGGTGTGGAGATTAGATAATGCCCTTTTTGTTTCCATCCCGGGGCCCCTTCTGAGTAGACCTTGACATCGGCATAGCCCCATTTTTTCGCCAGACCGGCGGATTTAGGACTCATGCCTCATGTGGGGCCGCCGCAGTAAAAGATCAGGGTTTTTCCTTTGGGTGGCAGCAGCTCCATGCCTTTTTTCTTCAATTGCATAAAGGGCACGGATAGGGCGGTGGGAATGTGACCCTCGCTGTACCGCCTGGCCGGCCTGGAATCAATGAGCCGGTAGTTTCCTGCTTGAGGCCCCTTTTTCACCAACTTCGCCACTTCAGGCGTGGTGATGACGCTCACGCCCTGGGGGATCCTGGAAATGGCTTTTTTGATGGAGACCGCCACCATATCCGGTCCGGCCATTTTGTATTTGATGAGTGCGCCTTCGCCTTTTTTGAAGTCCCTGGCTGAATCCGCATGAATGAATTGGGTCTGATCGTTGAATTTGAAGATCATGGGCCCTTTTTCTTTGACCGATAGGGAGATGGTCCGGGCCTTGTTGGACACCCCCTTGACCTTCCCCTTGGCCTCATACATCGCTTCGGCCTCTGCCCAAGCAGGGATGGCCGAGAAGGGGCCACCCGCCAGGGTTAGGCTCACAATGAACATGACAGCCGCCCACAGGGACAGCATGAATCTTTTCTTGGTTTTAATCATGGGATGTTCTCCTGATAATATGGATGATTATGGCTTGATTGTGCTTAAATTTTTTGAATTAACCCGAAATTTGGCCGATGAGGTTATCGGCCCTACCCACTCCTGATTTTGAAATTTCACTCCCTGAACCTCTGAACCCTTGAACCCCGGAACGGTCAATACACCAGCGTGGCATTGGCGCTCAGGATTTCATCGGTCAGTGTGGCGCCGGCCACCGGGGTAGCCTTGTCAATCAGATCCTTTTCATCGATCTTTCGTTCCTGGATGCACGGCACACAGATCAGAAGCCTGCCTCCCAGTTCCAGAAATGAATCCACCAGTTCCTTCAAGGGTGAGAACCCGGCCGAATGCACATGCGCCAGCATCCCCTCTTTGGCCAGAAACACTGATGCCCCTTGAAGGGCCACCACGGCCTCCACGTCCATGGCCAGGGCCGCATTGGCCAGCACAAACGGGAGGCTGGCCCGTTCCGGGTCCTCCACCCCATGGGTGGAGATATAAATAATTTTTTCCTGTTCAGACATGTGACGCCTCCTTACCTGTAAAATTAACGGTTGTGGTCCATTGGACAGCAGGCCTTGGGTCGCTATCTGAAAAGGGGGCTCAACCGCCACCCCGTTTCCCCGCTGCCGCGTCCGTGCGACCCGGTGATTCCCGTTGGATGAACAACCGGAAATACCCGGAGACTCTTTCTATCAACACAATCCGGTCACCACCGGTCTTCAATACGGCCCTGAAATTCTCCCCAACTTCCGGATCGGTACTAAGCACCTCCAGGATCTCACCCGGTTTCATCTGCTTCAGCAGGCTCTTCGCCTTGAGGAGAACCCATGGACAATGCCATCCCCGTACATCGAGGATCCTGTTCGTTTGATATCCCTTTTCCATTGATCGTTATCAAGGCCATGGTATCCGATTGACGCTCCATCCTGTTTTCCCCATCAGCAAAACCAGTGCCATTTCAGCCCTCTCCGCCCGTTTAAATGCTAACTTATCAATTTTTAAGGATAATTTTAACCCTGCAATTTTTGGCTTGCATCCGAAGGGTTAACACTTTACAGTTCATTATGGGTTTACACCTGTTTAGATGTTAACGCCATTAACATGAATCGAAACCATTATGCTGGAAGAAGAATACAACCAGTACTGGCAGACCATCATCCAGACCATGCTGGACGGCCTCATGGTGGTGGATCCGGACGGAATAATCCTTTCGGTCAACAAGGCCCTGGAACGGCTCACCGGGTATCAACAAAATGAACTGATCGGCAAATCCTGCGAAATACTGGGGTGCAATACCTGCTTTGACGCCAAGGCCAAGGGCGGGGAAAAGCATTGCCAGCTCTTCAAGGATCTCCAGGTGCGACACAAACGGTGTGTCCTGAAGCGAAAGGACGGGAGTCCGGTCCATGTGTTGAAAAACGCCAATGTCCTGAGGGACCAGGATAACGTGGTGATCGGGGGGGTGGAAACCCTGGCCGACTGCACTGAACTGGTGAGCAAAGAAGAGGCCATCAGTTCCCTGCATCATGAGCTCGGCATCGAAGCGGGCTTTGAAGGCATCGTGGGCCGGTCCGCGGCCATGGGGCAGATCTTTGACCTGATTCAAAGCGCTGCCGATTCAGAGGCGCCGGTGATCATCTATGGCGAGAGCGGGACCGGAAAGGAATTGGTGGCCTCGGCCATCCACCGGCTGGGCCCTCGCAGCGAGGGGCCTTTCATCAAGATGAACTGTGCCGCCTTGAATGAATCCCTCTTAGAGAGCGAACTGTTCGGGCATGTAAGGGGTGCCTTTACCGGCGCGGACAAAACCCGGCAGGGACGCTTTGAGGCAGCCAGCGGTGGCGATATATTCTTAGATGAGATCGGTGATCTGCCCCTCTCCACCCAGGTGAAGCTGCTCCGGGTCCTTCAGGAAAAGGAGATAGAAAAGGTGGGGGATCACCGGCCCATCCCCATTGACACCCGAATCATCACCGCCACCAACAAGGATCTTGAGGCGTCCATGAGACAAGGCCGTTTCCGGGAGGATCTTTACTATCGTGTGGGGGTTATTCCCATCTACCTGCCCCCCTTGAGGGAGAGGGAAGAGGACATTTCCCTGCTCACCCAGACCTTCATCAACCGGATCCGCCTGAAAACCCATAAACCCATCACTTCCCTGACCCAAGCGGCCCTCAACATCCTGTCCGCCTATCACTGGCCCGGCAATGTTCGGGAGCTCATCAATGTCATTGAATATGCATTTGTGGTATGTCCGGGAAAGGGAATCACCCCCGAGCACCTCCCCTCCACCTTGACCGGCCACTCACCGACCCGGCCGGGGTCTCGTCACCCGCACGCCCGCATACTGGACAGTGAAGGGAGGGAGGGCCTGATCCAGGCCCTCAGACAGGCCGGCGGAAACAAGTCCCAGGCGGCCCGAAACATGGGCATAAGCCGGGTAACCCTTTGGAAGCGCTTAAAGAAATATGGAATACAAGTGGAGAAGGATATCACGGTCTCCGGTTGATCCGTGCCGAGGCCCCTGCCTCCTTGGATCCTCCCTTGTGCAACCTTTTTCCTTGCTTCGGCTCTTTACCCATAACTCATCACCCAAAGGAGGTACACCATGGGCAACACCATCTCGCGGAGGGCCTTTTTAAAGGGGGGCATTGCCGCAGCAGGGGCCTTGGCCGCTTCCTCCCTGCCGCTTCCCCAAACGGTCAAAGGGGCCACAGGCGAGGAACTGGCCACCCTTATTGATATCCGCAAGTGTATCGGGTGCGAGGCCTGTGTGGAGGCCTGTCAGGAAGTCAATGCGCCCAAATTTCCCGAACCAACAAAGCCCTTTCCCAAGATGTACCCGAGCCGGGTCAAGGTCTCTGACTGGTCAGAGGACAGGGACGTAAGCGATCGATTAACCCCCTACAACTGGCTCTTTATCCAGGAAGCAGTGGTCACGGTAAAAGGTGAAAAGAAAATCCTCACCTTCCCCCGCCGCTGCATGCACTGCCAAAACCCGCCATGCGCAGACCTCTGTCCGTGGGGGGCGGCACGAAAGCTCAAAAACGGCATCACCCGTATTGATGCGGACCTCTGCCTGGGGGGATCCAAGTGCAATAAGGTCTGTCCCTGGCATATCCCCCAGCGCCAGACTGGTGTGGGCCTCTACTTAGACATCCTTCCCAGCTTTGCGGGAAACGGGGTTATGTATAAGTGTGACCGCTGCTATGACCGTATTGAACAGGGGAAGCTGCCTGCCTGTATTGAGGTCTGCCCGGAGAACGTCCAGAAGATCGGGCCCAGACACGAAATCGTGAAAGAGGCCCATGCCATTGCCACGGAAATCAACGGCTACATCTACGGGGAAACCGAAAACGGCGGAACCAACACCCTTTACGTCTCTCCGGTCCCCTTTGAGGAACTGAACCGCGCCATTGAAAAAGGCCCCGGAAAACCCCACTTAAGGCCGGTGAAGGACGCCATGGCCCACGCGGATAATCTGGCCAAGGCCATGGTGGTGGCCCCCATTGCCGGGGTGGCTGCGGCCGTGGGTAAATTCTACAACACCTCCAAGAAGGTGACGGGGCCAAAGGAGCAGGACAAATGAAACCAAAAAAGTACAAGGTGTCAGGGGAAAAGAGAATTGTGAAGTGGCTCTACATCCTGACGTTTGTGGTCATGGCCTTTACCGGCTTCGGCCAGATGCCCATATTTAAACGCTACTATATATCGGATATTCCGGGCATGGGATGGTCTGCTGATTTTTACTTTACCCACTATATCCATTATCTCGGGGCCATCTTCCTGCTGGCCCTGCTGGCCTACGTGATGGTGGACTACTTTCTGATCACTAAGCGCAACGTTCGGCTGACCGCTTCCGCCTATGTGAGGATCGCGCTTCTAACCGGTATTGTCCTGACCGGCGTCATCCGGGTGTTGAAAAACCTGCCGGAGGTGGTCTTCTCCCCCGGGTTTACCCAGTTTGCAGACATCTCCCACCTGGGATTCATGATGCTCTATCTCCTCTTCGCCGCCATCTTCCTGGGGCTGAAATCAGGCTGGGTCCAAGCCCGATAGGGGTACTCAGGGATACCCATCTTCCCGGCTGATCCCGGATCAAAGTCCGGGACCATCACCAACCACCCATGGAGACCATTCACAAATTCAGACCTATCCCCCAGGATGCAGAGACGGGAAAGTGTCGCTTAATGCCTTTACACCCAAGGCCTCTTGAATTATACTTTGTTATATATTTCACAATATAGATTCTCCCATGCCGCCCAAAGTCGGACCGGTTTGGGGGTGTACAGGATAAATTTGGAATTTGAAAGACATGGAAAAAGCGGAAAACACCAAAATCCTGATCATCGACGATGAACAAAGCATCTGTGAAGGATGCAAGCTGATTCTTTCAGATGAAGGATACGCAGTTGATTTTTGCATGACCGGCAGGCAAGGCCTTGACCAGATTCGCACCCAGGCCTTTGACCTGGTTCTGTTGGATATGAAGCTGCCGGATGTGGAGGGGATGGAACTCCTGGAGACGATTCGAAGAGAAAATCTGGGCGCCCATGTGATTGTCATGACAGGGTATTCCACGGTCAAAAATGCGGTGGAGGCCATGAAGCTGGGGGCTTTCGATTACGTGTCCAAGCCCTTTACGGACGACGAACTGCTCCTGGCGGTGGCAAAGGCCCTGGAAAACAGACGGTTGAAACAGGAAAATCTTGCTCTGCGTCAGCAGTTGAACCAACGCTTTGATTTCAGCAACATCATCGGTGAAAACCCCAGAATCCTGGAGATATTTGATGCCATTGCCAGGGTGGCGCCCACAGACAGCACCGTGCTGCTCTCCGGTGAAAGCGGAACCGGGAAAGAGCTTTTTGCCAGGGCCATTCATGCCCACAGCAACAGAGCGGCCCGTCAATTTCTGGCCGTGGACTGCAGTACCTTTTCCTCATCCCTGCTCGAAAGCGAGTTGTTCGGACATGTCAAAGGGGCCTTTACCGGAGCGGTCAGGGACAAAGCCGGCATTTTCGAAGTGGCCGACCAGGGATCCCTGTTTCTGGATGAGATAGCCAATCTGGATATCAATATCCAGGCCAAGATGCTTCGGGCCATGGAAAAACAGGCCTTCAAACCGGTGGGGGCCAGCCACCTCAAAAAATCGGATGTGCGCATCATCGCCGCAACCAACCGGGATTTGAAAACCATGGTGGACGAAGGAACTTTTAGAGAAGACCTTTTCTACCGACTGAATGTATTCCCCATTTTTATTCCACCCCTAAGAAAGCGCAAAGATGATATCCCCAAACTGATCTACCATTTTTTGCGGGTTTACTGTCGCAGGAGCGGAAAAAAAGTCGACGGCTTTTCAGATGATGCCCTGGAAATGCTGGTGAACCACCACTGGCCGGGGAATGTGCGGCAGCTCAAGAATGTGGTGGAGCGTCTGGTGATCATGGCGGACCGCCCGGTGGTGGATTACCAGAACCTGTCGGACCACTGGCACATAAGGCAGGATGAACAACCGGAAGTCATCCCCGAAACCCTGGCCGAACTCAAATCGGTCAAACAGGATCTGCTGGAAAACCGGTTCGGTCAAATCGAAAAGGCCTTCCTGCAAAAGGCCCTTATGGCCGCGAAGGGAAACATCACCCAGGCAGCCCACCGGGTCGGCATGCAACGTTCCAATTTCTCGGCCCTCATGAAAAAACACCAGCTGTCGGCTGACTCGGCCAGGACAGACCCATCCCCTTCCGATCAAAGATAAAGAGATACAATTCCCTGAGACAGAGCCGCCGGGAAGGCCTTTCCCGCGCCCGGATTCCACTGTTTTCAGGCCTCGTATGATGGAAAATACGTCTGCATATTTTTTTATACATACCTAACTACTTGATATAATTAGCGTAACACAACAAAGAGCCTTACCGCCATACGCCTTTTTATACGCCCCGCGTCCTGATCTCAATTTTCCTTTTTGGGAGACCCTCTTTCTAACCTATGGATTTTTCTTGATATTTAATCGAACGCTCCCTGGGAAGAAGCGGCCTTTTCGGGTGGCACGATGCTTGCTGGTACCCATATCAAAATCACCCATAGGGAAGGGCTGAAACATTTGTGTTTCAGGATAGGAACAAAGGACTCTAAAAGGCGGAGGAACATCATGGGAACATCAGAAGAAAGTCGTGTACATCAGGAATCGGTATCGCCCCACATTCTAATCATGGAAGACGATACCTCTGTGGCCAAAGGGGTCGAAATGGTGCTGAGCGAACAGGGGTATGACGTCAGTCTGGCGGATACCGGGGAACTGGCCCTGGAGGCCTTCAAACAAAAGCGCTATGATCTCCTGGTGGCCGATCTCAGGCTTCCCGACATGGACGGGATGGAGGTTATCAAAAAGGTCAAAGCGGAAAAACCGGACACGGAAGTGGTGGTTATCACAGGGTACGGCACGGCCGCCATCGCAGTGGAGGCCATGAAACTGGGGGCCCATGATTTTCTGCCAAAGCCCTTCACCGAGGACCAAATTCGGGCCAGCGTGGGATCTGCCTTGAAATCCTATGAGGCAGAGGTTCTTGCGCAAAAGGATGAGAGCGAAGAAGCCAAGCTCATTCAAAAGCGGGAAGTAATCCAGGCCCTGAACCGGACCACGGAAGACAAGGCGTTTTGGCAGGACCTGATGGAGAACGGGCCCCAGGCATTGGCAGAGTATAACCTTTCAGGTCCGGCCAAGGCGGCCATCGCTTCGGCGGATTTGAGGTGGATCAATGAAAATATCGGTGAACTGACCCAGAAGCAACTGATGTTTATCCACAAGCGGCTGGAGCGGGAAGCCTGGTAATCGGGTCGATGGTAAACGAGGTGCGGACCATGACTTCCCCAGCCAAATTTGAGAGCTATTTTAACGTCATCAGAGATATCATCCGGGCCATGCATTCGCTTACGGATCAGCAGGACGTGATGGATGTCATGGTGGCCAAGGTCACAGAGGCTCTCAATGCCAAAGGCGCCCTGCTCAGGGTACTCAACAAAGAGACCAATCGCTTTGATGTGCGGGCGGCATGCGGACTGGGAGAGAGGTATCTCACCAAAGGGCCGGTGACCACGGAGAAGCTCCTGGCCTTTCCTTCTGAGCTGGGCAAGGTTCATGTGATCACGGACATCTGGAACGCCCCCAGGGTGGAATATCCCCAAGCCACCTGGGATGAGGGAGTCCGTATGATGCTGGATGTGCCCTTGGCCATTGATGAGCACATGGCGGGGCTTATGCGCATATATTTAACCGAGAAGCGGGATCTGTCCGATGATGAAAGAGACTTTTTAAAAACCGTTGCCATGCAAAGCGCCTGTGTCCTCCAACGGGTGGAACTTATCGAAAAACAGAGGTCCTTGTTCCATCATCTCGCCGCCCAGGTGGAAAAGCGCTCTTCCCTGGGACGGATGGCCGCGGGCATCGCCCACGAGATCAACAATCCCCTGGCCGGGATTCTGCTTTACAGTTCCAATCTCAGCAAAAAGGTCCCTGAGCAAAGCCCTCTGGAAGAAGGCCTTAAAATTATCATGAAGGAAACCCAACGGTGTAAGATCATCATTCAGGGCCTTCTGGACTTTTCCCGCGAACAGGAACCTGAAAGGGAACTGGTCAACGTCAATGATATTGTGAAATCGGCCCTGGGCATCGTGGAAAACGAGTTTCACATTCGGCACGTGGGTGTCCAAAAGGATCTGGCCCAGGATATGGAAGACGCCATGTTGGATAAGAACCAATTGGAACAGGTCTTTATCAATCTATTGCTCAATGCGCTGCAGGCGGTGGATGACAACGGGCTGGTGACCATCACCACCTCTGCAGACAAGGCGAAGCGGGCCATCCGGGTGGAAGTGGCGGACGACGGATGCGGAATCAGCCAAGAGGATATGGAAAAGATTTTTGATCCCTTCTTTTCCACCAAGGCCAATGGAACAGGGCTGGGTCTGGCGGTCAGCCGCGGCATTGTTCGAAACCATAAGGGAGACATTCAGGTCGAAAGCGAACTTAACCAGGGGACCCGCTTTATGGTGGAGATTCCCAAGCTCATTGAAACCAGTGTTCTTAGGGAGCCTTCATGAAACCGCTTTGCATCCTGGTGGTCGACGATGAACCATCCATCTGTGAGGCGTGTCACCTGATCCTCACAGAGCAGGGACATACGGCGGATTGCTGCAAGACCGGCGAAAGCGGATTGCAGGCCATTTCACAAGGAGACCATGAACTCCTTCTGCTGGATATAAAACTGCCCGATATGGACGGCATGGAGATACTGAAACAGGTCAGGACTCAGGCCCCTCCCCTGCCGGTGATCGTGATGACTGGGTATTCCACGCTTTTGAATGCACTGGAGGCCATGAAACGCGGGGCAACCGACTACCTGTGCAAGCCGTTCACCGACGATGATTTGATACAAGCAGTTGAAAATGCGGTTTCGGAAAAAAGGCGACCGGCTGGGAAGAAGGGGTAGGCATCCGCTTTTTGCCGGACCTTAGACATTAGAATATAAAAAAAGGAGAGCATGTTCATGAACCATACGCAGCAAAGCGAACCGATACAGGGCGCCGTCATGGTCATCGGCGGTGGAATCGCGGGCATACAGTCCGCATTGGATATGGCCAATTCCGGCTTCTATGTGTATATGGTGGAGAAGAGCCCGGGGATAGGGGGCGTTATGGCCCAGTTAGACAAGACCTTCCCCACCAATGACTGCTCCATGTGAATCCTGGCCCCGAAACTGGTCGAGGTCGGCCGGCACGTCAATATCGAGTTGTTGACCCTGAGCGAGGTCACGGACATCTCCGGGGAGGAAGGCAATCTCCAGGTCAAGGTTCTCCAGCACCCCAGGTTTGTGGACATGGACAAATGCATTGCCTGCGGGACCTGTGCAGAGAAATGCCCCAAAAAGGTGGAGGATCAATACAATGCGGGATTAATGAAACGCAAGGCCATTTATGTGCCTTATTCTCAAACGGTCCCCCTCAAGTATGCCATTGACAAGGACAACTGCATCTATTTCCAAAAGGGAAAATGCAGGGCGTGTGAAAAGTTCTGCCCTGCCGGGGCCATCAATTTTGAAGACACGGAAAAGGAACTCGACCTGAAGGTGGGAAGTGTAATTATGGCCCCCGGGTTTACATCCTTTGATCCCAGCAGCCAGGACACCTACGGGTACGCGGCCCTCCCCAATGTGGTCACCTCTTTGGAATTTGAACGGATCCTCTCCGCCACCGGGCCGTTCATGGGGCACCTGTCCAGGCCTTCGGACAAATCAGAGCCCAAAAAGATCGCCTGGTTTCAATGTGTAGGGTCCAGGGATATGAACCGGTGTGACAATGGGTATTGTTCATCGGTATGCTGCATGTATGCGGTGAAGCAGACCCTCATCGCCAAAGAGCACAGTGACGTGGATTTGGACTGTACGGTCTTTTTTATGGATATGCGGACCCATGGAAAGGATTTTGATCGGTACTATGAACACGCCCAGGAGGAGGGAATCCGATTCATCCGGTCCAGGGTCCATTCTGCCGAACCGGTCCCAGGCACCGATGATGTCTTGGTCACCTATGTGGATGAGCGCGGCCACCAGGAAAGGGAAATCTTCCACATGGTGGTGCTCTCCACCGGTCTGGAGATTGATGAACATGTGGTAGCGCTCTCCCAACGCCTGGGGATTGAGCTCGATCCGTATCATTTTGTCCAGTCGGACACCTTTCATCCGGTGGCCACAAGCGTATCGGGCATCTATGCGTGCGGCGCCTTTACCGGTCCCAAGGATATCCCCCAGTCCGTAATGGAGGCCAGTGCAGCCGCCTGTGCGGCCACCCAACCTCTGGCCGTTTCCCGCAACACCCAGACCAAGACCGTGGAAATCCCGGCGGAAAAGGATGTGACCCGGGAACCTCCCAAAATCGGAGTGTTCGTATGCAACTGCGGCATAAACATCGGCGGCGTGATCCGGGTACCCGAGGTAGCGGAATTTGCCGGAACCCTGCCCCATGTGGTGTATGTGGAGGAAAACCTCTTCACCTGTTCCCAGGACACCCAGGACAAAATGACGGCGGTCATCCAGGAGCAGGGACTCAACCGGGTGGTGGTGGCGGCCTGTACCCCCAGGACCCACGAGGAGCTGTTTCAGGAGACCCTGATCAATGCCGGTCTAAACAAATACCTCTTTGAGATGGCCAATATTCGAAACCATGATTCCTGGGTCCATGCCAACGACCCGGATGCGGCCACCCAAAAGGCCAAAGATCTGGTGCGCATGGCGGTGGCCAAGGCCGGTCTTTTAAGCCCATTACATCAAACGGATCTGCCGGTCCATCAGTCAGCACTTGTGGTGGGGGCCGGGGTTGCGGGGATGACGGCGGCCCTGTCCCTGGCCCAACAGGGGTACCCGGTACACCTGGTTGAAAAATCAGGGACATTCGGGGGGAATGCCTTACAGCTCCATCGGGCCTATCAGGGTGAAGATGTGTCCGCGTATGTGAAAAAATTAACAGATGAGGTATCTGCACATGATCGCATTACCGTTTATCCCGAGTCCACCATTCAGGGAGTGGACGGATTTATCGGTAATTTCACTACCGAGATACAAACCCCTGACACCACCGAAACCATCGCCCACGGCGTGGCCATTCTGGCCACCGGGGCCAGGGAGTACAAGCCGGATGAATACCTTTACGGGAGCCATAAGGCTGTACTCACCCATTCGGAGATGGATCGTCTGTTCATGAATGATGACCCCAGGCTGAAGGCGGCGCAAAATGTGGTCTTCATTCAATGTGTGGGATCCAGGGACGAGACCCACCCCTATTGCTCCAAGGTGTGCTGCACCCATTCGGTGGAAAGCGCACTGGAACTCAAACGCAGGAATCCGGACATAAATGTCTATGTGCTTTATCGGGATATGCGAACCTACGGGAAACGGGAGGATCTTTACAGGGAAGCCAGAAAAGCGGGGATCCTTTTTGTGCGATACGCGCTGCAGGAAAAACCAAAGATCAGTGACAGCGGCGATCAGGTACGAGTGGTATTCAGGGACCCCATCTTGGATCGGGAATTGGCGGTTGAGGCAGACTTCCTCTGCCTGGCCACGGCCATCGTCTCTTACCACGATCAGACCCTGGCCCAGTTCTTCAAGGTCCCCATGGATGCAGACGGATGGTTCCTGGAGGCCCATCAAAAATTGAGACCGGTGGATTTCGCCAACGACGGGGTGTTTCTGTGTGGCATGAACCACTATCCCAAGCCCTTGGATGAGAGTATTGCCCAGGCCCAGGCGGCCGCCTCCCGGGCCTTAACGGTCTTGGCCATGGATACCATCAACGTAGGGGGAGTGGTCTGCCACATTGATCCGGACCTGTGTGCCGGATGCCTGGCCTGCATGAATGTGTGTCCCTATGGCGCCATCTCAGAGGATAAGGAGAAGAACGTGGCTGAGGTCAACGAGGCATTGTGTAAAGGCTGCGGCGCCTGTGCGGCCACATGCCCCTGCGAAGCCGCAATCCTGATGGGATTCAACAACCAGGAGATTTATGCCCAGATCAAGGGGGCATTGGCAGCTTAATCACTTCCCATTTCCAAGGATAAGGTAATCCAAAATGTGTCTGGGCAGTTTTTCTGTGGATTTCAACGGACCTATGCCAAAAGCAAAAGAGGAGAATATGGTGCAAAACGAGAACTTTGAACCGAGGATCATCGCCTTTATGTGTAACTGGTGTACCTATGGGGCAGCGGACCTGGCCGGCGTCAGCCGGTTGTCCTATCCCCCCAATATTCGGCCGGTACGCGTCATGTGTTCCGCCACCGTATCGCCCCATCACCTATTGCGTGCGCTTCAGGAGGGTGCAGACGGCGTTCTGGTGGGCGGGTGACACGTGGGCGACTGCCATTACCTGTACGGTAATTACATGACCATCAAACGGATCACCTTTCTGCAGGAACTTCTAACTTTCTTAGGCCTGGAAGGCCGGATCCACCTGGCATGGATTTCCTCGGCCGAGGCCCAGAAATTCGTTCAGGTGGTCACTGATTTCACAGAAAAGGTACGCGCCCTGGGTCCCAACCCCCTGCCGACTTTTTCCCACAATAAAAAGGCGGCCCTTTCCTCAGTACTGGGAAGGGGAATGGGGAAAACACCGGGGAGTAGTCCCCCGGAGCCCGCACTTCAAGAGGTGTATCCATAATAAGGAGATATTCATGCAAGATACAGTCAAAGCCTGGTTGGAAAACGGTACCATAGATGTTTTCTTAGGATACAAAAAGGTAGACAACCACCCCTTGCCCCACTGCTTTACCAAGGCACGGCTGGAAGAGCTCGAAGATTTGGTGGTCAGTCCGGACCGGTATCCTTTGGAGAAAATCGCCACCCATATGACCACCGCAAAACCGGAGGTCAAAATCGGTATGCTGGCCCGCGATTGTACCCAGCGGGCGCTGAACGTGTTATATATCTGGAATCAACTCGACCCGGAAAAAATCCAGACCCTCAATGTGAACTGCTGTCCGTCACCGCTCAAAGAAAAGGCAGACTGCTCATATCTGCGGCCGGCAACCGTGGGCGATTACAAGAAGGAAAAGGGTGTAAACAATGCCGCTTTACTGGAACAGCTTAGTGAATACGGCCAGGAGGAACGTCTGGGCCGGTGGATGTACGAATTCCAGAAATGTATTAAGTGCTACGGATGCCGCAACATCTGCCCGGTCTGTTTCTGCAAGGAGTGCAGCCTGGAACACGAAGATCTCATTAAAACCGGGGCATTGCCTCCGGAAATACCCGTGTTTCATCTCATCCGGGCCGTGCATATGGCAGGCCGGTGCATCGACTGCGGCCTGTGTGAAGAGGCCTGCCCCATGGATATCCCCCTCAGGCTGCTCTACCGGAAAGTAAATGACATCGTCGCTCAGGTCTTTGATTACAAAACCGGCACCAGTGCGTCTCAGTCTCCTTTCAATATTTTGGGGGATTCGGTCACCCTGGAACCCAAACCCATACAACTCACGGGTACGGATAGTTGATGGGAGAGGGGATACCCTGCTTGGGTTTATGAAATGCGATCACAGGCCTGAGATCCATTACCGACTATTTTCAAAACGGGAATTTATATAAGGAGTGTATAATGGAGTGCAAGTTAGTCCCTTCGATTTGCTCATACTGTGGAACCGGCTGCGGCCTGCTTTTTGAAGTGATCGATGATCAGATCGTCAACACCTTACCCATGAAGACACATCCTGTGAACGAGGGAAAACTGTGCATTAAAGGATGGAATCTTCATGAGCATGTAAACAGCTTTCTGCGCCTCAAACAGCCCCTGATCAAGACCTTCGGCCGCTTTATCAAGGCAGACTGGAATGAGGCCATCGGTCTGGCAGCCGATCGTTTTCGCAATATCATCGATCAATACGGTCCGGACAGCGTGGGCGTGCTGGTATCTGCCAAGATTACCAATGAAGAAAATTACCTGGCTCAAAAATTCGCCCGGGCAGTGATCGGCACCAATAATGTGGATCACTGTGCGCGGCTTTGACACTCTTCAACGGTGGCCGGTCTGGCCGCCGCCTTCGGCAGTGGAGCCATGACCAACTCCATCGCAGAGATCGAAGACGCAGGGTGCATCCTAATCATCGGCTCCAATACCACCTCGTGTCATCCCCTCATCGCCCGGCGGGTCCTGCGGGCCAAGGAAAAGGGGGCCAAGTTGATCGTGGCCGATCCCCGCAACATCCAGCTGTCCCGTTTTGCCGATGTATCGGTAAACCATCGACTGGGAAGCGATGTGGCCCTGCTCAACGGTATGATGCATCTCATTTTACAAAATGACTGGCACGCAAAACAGTATATAGCCGAGCGCACCGAGGGATTCGAGGCCCTGGAGGAGACCCTCAAGGCCTACACCCCGGAAAAGGTTCAGGCCATTACCGGAGTGGATGTCCACGACCTGGGAAAAATCACCCAACTGTATGCCACTCATCCACCGGCGAGCCTTCTGTATGCCATGGGCATCACCCAACACACCACCGGTGTGGACAATGTGAAATCCTGTTGTAACCTGGCCATGCTCTGCGGCAATGTGGGGGTGTACGGCGGGGGAGTAAACCCCCTTCGCGGGCAGAACAATGTCCAGGGAGCCTGTGATATGGGGGGCCTGCCCAATGTGTTGACCGGCTACCAGCCGGTTACGGACGCCGGGGTTCGGGAAAAATTCGCCCAGGCCTGGGGACGGGATATTCCGGAAAAACCCGGCTTGACCATCACGGATATGGTGCCGGCCATGCTGGAGGGAAAACTGAAAGGGCTGTACGTGATCGGAGAGAACCCCAAATTGAGCGACCCGGATTGGAACCACCTGAACCATGCCCTGAAACAGCTGGATTTTCTGGTGGTGCAGGACTTGTTCTTATCCGAAACCGCGCAGGTGGCGGATGTGGTCTTTTCCGCGGCCTCCGTAGCGGAAAAGGAGGGGACTGTTACCAATACGGAACGGCGATGCATGCGGCTCCACAAAGCCGTCGACCCCATCCATAACACCCTGCCGGATTGGGAAATCATCTCCCGGTTGTCCACTGCCATGGCCTATGACATGTCCTACGAGAACCCTGAAGCGATTTTCAATGAAATCGCATCATTGACCCCCAACAGTTATGCCGGAATGACCTACGAGCGGATGGGTCTGGACGGTTTGCAGTGGCCCTGTCCGGACCCGCATCACCCCGGCACCCCCTATCTGCATAAGGACAAGTTCGCACGGGGAAAAGGACGTTTCCATGCCCTGGAGTATCAGGACCCTGCAGAAATGCCGGATGAGGAATACCCCTACTTTCTGACCACCGGCCGCATGTTCGCACATTTTCATACCGGCACCATGACCCGGGTTTCCCCACACCTTGATGTGGAACAAAAGACCGGGTATGCGGAGATCAATCCAACAGACGCCGGAAAACTGACGGTAAACGAGGGAGATATACTGGTCCTTTCCTCCCGAAGGGGCCGGATGGAGGCCCCCGCACATGTTACCGAATCAGTGGAACCGGGCACCATCTTTCTCCCCATTCACTTTGGTGAAAACCCCACCAACGTGCTGACCGATGCGGAGGCCTTTGACCCCCTGGCCAAGATCCCGGAATTCAAGGTCAGCGCTGTGAAGATCGAAAAACTAACAATCGAGTGAGCATCTTCAATTATCGATGGTGACATCCACGATGTTCTGCCGGGCAATGACCTGGTCCACATCGTGGTGCCGGACGAACACGTGCATTAATCCCAGCACCTCATAGGGACCGTTTTTTAGATCTGAGGTATCCCACTTCACCGGGAAATTTTCGTCCCGGTCTTCGGATTCCCCGATCTTGATCCAGGTGCCGGTGCCTTTTTTTCGATAGTACCACGGATTGGTAACCTTCATCACGGCCCCGGATAAGCCCAAATTCTCCAGTTCCTTATAGAGCAACGCTTCATCAAAGCTCTCCCGTAACCTGACCACCCCTGAAAAGCTGCTGAGGCTCTTCGAGGGAACGATGAAATGCGGACCCCAGTCCAATGACATGATGCCCTCCTTTCGTACATCACAGGTTTACCCCTTTTTCACTCCCCACAATAACGTCCCGTTGATCCCTGGAGTATCAAGATGCTGCAATTCTCCTGCCACCCCCTCGCTTTGGGAATACAGTCGTGCCCCCGCAACTCACCGGATGGGCCGATCCGGAGACCCACAACAGACGGCCCTCCACAGCGAGCATCACAAAACAAATCGAATTTTAAAGAAGTTATCTCAATAAACACCCTGGAGAGCATGGGCCTATGAATGACCCACTGAGGCAAAATGACAAGGCCCTTTTCTGGGGCCCTGTGCACGGACCAAAAACCATCGGCGATTCGATAAAAATACATTTTTGACGAATATTAACCGAATAACATACATTTTGGTAGAAAATATAGTCGCCTCGGATTTTGCAGATCCGCACCATGAAAAAGCGAACCGCTCACTGAAGCATTCAAAACGTTACAGTAACGCTACAAATCGTTACCGTCTTATACATGTAACGCTGCACCGCTGAGCCATCCGGTCTCCCCCTTACGCCACCCGCGACCCTCAAATCCCATTTAATTAATGATTTTAAAGAGATGGCTTACGCCTGTCATTTTTTTCGCCACTCAGGGGCCCGGCCCCGCCATGGCATGAATATTGATAGATAGGACTATTGGGTAGGAAGGTGAGTCCCCTCACACCCATGGAGCCTTTTCAGGGGGAGTGGGGGAGAAATGGAAACAATTTCCAGTGGCAAGGCCATTCTTTTGGTATGCTTACGAAAGGAGGGGAGCCATGGCAGAATTTCGGAGAAGGCAAAACAGCGATAGGTGGCACTGGAGTAGGGCCTGTTCAAATTATCCAACAGAAGAGGATGTCATTATCAGTCACACCATACCGGAATACGGGTCTTTGTGTGAAGAATGTAAGGAAAAGGAACCCCTGGAAAAAGACTAACAAGCTCCCATACCACCCTGCGCTCATACCCTGTAGATTACGGGGCATGAGCGCTGCTTCCTATTTTCAACCCGTTCGTGAAACAGTTGTGGATGGGGAGCGGGAAAAGGAGAATATACCATGCTGGTCAAAAACTGGATGAGTAAAGAGGCGGTTTCCGTTGATGCAAATGATTCCATGACCGCTGCCACCAAAATGCTGAAGGAGTACGACATACGCATGTTACCGGTCATGAAGCATGGCAAGTTGGTGGGCGTCGTCACAGACCGGGATCTCAAACGGGCATCGGCTTCTGATGCCACCACATTGGAGATTCACGAACTCCTCTTTCTTGTTTCCAAGATCAAAGTGGCGGATATTATGACCAAAGACCCGCTGACGGTCCCTCCGGATTACACCATCGGGGAAACGGCTGAACTTCTTTTGGATAACAAGATCTCCGGCGTTCCCGTGGTTGAAAACGGGGGCCGGCTCGTGGGTGTCATCACAGAAGCCGATGTCTTCAGGGCCATCATCTCACTGACCGGTCTTCAGAAAAAGGGCGTTCAATTTGCCTTTCAGCTGGAAGACCGATCCGGCTCTATCAATGAGGTGGCTGATATTATTCGAAATTATGGCGGAAGCCTGGCCAGCATTCTCACTTCTTATGAACAGGTACCGGAGGGATACCGCAAAGTCTACATTCGCATGTACGGAGTAGATCGGCCTAACCTTCAGGAACTGATAGAAAAACTAAAGGCCACAGCCCCCCTGCTGTACATGGTGGATTTTCGTGAAAACATAAGGGAAGTCTACGAATAATAACCGGACCAGTATTGAATTTTGTTCCACGTCAGGTAAGATGAAGATCTCAAATACAGGAACATAACCCATATTTCGAGGATTGGAATTTGGGTCCGGCACCGAGAGTGGGCAATAGGCGTCGTTTTTGAAGGTTTTATGGGGTGCACAGGGGAGAGGACCCGGATAGCCGGGAAATGGGAGATGATAAAATGGATACAACCCAGGACAAAATATTGGTGGCCATAGACGGATCAGATCAGTCTTTGGATGCGGTGCGCTATCTGAGCAGGGGCATCCTGTCCTCTGATAGGGAAGTGACTTTATTCCATGTACTAAGAAGAATAGACGAGGCCTTTTGGGAGGTGGGGCTCGGCAAGGCATATGCGCAAAGGTTGGCTCACATAGCCGCATGGGAGACACAGCAGGAGAAGGCGGTCAAAGAGTTTCTGGACGCGGCGCGTCAAATCCTGCTTGACGCGGGATTTCCACCAAAAAAAGTTCACATGAATATCCATCCCGTAAAAACAGGGGTAGCGAGAGATCTCATCCAGGAGTCCACAAAAGGGTATTGTGCCGTAGTAGTAGGGAGAAGAGGGTTAAGCAAGGTAAAGGATATTGTGCTCGGGAGCATCGCCTACAAACTCATCGAGAAAATTCAGGATACGCCGGTCTGGGTGGTAGGGGGGAGGCCTTCCACCCGAAAGGTCCTCCTGGCCTTGGATGCGTCAGAAGGGGCCATGAAGGGGGTAGACCATGTGGGCGCGGTATTGGCCCGATCGGATTGTGAGGTCCAGTTGCTGCATGTCATAAGAGAAGTACACCCCTACAGCTGGTTGTATGGAGGAGAAGAGATCATTCATCCCAAACTAAACAAAGGCGAAGAGGCCAAATGGTGGGATCACATTCGTGCAGAAATGGAGCCGGTGTTGGATAACGCCAAACACCGCCTCATGAACGCAGGATTTGACGCAAAGCGAGTGACCACCCAGTTTATCACCGGGGTCAGCAGCAGAGCAGGCGCCATCGTTGAACAGGCTCAAGTAGGCGGTTATGGAACCATCGTGGTGGGCAGAAGAGGCTTATCCAAGGTACAGGAGTTTCTGATGGGCCGCGTAAGCAATAAGGTCCTTCACCTGGCTCAAGATAAGGCCGTCTGGATAGTGGATTAG
>JAIPDZ010000044.1 GCA_021737425.1 Deltaproteobacteria bacterium
CCATGAAAAAGAATATCAGAGTCCTGATTGTGGACGATTCAGCCATCGTGAGGCGGGTATTGACCGAGAGCCTGTCGAATCAGCGCGGCATAGAAGTCATTGGGACGGCCCCTGACCCTTATGTGGCCCGGGATAAGATTGTGAAGCTGAAGCCGGACGTCATCACTCTCGATATCGAGATGCCCCGCATGGACGGGTTGACCTTCCTGAAAAAACTGATGCGGTTTTACCCGCTCCCGGTCATCATTGTCAGTTCCCTGACCCCCAAAGGCGGACGGGTGGCCATGGAAGCCCTCTCCTTAGGTGCCCTGGAAGTCATTTCAAAGCCCTCCACCGCCTATTCTGTGGGGGACATGAGTGTCCAATTATCCGATAAAATCCGGGCCGTAGCCAATGTGAACATGAAGGCGAAACAGTCTGCAATAAAGCCGTCCCCCCCCCAGAAAGCAGTGCTCAGCCCCCGGGCCATGACCGCCACCACCAATAAGATTATTGCCATCGGGGCATCAACAGGCGGCACAGAGGCCCTCAAGACGGTTTTGATGGGACTCCCCCCCAATTCTCCGGGGGTGGTCGTGGTCCAGCACATGCCCGCCCAATTCACCACCTCTTTTGCGGAGAGGCTCGATTCCCTGTGCAGCCTGTCGGTCAGGGAGGCCTCGGACGGGGACAGCGTCACCAACGGGACCGCCCTGATCGCACCCGGAAACTTTCATTTGCTGCTCAAAAGAAGCGGCGCTCGGTATTATGCACGGGTGAAAAAGGGGCCCCTGATCCATCACCAAAGACCCTCGGTGGATATCCTCTTCAATTCAGTGGCGGAGTATGCCGGCGCGAACGCCGTGGGAATCATCCTGACCGGCATGGGGGCAGACGGTGCGGAGGGGATGTTGAAGATGAAAAAGGGAGGGGCAATGACCATCGCCCAGGACGAAAGCACCTGCGTGGTATTCGGCATGCCCAAAGAGGCCATAAAGCTGGGAGCGGTGGACAGGGTGGTCGGCTTGAATCACATTGCGCAAACAGCCCTGGATATGATCCAGCAGCTAAATTCCGGGGGTTCCTGAGAAGAAACAGGGTATATAATACTGTGGGCAGGTGTCAGGTTCCGAATTTCAAATATCTTTGGATAGGTTTATCCTTTGCTGAAACCTGACACCTGACACCTGACACCTGAAACCTGACACCTGAAACCTGAAGCCTGTCGAAGATCCCGTCTTCAGCGGGGAGACCTTTCTGATCTCCTTTTTTGTGAGGGCCTGCAGGCCCAACAGTTTTGATTACACCCGAACCGGGATTATGGATTGTCCAACACCCGTCGAATGGCCTGTGCAATGGTGCCGATGCCGGCAGGCTTCATGATCACCTCCCTCACACCGATCTCTTTCATCCGTGCCTGGTCGATGAGTTCGCCGTAGCCGGTACAGATAATGATGGGGGTATCCCGACGGAGCCGAACCATCTCCTTGGCAAGTGCCTCCCCGCTCATGTGGGGCATGCTCATATCCGCGATCACCAGGGCAAAGCCGTCAGGTTGGGCCTTGAATAAGGCCAGGGCCTCCGGTGCATGGGTCTTGACTTCCACCCGATAGCCCAGGCCTTCCAGGATCTCTTTGGCGGAATCGGCGATCTCCGGCTCATCATCCACAAAGAGGATTCTTTCCTGCCCTCCCGGCACAGACCTGGCGTGCAGGGTATCGTCCTCGGCCTTATCCTCGATGAGGGGCAGAAACACCTCAAATACACTCCCCTGGCCGGGGAGGCTCTTCACCAACACGGTTCCGTGATAGCTTTCCACGATGCCGTAGACCACCGACAAGCCCAATCCTGCGCCCTCCCCCACCTGCTTTGTGGTAAAAAAGGGTTCAAACACCCGTTTCATGACCGCAGGTTCCATGCCCATGCCCGTATCCTTCACCCGCAGCCGCACATACCTTCCTGGGGCCATGCCCGAGGGAAACGATGCCACCTCACTTGAATCCACATTTTCCAGGGTTACCTCCAAGACCCCCCCCTTCTTGCGCATGGCATAAAAGGCATTGGTGCACAGATTGGTCACCACCTGATGCAGCTGGGTGGGATCCGCCATGGTTAGCCCCAGGTCAGGGGCGATCTCTGTTTTGATTTCAATGGACTTGGGCAGTGAGGCCCTCATGAACTTCAAGGTCTCCTTGACAATGGCCCGCATGTCCAAGGGCTTGGGCCGGTGCTGCCGGCGACGGCTGAAGCTGAGGATCTGTCCCACCAGACCGGATGCACGATCACAGGCCTTTTCTATCCTTTTCAGGTTCTTGTCTATGGGGCTGTCTCCCTGGAGCACATCAAGCGCATATTCCGCGTTGGCCGAGATGATCCAGAGGATGTTGTTGAATTCATGGGCAATCCCTCCTGCCAGCGTTCCGATGGCTTCCATGCGCTGGGTCTGTTGCAGATTCCTTTCAAGCTCCCTCTTTTCCGCTTCCATCTTTTTGAGGTCGGTGATGTCGCGGATCATCACCAGCGCGGCCTGCCTTCCCTCATTGAGGGTCGGACTGATGCTCAAGTCGATATTCAGAGCGGCGCCCTGTCCGTCGGACATGACCGTTTCATATCGCTGTTTGCGGTCATCTCCGGCCACAAACCGTTCATAGGAGGCCATGACTTTGGACAATTCATCGGGGTGTACATAGTCGTAAAAAGAGGTGCCCAGGATCTCCTTTTTGGGGAAGCCCAGCATACGGACCAATCGGTTATTGGCGAACTGGATCACTGCGTCTTGAATGATACAGATACCGTCATGGGAGCTTTCCACAATATTGCGATACTTGTCTTCATTTTCAATAGAGGGGGTATCCGGCCCATCATGGCGCGAAATATCCCCGTTAGGGTTATGCCCTTCCATCCGACCTCCAGTCCTGTTCATAAAGAAGTTCACCGGGGTTCTGAACCGGTGGGCTCACGATTCCCGTTCTTTGCCAATTGGGATAATGTTCCGGTTTCACAAGTTCATACAAAAACATCAGTGCGGACGGCTCTGCTTAAAAGACGTCCAGTCTCTCTTGCTTCGCGCCAAGACCTTGGTCATGATGTGGCCTCGGTCTATGCCCATGGTGATTTTGTATGCATGGTATTTGGTCTTGCAGAAATAAATATCAAAAGGGTGTTCTTTTCCCTCTCTTCTGAAGATTCTGATCCCCGGGATCTCATTTTGCCGGATGGGTTCGAAGTCCGTGTTAATCAAGAGCGGCTGTACATCAGAGCGGTTCTGCCAAGGGATACAGGCCCCCTCCATGCCCAGATCCGGCGCCATAATGGATCGAAGCTTCTCCGCCACCCCACCCACGGCAAGGATAATCTCCCCGGTCAACGAGCCGGTCACGCCGAATTTCTGATTGACCGGCTGTTTCAAATAGTCGGATAAAAGGGCGATGTCCATGGCCACGGATGCGCTGTCCCCTTCCACGCCCTCATGGGCCTGTATGTATTCCACGTGCATTTCATAGCCCACATACGGCGCCCCCGCCTCTTCCAGGAGCTTTTTGATGGACGCCCGGACATTCTTGGACGCGGCCTTGGCAATATCCCCCAGTTTTCCCGGGGCCACCACCGTATCGGTAGCGCCTGCATTGATCTGGCCATGGATGGGCAGGGGCAACCCATGCATCTCACCGCTGGAACCAGACCGGATGACGGCCAGACCCACCACATACCCGACGGCATCGGTCATGGAACCGATGTATTGTTTGAGGTCCTTCCGGCTTTCATAGATCTCCTTGGACATGGCCCCTTCGATGCTCATATGGGTATCCAGGGCGCGTCGCACATGGGCGGGGGCCACCACAGGCGCATTATCCAAAATGGCCTCGAATTCGGCTGTTTTGATGATCCCGTTTATGGGTCTTAAGATGGCGCTCAGTTTTTTATCTGATGCACGGGACCGGAGTTCTTTGACGACTTCCAGGACAGCGGCCCGGGAAAATTCCCGTTCCTTAAGCAAGTAATCAGGAGGGAGGGGTTTCCCCATGATCTGCTGGCAACGTTCCCGAATGCCCTCATACCCCTCCTTTTCCAGCACCTCCCCCCATGCTCCTTTGAATTCCTCACGCAGGTTCAGGATCTCCTGTTTGATATACCTGGCCACCTGCCCCACATTGTCCCCGGTTTCGGGCACCGCACTTTCCATTTGAATGACCTCCCCCCGGTCCTCTATGCGGCTTAGAAAGGCCCCGTCCCCTTCCTCTCTCAGAAAGGCCAGGGTATCATGATTGCAGCAGGCAATAATGATGTTATCCGCCTTCAGGGCATCCTCTGATCGATCCGCCGCGCCGCTTCCCGTGGACCGCCCCCCTTCCAGATCAAATTTCTTGTTCTGCATGATCTCCAGGAGATCAGACATATACCCGGTCCGGATCAGGGTTTTTAATTCATCGATGCAGATAATGGGGGACTTTGCATGGGCCCCCAGAAACGCCCTTTTGTGGGCCGGGGTATGAAGATGACCCGATTGGTAGGGGTCATGCCTGAAACCGCCCTTCATGTTCCGGGCATTGGGTTCCGATATCCTGGCCATCAAGTCCTCATCTTTGGTGGGGTCGTACAGGATTTCAGGGACCATGTCATCGATGTGTTTCACCTCGTTCCGTCTGCCCACCTGGCTTTCCCTCTGTATTTTTTCCTGGGCCTTGTGATTGTTCTCCTGCATGTACATGAAAATGGTGCCGATCCCTGCCAGCCCGGTGGCGATAAAGGCGGCCGGAAAGAAGAGTCCGGCCACTGCGCTCAATCCCGCGGTGATCAAAAGTCCCCACTTCACCTTCCTCACGGAATTTATCTGCTCCGAGAGGCTGAACTCACCGATACTCTCCTCGGCCGTTTGGAGTAACGCCCTGATCCCGGAGATATACTCGTTTATGTTCGGGGGGTCCTCATAGGCGATCCGGATGTGATTCTGATCCTTGCCCGGATAGGCAACAATGGAACGCCGCGGTCTCAGGTAATCCCCCAAGGACCTGTCCAGGACCTCATTGAACATCTTGGCGATCAGGGACTTCCCTGTTCCCGGACGTCCCACCATGAGGACATGGCCCTTGTTCTGGGCCACCTTTCGAATCGCCTCCTTGGCCCGGGTCTGGAATATGACCTTTTCAATGGGATCTTCCGGTATTGAAATCTGGGAAGTATCTTCAAAGAAGTCCAGGTATTGATTCAGGGTATCCGGGTAGGCCGCCAACTCCTGAACCGAGGCATAGTCAGCGGATGTGTAGTCACAGGGCATTCTGATACCCTCCGGCTGAATCAAGCAGGTAATACCTGCCCGCCTCACTCATGGCCGCCCTTCTCTTGATCTCTGAATACAACCGGGGGAGATCCTTTTTGAGTGCCTCAAGGGCACACACATTGTGCATTATGGAAAGACAGGTATACAGGCGTTCCGCCCCCGGCTCGGCCCGGGGCAGACAACTGAAAGAGATCCCGATCTGCTGACTGCTCAAGGAACTGATCACCGCATCCTTTTCCTCGGCAGCGAGCCGGCAGGTCTTAAAGACCTCCTGGTAAATGGCGGGCGGGCCGGCCCGGGAATAATCGATTTCGATTTCACGGTTAAAAAACAACCGGTAGGGCTGGGCTTCCCCCTCGGCACAGGTACGCAAGGCATCCTTCAGCCGCCCATTCTCCTGTACGGATTGCGCCAAAAGCTGCAGATATCGAATCAGTTTCACATCTTCGATCCAGAACCTGACCTCACCATCGGCATCGAGGACACAGGCCTTTGTCTTCCCCTCCTGGGAAAACCGAACCATGCGATGGGACCTGTCGGGATCATAGGCCTGGAAGTCAAACCCCCTCATTTCAAACAGGTCTTTGGCGATATAGGCGCTTCCCAGCAGGACTTCCACCTCCTGATGGATATGCTTTGCCACATAGTTGATTTTATCTTCAAGGCTGCCGTTCAGCTTGAGCAGGGTTTGTTCCTGGGTCGCATCGTCGCATATCCCCACAATGTCCTGGACCCGGGTCAGGTCCAATCCGGACAGTCTTCTCGAAATGGCGCTGTAAGGGCTGAGCAGACCTTCGATCCTGTTGAAATGCGCCTTCAGGCGCCTGTCTCTCAATAGCGGCAGAGGCGCTCGGGGGGGGAGCAACACTTCTTCGCCGGCATCCCCAGGTTCGTCGGACGTCCCCGGGCGACGAAAAGGGCGTCGGCCCAGCAGCCGCTCTTTTAAAACCGCAAAAAACGGCTTGTGGTACCGGACCTTACATCCGATGAGCGATTTCTTGATTTCAATGGGATTTGGACTGAGGAGGTATTCGGCAATATCGGAGATCTCATACACCACGCCCGATTGAGGCACAACCCCGTCTATTATGGGGGGCTCAGACCCTATGGGTCTGCCGCCGGAAATGATCCATATGTCCCTTTCGCAGAAACCACCCGCTTCCTGAGAGCTGTTGGATGCCATCGTTTCAGCCGTCCCCCTGCCCGAAAATACCCCTAATTGATGGCCACTTTGGTTCCCCGTTCGCGACCGGCCATAAAGAAGGGGAATCATAACAATAGCCCCAAACCGAATTCATGCCTGTATTATTACAATAATCACAAAATGGTACAGAATTCAAGGTGGATTATGGTGGGATCCATCGGACAGGTTTATCAAAATGAAAGTCCTAAGCCGGACAAGCCGGAACCAAAAGTGTTAAGGTGTCAGTGTTCAGGTTTCAGAATTCGGGTTTGCTGACACCTGACACCAGTCGAAGATCCCGCTATCGCTATCTGCGGGGAAACCTGACACCTTAGTGCCAATGAATCAAATAGCTTAACTTCAATAAAACATCTTCGCTTTTTGCATAGAAGTTGTGATCTAAGACTCTAACCGCCGTGGGATGTAAGGAGGGGAAGGAGATTAAATACGGCATGCTTTGTGCATAGAAATCAAATCAAAGACACATCTCGGAAAGGAGGCAAATCATGTGCCAGGGACTCAACGTGATCATCCTTGATGATGACCCCCATGCATGTGAAACCGTGGCTGAAATCATCAACCGGTTTTATGTGTGGGGTGATGTGATCCCCTTTACCGACGCCGGCGAAGCCGTCCAGTATTGTCGGGGCCAGGAAACGGGAATGGCGATTTTTGTGGTGGATGTCTTTTTGGAACATGAGACCGCATTTACATTCCTGGATTCCATTTCGGATAAATTCCTGACGGCCTATGAAGATGCCATCGTGATCACAGGAAATGCGAGCGATGATGTGGTCAATATCTGCGTGGCATCGGACATCACCTATCTTCTGGAAAAGCCTGTCAAGCCCTATGCGCTTCAGCTCGCCGTGACCGCGCTGGTAAGCAAATACATCGGCTTTGCCCAAAGGTTCACGGCCCACCCCGCGCTGAATGAAGGTCTATGGCCTCTTTAAGGCCTGTTAGGCCCTGATTCCGCACCTACCGGCGGATGGCCTTCAAAAACCGACTTGGATGAAAATGATGCCATGCGGTCAGAGGGAGTATGGGTGGGGACGGGAGCGTGGGCCTCAGGGAAAACCCGGCACAGCCGTATGCGTTAGGATCCAAGACAGGATGCAGGAAAGACCTCAAAAGCGGCTTTTGGCGGCAACACGCCTGTTGTGGCTCTGTTGTCTGCGGAGCATATGTTCCATCTCCCGGGTCCCCAGAATATTCTGCCTCAGAAAGTACTCGCCGATGGGACGCTGACGGCGGCTCTGCGCCCCCAGCAGGGCCATCACCTCAAAACGCGTTAGATAGCCTGCCCGAATTGCACATTCGCCGAATTTCTCCCCCAATCTCCTTCTCATCAGGATAATCTGGATTTCATGCTCTGAGAGCTTTCGCCAGTCACGTGCCAACTGTCCGATCAAGGGCCGCTGTCCTCTCTGCCAGACAATGGCATCAATGAGGGTTTTCCATGAGATGACCCCGGAATAATAGAGAAACTGCCCGATCAACAGACTTCGTTTCGGCAGGTCCCCGGCGTAGACATGATCTGTACGGGCGGCCGGTCCCGTCTTTTTCTTGGGCCGCCTTTCCCACCCTTTGCTCCCATACATGGGACGCGGCGATAGCACCGCCCCGTTGCTCTCGATGATGGGAAGAAGGTTCTGGTAGGCCACCGTCGCCTCCAAAAAGCGTTTGGTCATTACGGCCCTGTCTTCTCCCACGGCGCCGGCCCTGTCCGGGTGGGTTTCAAGGGCCTTTTTCCGGTACGCAGACTTCAGGCCTGAGGGCTGGAGATATGTAAAGAAATCCAGCGACGCCTTCACCTGAGGGCCGAAAAGAATACTGCACGCCTTATTCGCCTCTGTCATGGATACAACAGTCATCAGCCTCGACTCGTTAGGTTTGGGGTTTGACCCCAAGAGATGCCGTTACCCTCATAAAATCCTGCTTCAGACCTTACACCGCAACCCAATCGCCAACTGAAGCTAAAAATGGTATTTACCCCATATATTGTTTTTGTGTCAATCAGAAAAAGGCCTATATTGTGATCTGCTCACCCCGACGAGCGTCCCCCTGCATGGGTCTTCCGCCGTCTTTCCCGGGCCACCTCGTCGAAAACCGATCCAAAATCCGGCTCGCCCCCTCCTCGCTTCCCATGGGCAGGGGGGCCTTTTTCATGGGCCGGGGTCTCGGGCCTGCTCCTTTTCGGGTCTGTAACGCCCGTCCTCCTTTTGGCCCCCCCCAGGATCTGAAATATGCGTCCCGGCTCCGTCCAGTACAGGCTACGGCGGAGCGTATCATATATCAACCGGAGTAGGAGAATGACCACAAGGCCGATCCCCCGGATCCCCTTTCGCCACCAACTGGGGAAGCGCACCGGACCTGGCCGGGGGGACAGGGCCATTTCCCTTGCAAAGACGGCCATCAGATCCCCATAGGCCCTATTCACCTCTTTCAACTTCTCTTCGGCCTTTTTTCTCAACCGGGGATCTTCATTGAATCGATCCGGATGCCAGACCCGGACCATGTCCTTGTACCCCTGTTTCACCTCATCGAGTGAAGCGCCATAATGAAGCTCCAGGATCCTGTAGGATTCACGTATGTCCATGGCCATGTTTCCTGAAAATGGAGGTGAACACTTGAAGGTTCAGGCTTTGGGGACCCTTTCAGGGGAGCCTGTTATTGAGGGCATAGATAAATACCAGCACTTCGGCCACCGCCCGATACAGTTCAGGTGGAATTTCAAAGTTCAGCTCCAACGTCTCCAGGACCTGCACCAGATCCTGGTCCGGGTACACGGGCACCTGGCTCTCTTTGGCCTTTTGAATAATCCGCTCGGCCACCTCATTTCTCCCTTTTGCCAGTACCTTCGGGGCCCGGTCCTTATCCCGGCTGTATTTTATGGCTACCGCCTTTTTGGGATCATCCATTTCATACCTTCAGATCTATCAGGCCGTCACTCGACGGGGGTAGATCTTCGAATTCAAACTGGGCGATTTCCTTTTCAGAGAGGGTCACCCTGACGGACAGGGTATCAAAAAGGCCTCCCAGAACCCCTTTCAGCCCCTCCACATCGTGGTCGAGATAATCCTTTACCGTGGGCTCGGTTACAAAAAAATCCACCATCAGGTTTCCATCCTTCAAAAAGAGATCGGTCCGGACCGGGCCGGTCTTCTCCATGGTCAGCAAAAGCGAAACCCTGAATTCGTCCCTGGATTTGGACCGGTCCTTTTTGGGGTAATAGACCTTTACTTCCGCGTCCTGCTCCAACTCCTTCATGGGAAGCAGATACGTGAATACCTGAGCCGTTTCCGACCTCGCCGGCTTACCCCCCGCATCCTCCTGCCGGGCGGTGGTCTCAGTTAGGAGTCTTTCCACCGCACTTCGCAGGCCTTCCGGATCCTTGGCGGTCAGGGCCTTAAAAAGGGACTCCTTTCCGGAGAGGAACTCCCGCAAGACCAGGAGATTGGATTTCACGTCCTTATGGGCGGTGCGCCTCAGGTCATATGCTTCGCTCAGGTCCTTGGAGGTGAAATCGCCTTTGAGGTGCATGAACTTCTCAATGACCTTTTCAAGCTTCTTTTCGTAAAATATTCCGGAATCCTCCATGAACTGCTTCAGTCGACCGGAAATCTCTGAGGCATGCTGCCTCAAATCCATGGGCTCAAAATGAGCCATCAGGGTTTTTAAGGCCCTGTTGAACTCCCCGATTGCGGGCTTTCCCTTGAGGGCGCCCTCCACAGTCGGCAAAATCTGCCTCATGTGGGTCTGGAGTTCCTGGATTAGTTGACGGGACGGAAATTGCCCCACAGCCGGATGCTTCCGGGTTTTTACACCGAGCTCGGGGTCGATTCCGGACCGTCTCAGCCTCAGCGGGACCCCTTTATCCATCACCTCTACGTTGATGACTTCTCCCTTTTGCACGGAAAATCCAAGATGGGAAAGGGCCCGAAAGCGGCCAAAGTCCACAACGGCCCTGTGGTCCCCTTTGACCTCGAGGACCTTCCCCACCATTCTGTCCCCTACCTGGAGTCCGGCCCGGTCCGGCTGGGGCCGCTGCGGTTCCGAAAGTATCATTGATTTGACGAAAGAGGTGATCCTCATGTGTCCGTTTCTCCCATGACCCGGCTTACAATGGAGACATCCGATTGAAACGAGCCGTATGTAAAAATAGTCATCATATGCAAAAACCGTTCCCCTCCACACCTCCCTGCCGTCATATCCATTAGGATGAACCCCGCGGACCATCCGCATCCCGGCACCCCGGTCCGCGGCAATGCGGCATAAAGACGGTTACCTCCCGCCCACCCTGTCGAAACCTGTGGTCGCACCTCTCAAAGGGAAGGTCAATGTTAGGGGAGTCGGGCCAACTCCAAAAACGCCCTTCAGAAAATCAGCGTCAAGCCTTTGACGAAACCCCGATTCTCTCCTCCCCGGCCCCGGGACGGGTATTCAGTCCACCCATCTCCAAGGGATGCGTACCCCGTAAAACCCGTTTTTTTTGAAGGCAGCGGGTATCCGGCCTCCCTCCCGATGCGTTGGCATTTTACTTGCATTAAAGTTCCCCAATAGTACGCGGAACCGGCGCCCCTTTGCCTGCACCCCAGGTGGTCGCCCCCACACCGCACGGGCGCCCATAATCCGCCGACTTTTGCCGCAAGAGGGGATCGGAAGGCGGAGACGGCAACGGGAAGGGGATCGCCAGTCACTGCGAGATGTTTATTCTTAAACCCAATAGACCATAAAGGAGCCCGAAGAAAATGAATCAAGAAGCCCAGGCGATTAACCAGGAGGTAAAAACCATGGCCGACAAGGAGGGAAAGTATCTGACCTTCACGTTGGCGGAAGAGGAATACGGCATCGGCATACTCAAGATCAAGGAAATTATCGGCATGATGCCCATCACCACGGTTCCCCAGACACCGGAATTTGTCAAAGGGGTCATCAATCTCCGGGGAAAGGTCATACCGGTGGTGGATCTCAGGCTGAGATTCGGCATGGGAGAGATCGACTACACCGATCGCACCTGTATCATTGTGGTGGAGATTCAGGGCCAGGCCGGAATTGTGCTCATGGGGATTGTGGTGGATTCCGTCTCCGAGGTCTTGAACATCAAGGCCGATGAAATTGAAGAGACGCCCACCTTCGGTACCAAGCTGAATACGGAATACATTTTGGGTATGGCCAAGATGGAGGGGAGTGTCAAAATCCTGCTGGATATTAGCCGGGTGCTTCAGTCGGAAGAAATCGCCGCCCTTGAGCAGGCTGCATAGCCTGTCAAGAACTATCCGCCCCGAAAATACCCATGGCCGGGGCCGGAAACGGGATGATCTCATCTGTTCGGGATCCCTGGCAGTCCGGTCCGTCCGCTCACATGAGAAGCACGCCGCCGTCCCGCCCCAGCAGCGGGACAGGGGGTTCAAATTGGGGAGTATGTTCCTGCGCATGCATCTCAGGCTTTGGAGCCTACCAGACTGTTTGCAAATACAGCAAACATCCTCTTGTCCAGTTTCCCTTTCTCCACATCTTCTTTGATGATGTCCAGGGCGGTCACGGAATTGACCGGATCTTTGTAACTGCGCCAGTTGGTCAGGGCCTCAAAGACATCGATGATGGCCAGGGCCTTTGATTCGGGCAGGAGCTCTTCCGCCTTCAGGTTTTTGGGATAACCCGATCCGTCGCATCTTTCATGATGCTGCAGGGCCCCGATCCGGACCCGCTTCTCCACTTTGGTTTGCACCAGGATATTGTACCCGTGATTGGGATGGGCCTTGATAAGATCAAACTCTTCCATACTGAGGCGGCGGGGGGCCTTGAGGATGCGGTCAGGAATGTTGAGCTTTCCCACATCGTGAAATAATCCCATCAGGCCGAAGGACTTCAAATCGTCGTATCCGTGGCCGCTCTGTCGGGCATATCCCAGACAGTACAACATAACATTGACCGAATGTACGGAGGTGGATAAGTCCTTTACGGTCACTTCGGCCATTTTTCTCACGATGTCTTCGTCTTCCAAAAACTCCTTGACCACGATGTCTATGGTATCCCGCATGTGATGAACCACTTCACCCAACGGCACGGTGAGCCCCAGGTCCAAGACCTGGGTGAGCACCTCCTTCGACTCCCGGGGACTGGTCTTCAGGATACTTTTTAATCGGCGGTTGTATTCCTCATGCCGGGAGGATACAAAATCGAGTTGGTCGTTCAAGGATACATACAGCTTTTTGGGCACCTTTTCTTGATCGATCCGAATCTCATCTACATCCGCTCCTTTTGGCTTGTACAGGATGAATCGCCCCGAAATGGGGTCCTGATAATAGACATTATAATTTTTGTATTTCCTGACGTCCGTTCCTATCTCTACAACCCTGTCCTTGTCCACCTTTGCGACCTGTCCTATATAATGAAGTGACGCCCTTTATACATGTACCGTGGGGCCGTGGGTTGGTGCGGTGTCTACAACCGTCGGAAGAATTGGGGATTCCGGCTCCCGGATCGGGGTCCGGGACAAGCCTCGCGTGGATGACGGCGTGAAATTAAAAAGGGTCATAATGGTACTAGGCTACCACAATTTTGGGCGTAAAGGGAGGTCGTGTTCCGTCAGGAATCTCAGGTGGGATTTTCGGGTCCGGTCTCCCCGGCGGCTCTCTCGTTGACGAATAGCTTCAAATCCCTGTAGATTAGTGCTGAAGCTTCGGCCAGCAGTTCAACAAACGTCTCTCTGTACCCTTTTTCCTGCATCCCCTCCTCGATTCGCTTTTGATACCTTCTCCGACCCTCACTCACCGTCCCTTTTAACCGCTCATTCATTTCCTGCGGTTCCATCTCTTCCGGCAGTCTGAATTTACCCACGATTCTGCTGGCCTCCCGGGCGATGAATTCCAACTGATAACTGGGTCCTTCCGGGGTGACGCGCTCAAAGGCATCGTGATATTTCACCGCATTGCAGATGTCCTCGGGTATTTTGAATTTCTTCAATACCAGGGCCCCGATCTCGGCATGGCCGATTCCCAAGACCCGGTGTTCAGCCTCCCTGCTGGAGACGCCTTCCGAGATCTTTAACCGGTTGATCTCATCGAATTCCGCCTGGAAATGGGTGGCCAGAACCAGTTTCCCAATGTTTTGAAGAATGGCCACCGTAAACAGATCCTCGGGTTTTTCATACCCCAGGATCTCCCCCAAGGCCCGGGAAACCACCCCACAGAAATGGGCCTGCTGCTGAAATTTCTCGAAATTGAACCGCTTAAAGTCCACATGCTTGATAAAGTGGGACATGAGGAGCGAAGAGGTGAGGATTTTCTTCATTTGGGTAAACCCCAGCACTCTCACGGCATATCCGATGGACCGGACCTCCCGTCCATAATAGGCTGAGTTGGCCATTTCCAAAAACCGTGATGCAACATCGGGCGAGAGGTTTTTGGAGATCCTTTCAAAATTGGTGTCAGGGTCGTCCAGCATGGCGATGACGTCAAATACCGCCACGTCCACCAACGGAAGTTCCTGGATCTTTTTTTCAATCTCTTCTTTTTGAATCAAATCCTGCATCTGCTCTCCCCATATCCTGTGGCCATCGATTCCATGGGCACATGGATCCCATGAAGAATTTATCTGCCCGGGACTTGGTGCCGATTGAAGAACCCTGTAGCCCCGATACGTCGGGATCTACGCTTCGCTCCGACAAGCTACAGGGAATCTCCCAAATGTAAGGAATTTTTGCCATTTTTTATTTCGCTCGCCCCGGTTAAATGCCGCTTTGCGGCCCTCCGAAGGACGATTTAATTGGGCGAGCTAACCTTTAACCGCTTCTGGCGGTCCGCTGCCCCGCAAGGCGGGATTTCCGCTTCGCTCCAACAATCAGCGGGGAATAGGCTCGCTGGGCATTTTCATCATTAAATAGCGGCACGATCCCTCAAACTGATCAGTTTATTTTACCCGTTGGGGCCATCAAATCTATAAGTTTTATGCAAAAAGTCAAGTGGGTTGCCATGTTCCAGCAGTATCTTACACAGGGCCCCCGGGAAAAAAGGACCGGCCCCTGATATCAGTGCATGTATTATACCAAAATCGCATATAAAAATGGGCATCCTGCGCAGGAGGCCACACGTGGTGTGTATTTTGCCTAAGAACGCCAAGCGGGCGTATTGCGTGCCCCGCCCCTCAGGCGGGGCGGCCGGGATTTTTCGATACCGGATGAATGTTGATAGTCCCGTAAAAAGTATGTTTTCGCGCTGAGGCGCAGGGATGCAGAAAAAAAATATATTAATTTTAATAAGTTACCTTTGCGAGCTTTGCGACTTTGCGTGAGATTTTGACTTTTTACGAATACATCAATGTTTGATTCTCAAAAAGGGCGATCCAGAATATTTTTTTCCTCAAGAAATGGCCACATCCTGCCGATAAGGGTATTGAAGCCTCACCGTTGCCCGGGACGGTTACCCGTCACCGGGCACAAAAGGTCGCCTATTACAAATCGCGGATATTGGATCAGGAAAGGGAGAGAAAACGATTATGGTCAGGAGCGTCGATTCCAGCAATTTCTTCGTGACCTATGCTCAGCAAGAGCAGACATTGATGACCATATCCAATAGTCAGCTGAACAAGGGGATGGAGCTCTACGCCGATAAGGACTACGAGGAGGCGGCCAAGGCGTTTGAGCGCGCAATCGAGGTGGCGCCCCAGTCGGAGTATTCCGCGAGGGCCTGCAATTACCTTTCCATGTCGTATCTGAAATTGGAAAACGAAGATAAGGCCATTGAGGCCTACGAGAAGTGGATCCAGTTAAACCCGGAAGATGCCGCACCCCGGCTAAAGCTCGGAAAGCTCTATTTTGATCAGGAACGACACGGAGAGGCCCTGAATGAATTCTCTGAAGCGGTCCGAATAGATCCGGTAAGTGTGGAAAATTACTACCATCTAGGCCAGGCATACCTTGCCTTGGACCGCAATAGCGAAGCCCAGGCGCAGTTCCGAAAGGTTCAGCAGCTGGAACCTGACGAGGCGGCCGGCTATTATGGGTTGGGACTGGCCTACAGCAAGGAAGGCCGATATGAGCAGGCCATTGAACTGTTTGATCAGGCCATCAAAACGGACCGGGAATTCTACGATGCCTATGCGGAAAAGGCCTATGCCTATGCGGACATGGGGGAGATAGAAGCGGCCGAGGAGATACAGGCCTTTCTCGAGGATGAAGATGAAGATTTGGCCGACACCGTCTCCCGGTATATCTATAAAGTGGACACGCCCAAAATCGCCTTTGCCTCCGCAATGGAAAGCACATTCGGCTACTACAAATCACGAAACACGCTGGTCTCGGATTTGGATTCCTATCTCGAGAACGCCAACGCCGAAAAGCAATTCAAGATGGTCTTTCAATTCGATAAAGAGATGGAAAGGGCTTCCATTGAAGACCGTTTTAACTGGACCATCAAGCGGACACTGGCGGACGGATCCGGCACGGCCTATAATCTTGGCCTCACCGTAGCGGAAACCGAGGTGTCCATTACCAGTTTTCCGGATTATGTGTATTACGATGAAGACGCGCTTACCGCCACCGTGCAGTTCACCGTCCAGCAAAACGCAACGGCCGATGGGACCATCGATCCTTCACACATCGAGTTCAAGTTCGCAGGGGAAGACCAGTGGGGCCTTTCCATGGATAAGGATGCCGATCAGTTTACCGGCTTTTCCGGGGTGTTTTGATCCATTTTCCTTACGGCCTCCCGTCTCCGGAACCCCACGCCCATGATTTATGCTTACCGTTTTTGTGGACCTACCAGCAGGATCGCCCTATGCGCGAATAAGATGGCAAGACAGGAAAACGCCACGATGGTGAGTTTTAGGACCACCCCGGCCATGATCCGGAATTCCCGACCGCTTCCGGCATGATTTGCTGGGGTCGTTGCGGTTCCATGAACGACCGTCTTTCCCTTCTCCCCCATAGAAGAGTCGCCCCCTTGTACGCCCCGATTGAGGCCCTGGCTGGGAGCGGAATGCCCTTTTTGGAGGGCCGCGCTACGGGAAGCGTCTGCGCCAGGAGATGAATCCCGCCGGGTCTCCTGTGCATGCGCTGCCTCTCGAGGGGGCCTATTGGCAGCCACTTCAGCCGCAGGAACTTTCCCCCTGGGTGGGATTTCCCCTGGGATGGATTTTATCCCCTCTCTTTCTTTCATCAGACCAGACTCTGCCGGCGCAGCTTGGCCACCCCCTGCCTGAGAACGGGGTCTCCTCTCTTGCACTTGGTTCACAGGAGGAGTCTGAGCTTCAGCCTTCGGGTGTCTCTGGGGATTGGGAATAACGGTCTCAGCCCTTTCGGGGCTCCCCGCCTTCTTTGAACCAACTCCCTTGTCAGGAGAAACCGATGAGGGGCGTGACTGCGGGGTCTGGGGCCTTTTTGGTTCCATGCCGGTCACGGGGGCCACGTATTTTCCATAAACCCATCCCATAAATTGAAAGGCGTCTCCTTTGACAAATACCTGACACCAGCCGTTCTTCACCCTGTGGACCATGACCCGCTCCCCTTGGTCGATCTGGGTAATGATCCGGCTCTCTTCGCCAGGCGCCTCCCTCACATTCACCCGTACCGTAATCCGCCCTCTCCAGGCCGCATCCCCTTCTTCGGCACTTGCCCAGATTGAAAGGGGACACACGGTTAGGAAGATGAGCGACATCATCCACAATATATATTTTTTCTGCATTTGCGGTCTCTCCATATGGGGCTGTTCTTTCTTAGGGGTTTGGATAAAAAGGCGCACAACAGCCTTTGCTCACTAAATAAAAGCAATTACTGTGCCATTTTGACCGATTCAAATTGGAAAAGAAAGACCGGTGAATTTTTGGGAATTGATGATGTGAAAAAGGCGGGTCAAGATTTCGGGGCATTCTGCCGATAACAGAAGAGAAAGAGGATAGCCCAGTAAAGGAGTGTTTCAGGAAAATGAAAAAACTTGTCAGTGGATTTCAACACCGATTCAACCCACTTCACGTGTACTGCCGTCTGCTGGACACCGGTTTCAGCCGGTGCCTGTCCGCACAACTCTGTCAATATTATGAACGATTCATCTTCAGGCGGATCACACGCCTGTCCACCGTTTCATGGTCGTATCTGCTTCTGGCGAGAGAACGGATATTCGTCAGGCCCCCTATGTAAGATCATAATCCCCGCGGTTGAACTTCATCACCTCAAGAGAAGAAACCATCAAGGCCTGATTGGCAATCTCTTTCAGGGGACTCCCTTCGGCCAATGTATCAAGCTTGACGCTCAGGCCCTCTGATTGTTCGCCGATCTCATTGATGATGGGCCTTAACTCCTCGGTGGAAACATGGCGGGCCCCCAGCAGTTCGCGGTACTCATCCAACACATTTACCAGACCGGTGGTCTTCTCCAATATGGGGGTTTCGTCCTGCACCGCAGCGGATATCCCCTGGATATCTCCAATGCCTGTCAGGCCGGAAGGGAGATGGGTCTCCCGAGCGGCCTTCGGATCAGCGGATCCCTTCATGGTCTCCTCTAAAATCGCCCCGAACCTCTCTTTGCCGGGTTGTTCCTTTTTCTGCACGGTGGAATTAAGCGCAGACTTGAGCATTTCCTGTACGATATCAACTTTCATGGTGTTTACCTCCCTTGCCCGTTATTCTGGATCGTTGCCCGGCCTTTTTGGAAAGCCGTGCACCGCCTGAAAGGACCTGATTAACCGATCCCTGTCGGCTGATTGCAACTCATGCAAGAACCGTGCAGCTTCTACAGTATATGAATTATATGTCGTAAATTCCAATAGATAGGTTTTATCTTCAAGAGGCAACGTCCCGCATACCCGGGCTAAGTAGGAAAAAATTTCCCCGGCATTATCTTCCGGTTTAATAAGATGCCAATGGGGACGGGGCATGCTCTTCATGAAAAGATGGAGGCGATTTTCGGGTTTTGGTCCAAAACCGGCTCAAGTTTTTGCGCCGCAGACCGATATGAACCATTGAGGCCTCCATGATGTGCAGGGAGATCTGCCCCCGGCTGAACCCGGGGTAGGGGACCCACCCTTCATGCCGAGGGTGAGCAAAAGGTCTTCTCCTTGATCAAACCGTAGGGAACCGGCATAAGAATCACCAGGACAGATATAATGCATCGACTAAAAGAACTTATCAGTGATTTGTTTGAGATAGAACTGGATTCGCTTCACAATATCGAGATCCAGGACATCCAATTTGCCCCTGGGGCCGAACAGGAGATCGGCAAGACCTTGGGGGAGATGTCCCCTTTGGGCGAAGGTCCTCTAAACGTGCCCTGGCAAATGAAGGACCAAAAGGATGGGGTCCGTTGTCAGGGGTTTTGGATCGAGAGCACCCGGGATTTGGTATTGTATCTATGGGACCCCTGTGAATCCAGGGCTATCCTCTTGGGTAAAGACAATTGGAACGTGCGAAACGACATCACCATCCATTGATGCAGAGGTCGGGCGTCAGAGGTCAGACGTCAAAAAACCCCGCACGAAACCGAGCGACCGGCAACCAACAACCCACGCCCTTTAAAACTGCCCCTTTGCCTCGTCCATGGAAAGATCAATGGTAATTTCACTGGTCTCCTGGAATTCTTTTAATTCGTCCCTTATGGCGGGGGTCCCCACCACCCGGACCTGGATGTCGGCTTTCTGGCACTCCTGAATGATGGTGATGATCAGCTTGATCAGGGATACGTTGGTCCCCGTCACCCTGTGCAGGGCCAGAATAATCTTCTGGATCCCGGAGTTGACCATGGCCTCGATTTTGTTCTTCAGATGGCCCTCAATCTCCACGCTGACCGGTCTGTCCACCTTCGGGGGAAGGGTCAAGATCTGGATATCGCCATCCATGGAAAAATATCTCTTGGAGGTATCCTCCCCGGCCGCCGCTGCTTTTTCTTCCAGCGTCAAAATTTTGGTAACCCGATCAATCAGCTGCTCCCCTTTAAACGGCTTGACCATGTAATCGGTTACACCCATTTTTACGATTTCGAGCACATTTTCCTTGCCTGATTCAGCCGTCAACATGATGACGGGGGTATCTTTCATTTCCGGATCGCCCTTCAATTTCTCGAGCATCTGGGTGCCGTTCATGACCGGCATGGTAATATCCAGAACAATCAAACCGGGGTTCTCTTTCTTAGCCACCTCCAGACCCTGCTGGCCGTTTTCCGCTTCAAAGAGTTCGCACTCGTACGGTTTGAAGGCCTTTTTGACGATCATGCGAATCGTCTTACTGTCATCCACTGTCAGTACCTTTAACGCCATAGCCTCTCTCCACTCATAGGTTTAGCGGTCTGCTTTGACAAACACCTCGACCAATCCCACATTCACACCATTTTGAAATACAAAGCGTTCATGCCGCTCCCATCCTTTTGTCTCCGTCCTGAAATCAGATCCGCTGGTGATGGACGGGATGGATAACTCACACTGCAGGTCCTTGTCGCAGAGGCGGGACTTTATATCTCCCCCCACCATATTACTCAATTCCCCGATCACGTCATGGATCTCCTCGTCTCCTTCAATCTCATCCAGCTCCATACCGAGCATGGCCGCGGTAATCAGACGGGCAAAGTCCTCATTCACATGGATGCTGACATTTCCGAGCACTTTCCCCGCGAATCCCACAGATCCTACGATTCGCTTGCCGTCTTGGGTCTGCTGACAATCCTGGTCAGACGCCTCAATAGGCATGGAGAGCATAGTGTCAAACACGCCGTATACTGAATTGGTGATAAACGATTTTAAATCCATTGTTTCAAGACTGGCCATATACCCCTCCCTCACCATCACATAAGCTGCAAGTCGTGGCCCACCTTAAAATACGGTAGGAACACCACGCCCGGGAGTCCGAAAATAAAATGGACTTCTCCCCATTTCAGGACTCTGTGCTCTTATTAGCAAACTTCATGCCAATATGCCACGGGATTTTTTTAGCGAATTTCCTAAAGTTTTTCATTCAATGGTCGATAGTAGAGACAAGCACAGAAAAAGGACAACCCATATCCACTTGTGAAAGGAGGTGAGACGGTCGATTTAGCGGTATTTTGGTATTTCCGAAACTGGCATCGGAAATTAAGCGTAAACCATCTCCCGGTAAGAATCCCGGGACAACACCTAGAAAAGGAGAAATATTATGGCAGACATTACACTGACCTCAGGAATGAGGGCCAATCTTTTCCAATTACAGAAGACCTCCACTTCCATGGAGACGGCCCAGTCCAGACTGGCCACCGGTCTGAAGGTTCAGAGCGCACTGGATGATCCGGTCGCCTTTTTTAAGGCCCAGGAGCATCAGCAGCGGGCCAGCGACCTGGAAGGCCGTAAAGACGAAATGAGTGAGGCCGTACAGACCATCGAGTCGGCCAACAACGGTATCGAGGCCATCACCGATCTGATCGACTCTGCCAAGTCCCTGGCCCAGTCGGCCCAGTCCGAGTCCAATTCCACGGACCGGGCCACACTGGAGACTCAGTTCAACAGCATGCTGAGCCAGATCAACAACCTGTCCAACGATTCCGGTTACAAGGGGGTCAACCTGCTGAACGGCACCAGCGACACCCTGGTGGTGACCTTTGACGCGGACGGCACCAACAAGCTGACCCTGCAGGGATTTGACTCTGAAGTGGGGACAGGCGGACTTTCCATCACTTCGGCCGCCACTTGGAGCACGGGTTCGGTGGGCAACTCCACCACGGTCATCGCGCAGTTAGACAGCGCCAAGAATGAACTGAGGACAGAGACCCAGAAACTGTCCAATAACCTGAGCATCATCACCGCGAGGCAGGATTTTACGGACAACATGATCAATACCCTGGAAGACGGTGCAGAGGCATTGACCAACGCGGATATGAATGAGGAAAGCGCCAACATGCTGATGCTTCAGACCCGGCAGTCCTTGGGCACCACCGCCTTGAGCATGGCTTCGGATGCAGCCCAGTCCGTGCTGAGGCTCTTCTAAATCACACCCACCCTTTAACCCGGGAGGGGGAGATGTTTTCCCCCTCCCGATCATATAGACCTCTTTCTCATCCTACATAGCAACTCCCGAAAAACCCCATCCATCATGTGACTTTGCAGATGCGCTTCGGATTCTCCATAAGCCATCCATAACCCTCAAGAATCACTTACCCCGCTTTGTATCTTAAATGTACGAAATGAGCATCCACCTTCGAATTATTCAACCCTGAACCCTTGAACCTGTGAACCATGAACCTCTGAACCATTTCCAATTACGATTTTCCTAAAGTTTTTAACCAATCGGACGATAACTACATCAAATACAATACACAGCGTTCAGAGTTCATTGATCACGCGGCAAGAATGCCGGGACAAACCTAGAAAAGGAGAAGTATCATGGCTGACATCACACTCACCTCAGGAATGCGGGCAAATCTCTTCCAATTGCAGAAGACCACCACCGCCATGGAGACCGCCCAGTCCAGGCTGTCCACCGGTCTGAAGGTCCAGAGCGCCCTGGACGATCCGGTCGCCTTTTTTAAGGCCCAGGAACACCAGCAGCGCGCCGGCGACCTGGAAGGCCGGAAGGACGAAATGAGCGAGGCCGTGCAGACCATCGATGCGGCCAACATCGGTATTGAGGCCATCACCGACCTGATTGAGTCTGCCAAGTCCCTGGCCCAGTCGGCCCAGTCCGAGTCCAATTCCACGGATCGGGCCACGCTGCAGACCCAGTTCAACACCATGCTGAGCCAGATCAACGACCTGGCCAACGACTCCACTTACAAGGGCGTCAACCTGCTGAACGGCACCGGCGACACCCTGGTGGTGACCTTTGACGCGGACGGCACCAACAAGCTGACCCTCCAGGGGTTTGACGCTGAGGTGGGGACAGGGGGACTTTCCATCTCTTCGGCCGCCGATTGGTCCACGGGTACGGTCGGAAATTCCACCACGGTTATCACGCAGTTGGACAGTGCCAAGAATGAACTGAGAACAGAGACCCAGAAACTCTCCAACAACCTCAGTATTGTCACCGCGAGGCAGGACTTTACGGACAACATGATCAACACCCTGGAAGACGGGGCAGAGGCATTGACCAATGCGGACATGAATGAGGAAAGTGCCAACATGCTGATGCTTCAGACCCGGCAGTCCTTGGGCACCACCGCCTTGAGCATGGCCTCGGAAGCTGCCCAGTCTGTTCTGAGACTGTTCTAAAGGACACCAACCTTAAGTTCCGGGAGGGGGATAACCCCCCTCCCGATAACATAAAATTTGAGAATCGTCCGCCGGCAATCCCGCTGAAAACAGGACGTTCCCATCCTAATGAGTGAAGAGGAGGTATTTCAGGATGTACGCAAATCCGCTACAAATGTATGAGAGTGTAAGCAAAACCACCCTGTCCGGTCGCGACATCGAGGCCGCCGTTCTCACCAAGGCGGCGCTCAAGCTGAGGGAATGCCAGAAGGGCTGGGACCAGGCCGGCCGCAAGGACAGACTCCAGAAGGCCCTCAAATTCAACCAGCGCATGTGGAGTGTATTTCAGGGAGAGCTTGGAAGAGAGGACAATCCGCTGCCAAAACCGCTGAGGAGGGATTTGCTCAGGCTGAGTGCCTTTATCGACAAACGGATTTTGGAGACCATGGCCCATCCTTCTCCTGAAAAGCTGAACGCCATCATCGAGATCAACCAGAATATCGCCGCAGGCCTTCGACAACAGCCCACGGCAAGCGACAATTAGCCCTCCGCACCCAAAAGCAAAAGGCCCCGCTGGGAGGGTTTCTCAGCGGGGCCCTTTGGTTT
>JAIPDZ010000045.1 GCA_021737425.1 Deltaproteobacteria bacterium
AGGGCTTAGGCAGGATTGGGGGTTCACCCCTGAACCTCCAATCTCTATTTCTCCTCTTTGGCCCACACGCCATAGGCCCGGGACCGTTCCTTTTGGTATTATCGGGCTTCCGGGTCCCCTTCCCGGACCTCCTGGGAAAACCTTTCCAAATATTTTTCCCTAAAATCCGGTAATTTTTGCTCCAGGACTCTGCGGCAGGCGGTGACTACCAATTTGAGTTGGTCCGTATCTGCCCTAAGGGCTCACTCAAAAATAACTTCCCATTTTCCCATCTCAGCTTCGGGCCATCTTCGGCCGGCGCTCAATCGTGGAGTCCTCGAAATAGTTCACTATTTCTGTGGCTTCACTCAATCGCGACGACCAAATCTGACCCAAATCTGAGCGTCAATTCTGTGAATTTATTTTTGAGCGAGCCCTAAGGTTCATAATCTCGGTTTTGAGATAATCCTCCAGAACTTTTAATTCAGTTTCCAAATTTTCGATTTGCTTCTTGAGTGCTACCTCGTCCATGCTCCCCCCTCTATAGCTTTAGTGCCCCTCTGTTCAAAATATAGGCGATCTTAAATTCGTCAAATCCATCACTGGCGAAATATTCACCTGTTCCAGCCCCGCACTGAGAAAATACCCGCGGTTTTTCGGGTATTCCCGGATAAACAGGCTGAAGGTGGCCGGAGCAAACATGCCATGTTCATAATAGGCAGCGGCCGTGGTCATTTCATAGAGGTCTGTAAGTAGAGTGAATTGATTCTCTGGTGCCATGGGGTTCCTTCTATGGAGTGCTCTCAAAAGTAATAACCGATATTGATGTTGAACCGGGTTTCCCAATCTGCATCAGGATCACCTGGCCCCAGTCCCTGAGGTGTACCGTGGATGTCCGTAGGGACCCCGAGAAAAGGGGCGTTTTTCCCGGTAATGATATCCACATAGGTATATAGCGGCGGTGCACTGATCAGACAACCAAGGGTGTTGATCTGGGTGTTATGAAAATCATACTGGTCCTTTATCAGAATGCTGTAGTCATTATAGAACCTCAGTTTGTTAATGGGGCCCCAACTGACCGGAACATCATAACTCACGTTGGCGATTAGAAGCGTGCCGTCAGAAGCTACGGGAAAGGCCGTATCAAAACCACCCATAACCACGGTGCGATCGTCCGTGCCAGGGGGATCTTTGGGACTGAAATCATAACGGGCACACTCCAACATGACATTCCACGGCCCGTAGAAGCCGTTTACGTGGACGGCCGCAGCCCAATGATCTCCCATGGATGCAGTGCGGTCATTATAAAGCTGGCCCCATTGACCGGAGAGACCCAGTTCGGTGCTGCCCCATTGAGGATGATCCCAGGTATAGGCCAGACGGGCGTTGATCTGATTGGTCTCCTCGTTTTCTTGTCCGAGGGCCTTTACCACATCAAAGGAGTATCGATCGGTTTTGGAAGCATCTCCCCACTCCCCGTTTTTAAAGAATGCCAGCTGAAGGTTCCAAGGCTGCTCTTCGTAAATAAATTTCAGGCCCATATCATAGTCGTCTTCAAGACCTACATAGTAGGGCACACCAAACCACCAGTTATGGGAGGCATAGGGCAAGATGCCAAACGGCACCTCGGTTATCCCCAGTTGTCCCTGCCAGGTGTCTGCAAAATCATAGCCGATCCATCCGTGGTGAATAACATTCATATAACTGTACCAGCGATATTCTGCAGACACCAGGATATCCCTGTAAGCCCCGTCTACATTGAGGCGGAACAGGTCAAATTCAAGATCGCCTCCTTTGTCCTCACTCTCTTTTCGAAAATCCCGATAGACATAAGTGAACCGCAGGGCGCCACCCAGATCCACCTCATTTTGTGCATCCGCTGTCCGGGATGCTGCCTCTGCATCCAACTCGTGCTGGTGACGGGCCTGTGCCTCGGTCAGCTTTTTCTCCAATACCGTAAGCTTTTCCTTGAGCGGTTCCAGTTCTTCGATTTTGACCTTGAGTTCCTCAATTTCTTTTTTGAGTGCCTCCATATCCGTTTCTGCGGGAAGGCTTGCGGAAATAGGCCTTAGATAGAGCAGGGCAAATAAAAACAGCATCATCCAGTTGGGTTTTCGCATTTGTCTTGTGATGTAAAACTCGGGCCCTAAGGTTTAGTCCGGGGGGATTTTTCATTGCGAAGCAACATGTAGAAAAATCCTCCGAGTGCCAACAAAAACAAGGAGGTTATAGCGGAAACCGCTGGGGCAGGATTCACGGACACCACTTCTCGACGAGCTGTTACCACGGAAACCCGCTCTCCAGGAAGCGTCGGATCTATGGTTTCCTTATCTCCCAGGGCTTTGACCAAGGCCTGTTTCACACCTTTAGGAATGGGTTGGCGTTGCAGCCGAAGACCCGTTATGGGGTCTCCATCGCCCAGGGCTTGTGTTTCGGGCCGAGGACCGGCCAACACCACCTGGGTCCCTATGGTTTTCAAGGGCTCAGCAATTCCAGGGTAAATGTCTTCGGGAATACGAGCCAATCGAAAAAACGGATACCGGTATTGACGATCCTTTTCTTTCCACTCCACGATCGGTTGCAGGGACAATTCGGGCTTCCCCAACAGCAGGACCATATTGGCATCCCCGGGCGCGGCTATGAACATCAATGCATCCAATTCTCCCTTTATCACCTCTTTAACCTGTGCTGAAACAGAACCGCTCAATACCTCCACAGCATCGGTCTTGGCATAGGCATCTAAGAGAATGGCAGCAGCTTGTTCAGCGCTGCCACCGGCCGGGCCTACCCCGAGACGACGGATTCCCGCAAAGGGCCGCTCTTGTATGGTATCGGTCCGCCGGACGAGATGAATCATGCGAAATCCAGCCACGGCAACGGCCTCCATATGTTGGCGTGTATGGGGCAAGAGTCCGGGGCGGACTGCAAAGAAGTCTTCGGCCCCTAACAAGGCAATAAAGGCCTTGTTGTTGAGGAGCGCCTCTTTGGGAAAAGAAAAGGTTTCCACTTCAACCCGCCGTTTGGGAAACACCCGGCGGACCGCATCCAGGGACTTGGCCAGAATTCTGGAACGGTGGTCTGAAGGAGGAACGGCCACCACCAGCCTTCGATGTTTCAATTCAGGCGGTTTTTTGGTGAGGAGGGCGTGCTGTACCAGGAACCGGACGGCCACGGATCGTAGTTCCTGACCATCCAGCTCCACTTCCCGGTTCAATTCCCGCATCACTCGATTGCTGAGCTTTCCGGAAAGCTGGTCAAGGGTTTGGCGTAGATCAGGAAATCGACTGAGGGTCTCCTCCCGCACCAGCGGGACACCTTGGTAGACTGGAAAAAAATCCAGGTTGTCTTCCAAGAGGGAAAGCCCAAATTCTCGTATCTGGGGATCTGTTCGCTGCACCACGCATACATCGGTTTGACCGGAAACCAAGTGCTGGTACAATTGCTCCCGTGATTGTGCAACCACCACCTCCGGTTCCCGGCTGAAACCATAGTGGCGCATCAGGGGCTGAAATCCATCCACAGGACGGGCCAAAAATTCCTCCTCGCATCCCATGCGCAGGGTCTCTTCCTGATCCACTAAATCACTGATGGTGGTTGCCTGCATGCGGGCGGCCACATCCGGTTGCATGGATAGAACGTAGGAGTTATTGAACCCCAGTCGCTCCAGCCAGGCGATTTGAAACCGGCCGAATTGCTGCCGCAGCACCTGAATGGCCTGCTCACCGTCACTCATGGCAGGAAGTCCCATCATGGACAAGCCCGTACCAGTGTATTCAGGATAGAGGTCAATGCGTCCTTCCTTGATGGCCTCCTGGAGGTCGAAGGTGTTTCCAAAGGGAATTATTCTTTTGACCGGGATCCCTTTTTCGGTGGCCAGCAGCGCAAACATCTCTGCCAACAGTTTGTTTTCCGAAAACGTTTTGGAGGCCACTACCATCGGTTCCTGACGGGTACATCCACTGATTAGAATGGCGCAAAGAAAAAGAAAGATCACTCGTCGCATAAACGCACTCCTTTATGTCGCGGTTTCATGGGAGTCGGTTGGATGGGCAGGCAAAGCTGCTGGATCCTCTTCCACGGTTTCGGATATAAGGCTTCGGGTCAAACAGGCGACCAACGCAATCATGATAACCGTGAAGGGAAGGGCTCCGCTGATGGCAATTGCACGCAAGATCACAAAACCCCCGCCGGTAAACAACATGGCCGCTGTGACCGCTGCCACCACAGCCCCCCAGAATAGTTTCCGGGCCCTGGGAGGATTCAAAGAACCTCCTGATGTCATCATTCCCAGCACAAAGGCTCCGCTGGCCGCACTGGTACTCAGAAATACAAAAACGAGAAAAATGGTGAGCACAGCCAAGAACTTGGCCAGGGGGTAATAACTAAATAGGGAAAACAGGGCCTTGGAAGGATCTTCCAGTACCAAGGATGCCAACCCGCCTTCACCAAATAGCTCCAGGTACAGTCCGGTGCCACCAAATACGGCAAACCAGAGGATGGAGAAAAGGGTGGGGATAAAGACCACGGTAACGACGAATTCTCGAATGGTTCGGCCGCGGCTAATGCGTGCGATAAAGATGCCCACGAAAGGAGCCCAGGCAATCCACCATATGAGATAAGTCAGGGTCCAAACCTTGGACCATTCTGTTTCACCGCTGTAGGGAAAAAGGCGGAAAGACAAATTCAACAGGTGCGTAATGTAATCGCCTAAGCTGGTGGTAAAGGTGGAAAAGATAAAGCTGGTAGGACCCCACAGAAGAATATACAGCATCATCAAGACCACCAGCGCTACGTTTACATTAGAAAGCAATTTGATCCCTTTGTCCAGAGTGGTACTGACCGGAATCATGTAAAACAGAATCAATACCAAGAGGATGCCGATAAGAAAGGATGTAGACTCCGACGGTGTTCCAAAAACTTCTGTCATTCCGGTATTGATCTGAATGACCCCCATTCCGAGGGAACCGGCCAGACCGAAGGTTACGGCCAATACCGCAATCAAATCGGCCACAAACCCCAAGGTAGTGCCAAAACGTCCTGGAAAGACTGCCCGAATGGGTGAACTCGGCAATAATGGATAGCCACGCCGGAAACTGTAATAACCAAGCACCAGACCGGCCATAGCGTAAATTCCCCAAGCATGAATCCCCCAGTGAAGATTGGTTACCACCATAGCCCACCGGGCAGACTGGGATGTCATGGGCGCCTGTCCAGGGGGAGGGGCCATGTAGTGATGAAGGGGCTCGGCTACCCCCCAAAACAAAAGGCCGGCACCCATTCCGGCGGCAAAAAGCATGGCCACCCACGATAAGGTTCCAAACTCCGGTTCGTCTTCAGGCCGGCCCAGTTTGATCCGTCCGAATCGGCTAAATGCCAGAAAGAAGCAAAAAAAGAGGAAAACAGTAATGGAAAGGAGAAATATCCAGTCAAAGGAGTCCAGGCAGTATCGAGTGATGCCGGAGATAAAGCCAGCCATGGCCTGGGGATGAACGATCCCCCAAATGGCGGTGATGCCTGCCAGCAGCAAAGAGAGGGTAAATACGGAAAAAATTTTGAGACGCCCTGGGTTTTGGTCTTTTTTGTTGACTTGGCTGATGGGGTTCATATGGGTCGCATCTCCTTCTTTCTTTCGGGTAAATATCAGCTATTCCAGCAGAGACGGTTTCAAGGTTGTAGGCTGCTAATCTCGATTTTAGGCTTAGGCCTGTGGAGGCCCGCGGCATTGGCGGTTAGGGCTTCCCCCAATATGAGACCTTGGAAACACTTGTAGGGTAAAAAATGATTCTGTTTGGAATCAATACGGTCTGACATGTAGATATCGGGGTTCAAAACTTTATTGAACGCGAAAAGGCCGGTAGCAGACAAAGGCACGGAGAGAATCTGAAGTTCAAAATGGGGTATACACCCCATTTCTGTTTGCGATGGGCTAAGCATAATATAACTTAGGGCTCACTCAAAAATAAATTCACAGAATTGACGCTCAGATTTGGGTCAGATTTGGTCGTCGCGATTGAGTGAAGCCACAGAAATAGTGGACTATTTCGAGGACTTCACGATTGAGCGGCGGCCGAAGATGGTCCGAAGCTGAGATGGGAAAATGGGAAGTTATTTTTGAGTGAGCCCTTAGTGCCTATCCAAGCCGTGCGAAACGAACTGCACCGGATCCTAAAGGATTCCGAATACTGGGACGGTTCGGTTTGGCGGCTGCATACCACAGAAGCAGGGGATAAAGTGGTTCAATTACGGGCTCTGATGAGTTCTCCTGACTCCTCCAGCGGGTGGGAGCTGAAATGTGAAGTGCGGGAAAAGCTGATTGAATTTATCCGCGAAAATTATCCGGACAGTCTGCCCAGGTTCAGGGCCTCTCTCTTTGAACAGCCAAGGTAAGTATCTGTTATCTTGTGTAGAATTTTATTCCGTCACAAGCAGCGGGATGCGCTCGCTGAGCCTTTTCAAAATCATATGGGGTGAAAAAACCCGGCAAATACAGTCTTGACCTGATTGCCGCATTGAACTGCTCCATATAGAGTCCTTATCTGTAATTGTCAGGGGGGAACCGAAGATGTCTCATGGCCGTTACCCCGATTGATTCATTAAGCGATAAAGGTCTCAGACGTCTCCCGCTCTTTGAGCGGAAATCTTCGATAGGTTCCAGGTGTCGGGACTTGGTTTTTCGCTGAAACCAGAACCTTGGCAACTCATTAACAACCATTTAAGATGTGGATAGGAGGTGTAAAATGCCACAAAACATGACCACCCCGGCCCATTGTCCGGGATTTGAAAAATTTAGAGAATTAAGCTCCTTTAGCTGTAAATGCCCTGAATGTGGCAAGGAAAACGAGATTTTTTCAGATGAGTTCGACCGGCCGCACAAATGTTCCGGCTGTGGTGAGACCATTGATTTCACCCAGTGTACCATCGAAGGTGCGGGAGATGATTCAAGCCCGCGGTAAATGATCAGGTTTTTCCCTAACCATACATAATGCCCGCCTCCTTGCCATGAGGAGGCGGGAACGATTCAGCCAACTTAGGGCTCCCGGGTAAGCCGCCTCAGAGACCTTCCTTGTGTCCCTTTCTTTCATCCGTATGTGAAAATCGGCAGCTGATCCCTTCTGTTGAAAATCGTACTCCTATTCTGGTATGATGACCGAAAATTCTGGGAGCGTCCCCTTGCGGAGAACGCTGATGAGCCCCATACTTGTATCGGCCCCATTACACTTTTGACCTTGGGCCAGTTTTGCGGACCGGAGCGGAAAACGCCCGATCTTGACCCGACACTGAAATCTGAGCACCGGACACCGAAGGTATGTGTGGAATTGTAGCCTATTTTGGACGCGCAGGAAATAATTTAACCCGTATTTTGACCGCCATGTCGGCCATCATTTACCGGGCGCCCGACAGTACCGGGTTAGGTCTGTTCGGGGACGACGGGGAGACCTTTCGGGTGCGGAAGGCCATCGGCTCAGTCTATCCCTTGATAGAGGTTTTACATACGGATCCTGCTTACCCGGATAAAGCAAAAGAAGTCTTTTCGATTTTGAGGGGGGAAGACGGCAATATCCCTCTACAGGAGTATCAACGGCGGCTTTTGGACCTGGAGGGATTTCCGCTGGATACCCTGGATGCCCTGATCCGGGGGGAACAACCCTATGTCACCTACGATGAACTGGTAGACAGGAAATCCCAGGCTCCGGCCCGATTGGCGCCGGGTCAGCCGGGTCGGCCCAGTCCCCTTGAGCCGCTGGATATTCACTCCCGGGAAGACTTTGGCCACGCCCTTCACCAATTAATATCCCGATACGATCTTTCCAGCGAGGTGTGCAGGTCCCTGATCCGGGAAGCCCTGAATCGGACCCTTTGGGCCCAGCAAGAGGAATGGTCGGGGCGTGTGGAGGCCGAAGAGATCTTGCTGGCGTTGGACCGGGTTTTCGAGGAAATGTTTATGGGGCAGCAATGGTCCCAGGTCTTGCGTGGAGATGATGAATGGTCCTGGGAAAATCCCCATGCCGAGGCCTTCTTATGGCGATATCTAAAGAAGACCCGCGTCCATATTCCCTCCGATTACGACCGGGACGGGGTCCGTTGTATGTTTCGGCTGTTGGATGGGGCGTTGCTGTGCCGTCTGCGCCAAGACCCCCTTATGGAGGAAGCCCTCCATGACATTTTGCACTCATTCTGGCCTGAATTCCAAAAAAGACCTGCCCTGGATTGGCGGTCTCTTTACCGGATGGAGAAGGCGGTGAACCTCTATGGCTGGGCCGCGGCATCGGCATTGACTTTCCTTCAGCGAAATGAGTACCTCCCTGAAGTGCTTAAGTCGCTTCCGGAAGAATACCTGATGACCGGGGCGCCGGTGGTCCTGGGAGAAAGCGACTCGGCCTGTCTGCGGTATCTGTCTCTTCCGGTCCTATCTCACGGGAGATGGGCCCTTCAGTCTCCGGTTACCCTAAAAAATGCCCATCCCTTCACGGATCAAAAGCGAGAACATATGGCGGTTCTCAACGGTCAGTTCAATGCAGAGGTGGAGGACGAACTCCGACAGTTTTTGGAAGGGGTGTGCGGAATGTCTCTCCGCAGCGATAATTCTTCTGAATATCTGCCTTTCCTGTGGGGTCATTACTTTGACCGCCTTCGAGACGAAAAGCAGCGGTATGATGCCATACGGGCGGAGGTGGAGGAGGGGTTGGAGCGGTACAGCATCGGCAGCCAGAATGTAGACTATGCCATTTTTCATCAGGTCCGGGATAAATCCGCTGCCCAGCTGGATGAACAGGCGTTCCTGCAGGCAGCCCGACAGCTTACCCGGGAAGGGGGTCAGCTCGCTGCCGCAGGCATGAGCATACACTCCCCCAGAAAACTCTATGTGGTCAGCCACAACCGTCCTGTGTTTGTGGTTCATAGGATGGAAAATGACGATTTTATGGTCGTTTCGGATATCAATGCGGCCATGGGGCTCTTTCCCCAGGAGATGATTCGGCGAAGGCGACAGGAGCTGGGAAGGTTGAAAGAGCAACACCGTACGAATTTGGAGAAGGCCAGGGCCGCAGGTAAGCCCAAGAAAGCGCTGGAGCATGAGAACCGGGCCTACGGCCAAAAAGAAAGCCAACTCCTCAAAGACTTTAGAGTGACGGTCTATCCCCTGGAAGGAGAAGAGATATTCGCCCGAATTGGGTGTGAGGTGAAAGGGCTGGAGTTCCATCGGCGGGTGGCCATTACGGATTTTGAGGGAAATACAGTGGCCGAAATCGAACCCTTTGAAACCGTATTGAATCCGGCAGAGATCCAGAAAGATCCTTTCGGGTCCTTCTATGAAACCCACCTCCAGGAGGTGCCTGAAAGACTGGAGCAGATCCTGGGGGTATACCTGCCCGAAGGAAGTGAATTCCCTGATGTGGGCCTCAGCGAGCGGTTTTTGAGACGCCATTTCGGAAAGCGTCTGGTGGGGATGGAACGGATTGTGATCGCCGGGACCGGAAGCGCCTTCAATATGGGGCTGATGGCCAAGGATTTTTTTCAGAAGCTTTTCCCGGAATTGGAGATAAGGGTGATCTCCCCGGTGCAGACAGACGATCTGTCCCAGCTTGTGGAACGTCACCGGGACTTGTGTGTCCTCTTAAGCTGGTCCGGGACCACCGCGGATATGGTCCAACTGGCCCAGGCGCTTCAGGCCCGCAAGGTGGCCATGGTGGCCATTACGGAAAAGCAATTCTCCGACATGGGCCTGGCCGCCCAAAAAAGCGGCGGGGTCATGTCCATTTTAAGCGGGGAGGAAGTCACGGTAACGGGTGTCAAAAGCACGCTGTGCATGCTGTTTTGTGTGGAGTTGTTCGGCTTGTGGCTGGCCGTGAAAAAAGGTCATGATCAGGCGGCCCGGAATGAATTGAACACGCTCCCCATTATTCCGGATTTGATTCGGCAGGTGTTGGCGGATAAAGACCTGGAGTCCTTTTCCAAGGGCCTGGCCCGTGAAACCGCCCGGAGTTACGCGTCTTTGATCATTGATGGGACGCCTTCCGGGGGGACCGGGCGGGAGGTGGCCCTGAAGCTTCAGGATAACAGTTGGACCGCCATTGGGAGAAGCATGGATTACCGGGATGTCCCGGATGCAAATGCATTTAAAGACAAAGGGGAAACCCTGACCCTGATTCATGCCACCCATGAGGCGCGACTGCACGAGGCCCAGGAGACCATTAAAGGACTCCGCGACAGAGGGATCCCCTTTGGGGTGGTCACCTACCAGCACCGGGAGTTGGCTGAGATGGAAACCGCGGCCCGGTGTGCGGTGCTGCCCAAGATCGCTGATGAGCTTCAGCCCCTGGTGGACTTGGCCTTTTATTACCGGCTTGCGTTTCACTACGGTCTGGCCCACGGGAGGCAAGGAGGCGATTTCCCCCGAAACCGCGCCAAGTCTGTGGCAGCCGGACGGACCCGCAGCCGGCGGGTTCTAACCCCGGCCGGTGAAATGCTGGCCATCCGGCAGCGGGGTCCTCTCAGTGTGAAGCGATCCCGGACCGGCCCGGGTCCGGATCAAAAGACCGCCTGGGAAAAGGAAGCCCGGCAGCAGGAGGAGATGCAGTATTATGCCCAAATACTGGATTTGGGTCGCATGTTGGAAGAACCCAATCCGCTGGCAGGATTCCTGACAGCGGCGCCCCAGGACCTCGGTCCGTTTCGGGCAGTTCTGCGGGAGGAGGTCCTGGACGGCGGAAAAATGACTTTACTCCCGTTGGATTTTACCGCGGATGCAGCGGCCAGGAATTTTGCCGCCCAGTGGCGCCGCTTTTTGGGATGTGAAATACGCATCCTGTCCCGCGGGGAGACCCTGAGCCCCACCACTGCGGAAGGACCCGTGGTGGTGCTCTCGGCCAGGCCTGTAAACGCCTCGGACGTGGAAGCGCGGTTCACCCAATTTCCTGCGCGTTGCCTGTGGGTGGGGTCGCCCATGCCGGAGCAGGTGAAAGAGAGATGCCGGGACTCACTCGGCGTTTTTGTCCTCAAAGATGGCGGATCCTTGGCCGGGGGTGATTTTCTGTACACGGTGCTGAGTCTTTTGGTAATCGAGGTATGGGAGCCCATTGCCCCGGGAAAGGCGGAGATCATCGGCCGGCAGTTCAGAGAAGGGGGCGAAATTATCCGGGGGGTCCTGCAAAACCTGTCTCTGAAGCAGGAAATCCACGCAGCGATGCAGGCCAATCGGGGATATGAAACCGCTTATCTGATCGGACCCTACACGGGCATGGGTCTGGATTGGGTACGCCGTTTCGACCACATGGGACAGAAAATTCTGGCATGGGAGTCCTTCGGGATGAGCGCCCATGGTCCTCTGGTGACCGTGGATCCGCGGGTGGATGAGAAATTTATACGGCTCACTCTTAGGCCGAAAATGGTCTCCGTGTATGGGGAGAAAAGGGTTCGGGATTGGGAAAGGCGGTATCTCACCGGAGGGGATGTGGACAACTTTCTTCAAAATCCTCCTGCCGGAATCTACAGCCGGGTGCAAACCCCTTTCTTTGGGGAAGGGCATTGGTATTTTCCCGAGCTGCGAGATGATTATGACGCCACCCAGGACAACCTGATCATCCTGGATGCCAGCAGTGAACGGTATTTTCGCCAGGCCCTGGACGAGCTGGCCGTATACGGGTGCCGGTATGCCCGTTTGGTCGTGATTTCCCAGGAGGTGTTTGTATCTGCCGGGGGTAAGAAGGAAAGACCCCTGTTCCAGTATCCCATGAGCCGCCTGCTGAAGTTGCCGGCCCTGGAGGGGATAAACGGCCACGTCCCCATTCCGGACCTCCATCTGCCCCTGGTCATGAACCTGGTGGGCACGGCCATGGCGGCGGCCAGCCAAAAGCCCACGGGTCAGGAGGGACTATAGGGGTCCCCATCGCCCGGCAGAAGATTATTTGTCGGAAGATATCCGGGCAAGCCGGCTCCTCAGATGGGTATAGCGCTTTTGAGTTTTATCATTCCTCACGCCCATGGCCAGGGCCCGTTTCATCCCCACCATGACCACCAGCTTTCTCCCCCGGGTAACGCCCGTATAAATCAAGTTGCGTTGAAGCAGGACATAGTGCTGGGTCAAAATAGGCATGATGACTGCCGGATATTCTGAGCCTTGGGATTTGTGGATGGAGACTGCGTAGGCCAGAACGATTTCGTCCAGATCAATGTAGTCATAAGGGACATCCAGTCCGTCAAAGGCGATCACCACCTCCTGGGTTTCCGGGTCTATCCGTTTGATTCGGCCGATGTCGCCGTTAAAAACCTCCTTGTCATAGTTGTTTTTGATCTGCATCACCTTGTCGCCCGCCCGAAAGACCCTGTTGCCCCGGGTAACGGTCTGTGTGGAGGGGTTCAGGACTTTCTGCAGTTCAAGATTGAGGTTGCTGGCGCCCACAACTCCTTTATGCATGGGGGTGAGGACTTGAATCTCATCCATGGCATTGAAGCCGAATCGCTTGGGGATACGCTCTGAAGCCAGATCCAGGACGATCCTCAATACCTCCTGGGGATCCTCCTGTTCGATAAAATAAAAATCGTCGGCGTGACCCGTGGGCTTGAGCGAAGGGAGGATTCCTGCGTTGATCTTGTGGGCGTTTACGATGATCAGGCTTTCTTGGGCCTGGCGGAAGATTTTGTGGAGCTCCACCACCGGCACCGCGCCTGAGCCGATGATGTCCTTGAGCACGTTTCCCGCGCCCACCGAAGGGAGCTGATTGACATCCCCCACCAGGATGAGAGTGGCCTGCTGAGGGACCGCTTTCATCAAATGGTGCATGAGGATGATGTCGACCATGGAGGCCTCATCCACGATCAAGACATCACACCGCAAGGGGTGGTCTTCGTTTTTTTGAAATCCCCTCTTCTGCAGGCTGAACTCCAGCATCCGGTGGAGGGTCCTGGCCTGGTGCCCGGTGGTTTCGCCCATCCGCTTGGCAGCCCTTCCCGTGGGGGCGGCGAGGAGGATGTTTATGCCGAGCTTGGAGAAAATCTTAAGGATGGCATTAAGGATGGTGGTCTTCCCTGTGCCCGGACCTCCGGTGATCACCATGACCTTGTTTTCGATCGCACACCTCACAGCCTCTATTTGCCTTTGGACCAACCGGATGGAAAGCTGTCTCTGGACCCAATGGACGGCCTTGACCGCGTTGATCTCTCGTATGGATTTGGGCGAATGGAGCAGGGTGGATAAGCGATTGGCCACCCGGGTTTCCGAGAGGTGAAATTTGGTTAGATAGACTGCCGTATGATGTTCATCGAGTCCCTTTAGATCCTGGAGCTTTTCGATAATGATTCGGTCTTCGCGGGCCAGCAGGGTCAGGGCCTGGGTGACGGTCCCTTGATCCACCTCCAGGATTTCCATGCATTTTGCGATCAGCGGTTCGTAAGGGTAATAGACGTGTCCTTCGTCGGAGAGCTGGTGGAGCACATACAAGATCCCTGCTTCGGCCCTCAGTTCCGAGTGTTTGTCAAATCCCAGTTTCTCGGCAATGCGATCCGCGGTGACAAAGCCGATGCCGAAGATGTCCGTGGCCAGCCGGTATGGATTTTCTTTGACCACCCCAATGGACCGGTCCCCGTACTGTTTGAAAATCTTGGTGGCATAACCCGAACTCACCCCATGCCCCTGCAGGAAAAGCATAACCTCTCGAATTTCCTTCTGTGCCTGCCAGGCCCGCTCGATCATACGGATTCGCTTCTCCCCGATACCTTCGACCTCGATCAGTCTCTGGATGTCGTTTTCGATGATGTCTAAGGTCTTTTCTCCAAAGCGTTTGGTAATCCGTTTGGCCATGACCGGTCCGATTCCCTTGATGAGACCGGAGCCCAGGTATTTCTCAATGCCGAAGACCGATGCAGGGACACTGGTTTTGTAGTGTATGATTTTGAACTGCTCGCCGTACCTGGGATGATTGACCCATTCCCCACGCATCTTGAGGATCTCTCCGGCCGTGGGCGCCATCAGGTTCCCTACGATGGTCACCAGGTCGCGCTGACCGTACACCTTGAGCCGTGCAATGGTGTAGCCGGTCTCTTCGTTGGTGTAGGTAACGCGCTCGATTTGGCCTTGGAGATCAACGAGAACATTTGAAGATTGATTTTTCATGGGCTGGCTGCAGGGGGTGAATGTTCACCAGGGATGGTAGCCTGGCACAGGGACCCCCGTTTGTCAAGGCCGGGTGGCCAATGGCCCGGTTTATACCAGTGAAGATAATAAGGTGGATGGGAGGCTGTTACGCCTGACGGATGGGTACGGATCCGCGCCAAAGGTCTGTAAGTCTTTGGCCCGGATCGGCAGGGTGTAGGCCTGGCAGGGGAGTCGCATGTGATGATCGACCGGGGAATAAAAGAGGGATAGGTACCCGGACGGCTGAGGAGCCGCTCGGCCTGCCCCCGCTATATCTATGCGTAGGGAAAGGACTTCCAGAACTCCTTGTCCTTCCATTGCGGGTCATTTTCAAATTTCTGATCATAATACGAGGCAAACCGGTCCAGCCAACGGGACCAGGTGCTTTTGTTTCGGCGGATCGCCTCCAGGACATCTTCAAGGTAGTCCGTAATGTTGGCGATCTTATCTTTTGGCACATAAAGGGCTGCGCCCTTTTTGTAGGATTTGATGGTGTGATCCGGGCTTAAGGCATGGGCCGTCAGCATGACCGGCGTGATCTTTTGTTTCTTGGCAATGTCCAGCAGGGTGTAGCCGTCCACTCCCATAATGTCCAGAATGGCAATGTCAAAGGACTGGGACTCAAGAGCGGCCTTGGCCTCCTCAAATGTGGACGCTTGGACGATGTCACACATATCAAGCAAATCTTCCAAGGTGTCCAGTACGTCCGGCTCGTCATCGACAATGAGGATTTTTTTGCCCTCTAAAAGACCTTTTTTCTCCATGGCTGTCACCTCCCGCAGGAATTTATGTTTTGATTTATGACCCCATAAACAGGACCCGGAGACTCTTAATAGCCAACTTTGGCAGATAAGTCCACTTTCTTTATGGCATATTGTACCAATCTGCCAGAATAGGATTTCGGCTCAGGGGTTCTCTGACGGGCACTTAATCCTTTACCTGTGCCCTGTCATGATACTCAGCCTGAACCTGCTTCAGCTTGTCAAAGAATTCTCTTTCCGTGATTATCCCCTTCTCCATGAGGAGCCGTGTAACCGTGTCCAGTTGAATCAATTGGGTTATCAGCGCTTCCTTGAAACTGATCACTTCTTTTTCGTCCAAATTCTCAGTCATCCAACACCTCGTTCCTTTAATAATCTTGTATATCAGCGAAAAAAATGTACAAGGACTGTGCAAGGATTAAAAAGAGGCCGTAGTATCGAATATCCATTGAGCATTGTAAAGTCCTTATGGTCTTTTTCTTCAGGAGGGTATCATGGCGGTAAAATGGCATAAGGTGGCGAGGGGTCTGCAGGGGACAATCCATGAAAGCCGGAAACATGGCAGGCGGTTTGATCGGTATATCCGGGGACGGTATCAGGTGGATGGAAAGATTCAGGTGGTAGGGTTCGGGTGGGAGTCTGAATGGGGGGCAGCCGAAAGGGCCAGGATGCAGGCCGAGGGACAGAAGGGGCCAAGGCGGTCCTTCGTGGAGTACTGTCAAGGTGAGCTGGCCAGGTTGAAGCAGAACGCCTTGAAAGGGGCCGGACCCTTTACATTGAAAGAGGACCGAAGGCTGGCCGAGGCTAAGGCCAGGGAAGAGAAAAAGACCAGTTTGAAAGCGGACCGGGAAAATATGTCGTTCGGTCAATTCTTTAAGGAGACGTACTGGCCGGTGGCCAAGAGTTCCAAGAAGCGAGATTCCTTTCGCAAGGAAATGGAGCATTTCAACAAGGGGATCAATCCGGTGGTGGGTGAGCTTCCCTTCAAAGAGATCAGTCAGATCCAGGTGGAGAAGATTAAGCGGAATATGCAGAAGGCCCAACGGTCCTGGAGGTGCATTGAAGATTAACTCCTCAATTCATCTTCTGTCTGGATTTTTTCCAACTTAACGTCGATTTTGCCTGGTACATGCTCCAAGGTGGCACCCGATCCTGCATCAACAGCCGTCCCAAGACAGCCTCCGAGACAGATGTTCCCGGCCAGGGCCGCGCCACCGTGCGTGGCGATCTGCGTTTCAACGCGGGTAACCACTGGCTGGTAACCCTTTTTCTCTATCCTGACGGTAAAGCAGCCTCTCCTTGGAATCCGAAAAGAGGCCGGTGTTAACCCATGCATTTTTTCAAGGGTAATGGTTTCCTTTTCACTTTCATTGACGCCCACACCGCCCGTAGGGGTTGGCTCCATGTCCTGTTCGACGTAAAGGACCACAGGTTTGTCGTATGTGATAATCACCATGGCACCTACAGGGTCGGACTGGACAACATAGATTTCCTCGACACCTCGGGTTATGGTGGCACACCCTATAGCCAGCAACGAGACCAAAAGAATTAAAGCATAATTTCGCATCCCCTCTCCCACTTTATCTATCCCTAAACCCTTCCCCAACAGAGCCGCTCTACCAGGGCTTTGTTGGTAAGGAAATCATTTACGATAGTCCAATTCGCCCAATTAAGGACGGCCGACAAGCTGGGAATCTTTCTATCCTGCGTCTCTTGTGAAGTTATAACCACTTCCCGCTTAGGCCCGAAAAATCCAAGTCATTGTCCTTCATTTTGACGGCTAAACCTGACCCGTGAGGGGCAGCCCATGACCAGCCAGAGGGTTGCCGCCAGGTTTTTACGTCAATGACCGCATCAGCCCCAATCTCCCTTGCCCTGATGGCCATCGATTCCAGGACATTGTCCGTGGACCCATACCAGACCTTGCCGATATCAATCCTGGCAACGGGCGTGAATTGCCCCTCTTTGATTGAATTCTCAGTTACGAAGACCTTGTTGTTGTGCGCAGGATAGGCAGTTTCAGTTATAGGTGCTGTGTCAGTTGTGTCCTTTGTGATCCAGGCGCTGTGAGCTGAGCATCCACAAAAAAATAAAAAGGTGACCAATAGGAACGTCTTTCTCATTTTGTATTTCCTTCCTTCCCCGGGCAATGATATCCCCGGAAAAATCATTGGTGTTTGTCATACTTCCGCTATTGTCGAAAATACCTCGTCTAAATTCTGTCTTGGTCCTCAGTATGCGGGTCTTTCACAAACATGGCTTTTCGCAGGCGGTCAGCTGGCGATTTCAGCAGGTGCGAAAAGCCCTTCCCAGGTTTCTATAGGTCTCCAATTGGAGAAGAAAGATATAGACAAAGGAACATCGCGCTCTTTGCACTTCTGGGGGACGGATCGCTATGCTTTTGAACAAGGTCGATAGGGTGTTCGGAAAAGGACGGACCGGGTTTTACACAGGTAGGGCCAATAATAAGCGACTATTATAAATTTTGGATACATATAAACCTTCTCTCATTTTGGTTAAGTTATTTTGTAGATAATACATTTTTTTATATAAATATTCAATTAAAAAAAATAGAACTTTGGAGTTCAGCCATAGGTTTTCATTCATGAACCGAGCTGACCAAAAACAGTCCATTGACGGCCTGGTTGACATGTAAACCGGATATAGAATTCAGAAGATGAGCCATTCCATTTGCACCCCTCGGCGCTATGTGGTATGTAAATTACCAACATTCTCTTCCAAGAAGGTGAACGAAAACTGAGCGATTCCCGTTGCTTTGGAAGTTTTGTACCACCGATTCGTATTCATTAATGACCCTTTCCACTACCTCTTTTCTGCCTGAGGCTTCCTGAGCGCCACGCTGGGGGACGTTCTCGCCCTGACCCATACATTGTATGGACTTTCAGTTTTTCTTACAGTATGGTCTTTTAAGGCATTCTGGTCAATACTGGGTCTCCGGATTCAAGGAGGAGCATAGCACTGTTGGACCACCAGGAAGAACATACCACCTCATTCGTGGTCGGAAACCCATTTCCCGGGCCGGTTCCCCAGCGGGAAGGAGCCATCATGGAACTCTGGGAGTTCGGTTTCTCCGTGGTGATCCAGTACTCGGGGTTGAGGCCTGCTGAACTGGAAGCCTTCCAGCAGGGGTTCAAGACCTACAGCTACCTGGAGAGCTCTACCTCGGTTCCCATCGCGCTGCGGGTTTTTGACTTTCCTAACCCCCATTGGCACATTGACTTTGTCTGTGATGCCAGGGTGGTCCACACCGAACCTATTGGACCCCGATGTACCCCGGGCCGGAACGATAGCGACATCGCCACCCAGCTTCAACGTAGTCCCGGTTTGCACCGGGAGATATACCGCTGATACCGTTATTGCAGTAGGCGAGACCCGGCTTCAACGTAGTCCCGGTCTTCACCGGGAGATATACCACGTACTCGAAGCGGAGCTTCCATTTGCGCCGGCTTCAACGTAGTCCCGGTCTTCACCGGGAGATATACCCCACACGTACCGTCCATGTTTATGTGGTGGGAGCTGCTTCAACGTAGTCCCGGTCTTCACCGGGAGATATACCCAGCCCTCATGCAGAAACTTGAGTGTCTTAACGAGCTTCAACGTAGTCCCGGTCTTCACCGGGAGATATACATCTGGTATCCTAAGAGGTTAATATGATAGAACTTTTCATCTACCTTCCGCGAACCCAATAAAAATCTCAGTTCCTTCATCAACCTCAAATTGAGGTGCTTCTATAATATACTGGAATTATTGCTTTTTTAAAGATCGCGAACCTCCCTGGGTTTTCGTGCGATCTTAACGTTCGCGCCGAGCTGGAAGGAGCATACCATACTTACCAACAGAACCATAATAAGATGCTCATATTTCACTTACGCCTGGCCTCTCTTTCAAACGATCTATAGGAAGGCACCTTAGCAAACGGATCTCTTCCAATGTCAGCATTGCATCCCATATAGGCCAAACATAGGCTGGTTCAGGATTGATCCGCCAACCAGTGGTTTGTGCTCGGTACGGCGATATGGGCACTACAGGATGAAGGGGAATAGATTCAAAAGCCAGCCACACAAGACCTGGCTTCCCTGGAGGTGGGCTTTTGGTTGGTGCCTTGTGTTCATGTGCATGAAACCGAACCGCCACAGGGTCCAGACCAAAAGAGGGCTGGTGACCGTAAGGTCCCCCCATGAGGGCTGAAGAGATATGCTCTGTCTCGATGGTTTTGGCCAATTGCCTCAAGTCCCTCAACAGCTTCTGCTGCCCGGATGTCATGTCCATTCGTGTGACAGATATGCCCTGCTTTCTAACAACCGCATCACTGGCCCAGCCAGCCATAAACGCCAAGCCACGGGGATCATCCATCATTTGCCCGCACACCTCTCGATAGGCTTCAGGATCCACCTTCCTGGGCGAGTCCGACCAGTTGAATTCGGGAGCCGTTCCTCGATCAGCCATGTTGGCCATAATTTCTTCTACGGCTTCGGAGGGATCTAAGCCCTCGATGACCGCATGTCCATTGCGCCACCACAGTCTTACATCCAGTCCACGATCCGAGGAGAGCACCCTCAGCATTCCCAGGGCCGCCAGGAAACCAATGGGTGAAGCACCGGTCAGGCCAAAAAGATCATGCACCATAATTAAGTGTTCTTTTCCTGCTCTGCCATGGAGGCGCGGACATCTGCTGTTCTTACCAGCAGTTCCATTTCAGCCAGAGCCCAATAACCGTAACAGTCCAATAGGTCAACAAAGCGCTGTACCCAGGAGCCCTCCAGCCGGGTGTTTTCTACTCCCGGAGCATCAGGATCGCTACATTTCGGAAACCATGGCCGTCCGTAGCCATGGTGGGTCGCGATCAGGTATCGGATGAGCTGGGTTTCATCGCCATCTAATGAGACTTGGGGCAGCGATGCCACCTCGTGACGGAAACCCTTTGGCAGTCCCGAGGCATGGTAAGCGGCCATACGGTGGGCAAATTTACGCAGCCCCGATTTGGCCAGCACCGGACCAGCAGAAGCCGTAACTGGATTCCCATGCAGCATAACCTGGAATCGAAAATCTGATTTCCCCAAATCATGCTTTCGGGCTGCATTGACGATTGCCTTTCCTTTTGGATGATTTGATATGAGCTGAGAAGCCATTCTGGAAACATTGTCAAGGTGTTCGCTTAACTTGACAGCCACACCGCTACTCAATGAAGCCTGCATATCATCCATAATTGAGCCCCGAAGGACAACTCCATGAAGTGGGTGCTGTTCCACCTCATATTGGCCCTGATACACCTGTACCAATGGATGATGCACTCCTGATATGAGATGACGCAGATCTGCGTGGGCAGATGCCGCTCGGTCTTCATCCACCCCAGTCTCCGGATCAATATCTGCTTCTGCTGCTACAATTTCCTCCACAGCCTCAAGGACAGGTCCTTCGTTTTCCCCAAGCCACTTTGTTAAACCGGGAAACAGTCGCACCACGTGGCTTTTCCCACGCTCCAGGGAACAAAGCTCAGCCACATCCTCTACTGCTGATCGACTTTTGGGTGCCCATCCATAGCCATCACAACCGCCGTACTGCGTTGGAACAAGCAACGTATCACCCGGACGAATCTCCCCGAAATGGACCACCTGACAATCATCCTGTCCACGCCATCTTAATACAGCCCTGGTGGGACCGCTTCTGGCAGACCCCGAAGAAACCCCTTCCAGATCGGTTACATCTGGAACAGCCCCGTTTTGGAGCCATGACAATGCGGCATAGAAGGGTATCTCAAGGGCCTCCCTACTCAGAGGTGGACACAGCCGAACAGTTTCTGGCCACAGATCAGGTTGCTCCGGATTGAGGTCTGTTCTCCAGACAATAGAGACATCGGCGGTCCCGCTCTGGGCGCCATGTAACCACGGAGAAACATCGATCTGAGGCGCTTCAGGACCTGTCACTGAAAGCATAGCCATGTGGGCTGGAAGTAAAACCGGTGCTTCGACCACATCTTCTTGGGGAGAGCCCTTGGCGTCCATTATGCTTTTCATCGCTGAGATCCCAAAATCCACATAACCCTTTTGGGCGTTCTCGGATAACCACTTCCAAGTATCGTGCAAAGAATCTCCATAGATAGGATCAGGGACCAATCCCCCATTCTTGTCGTATTTCGGGCGATATAAAATGACACTGTCCGTTGTCCCGATTTCGCCGAGCCGGTCTAATCGACCAAAGCGCTGCCGCAGGGCACTTAAGGAGGCCGCTTCTGTCACCAGTGCATCGAAATCGAAATCCGCCCCCACTTCGACTGTCTGTGTGGCCACAATGAAGAGGGGGTCCTTGGCCTCTCTGGTCCTTCCTGCCGTGACCAAGGGCGTAAGCCGATCCATAAGGCGTTCCCGATCATAAGGTCGTATCCGACCCATCAGCAGTTCTGCCCGAAGTTTCTGCCTTATCAAGGTTTCCCAAATCCTTCGGGCAGTAGCGACACGGTTGAGCAGAATACAAATGACCCGTGCGTTTTCGGCCAGCAGTTTCGCCTCTAAAACAGCCCTTTTTACAAATTCCGCTTCCTTACTGAAATCATCCTTTTTAGAAGATTGGACAAGTTTTGCCCGTTTACGTGCCTCCAATCTTCGTTTGAGAACAGGGTTGGAAAGATCTTCGGGTGACAGCTCTACTGTGGCGGTTTCTTTTTCACTTGGGGTAGCGGTCATGGTGATCAAACGGACGTCTGCCCCGTACTGGCGAGCCGAATTGACTGTCGTCACAAAAGGGGTGGATATATGGGCCTCATCAATAATGTAAAGCGTGTCGTTGCCCATAAATCCAGCGTGAATCGGGTGCATCCGTGAGCTCACGCCATATCCGCGGTGCAGCAATCTTGATCCCACCTGATCCACGGTTGAGACAATAACCGTGACCTTGTCAGGATAAAAGACCCAGTTGTCATCACCGTGGACCCCTCCCCGAAGCCTTACAACCTGAATTTGGCCAAGTTTATCGGCAAAGCTCTTTAAGGCCGGTTTCTTTAACTTATCAACGATTCTTTGGGCTCTAACATAGGCTTCATCCACCACCACTCTTCGATCGATGATGAAGGCAATACGCTGAGCCCCACCATGGGCTGCAGCATAGATTCCCGCGTCGATCAACGCGGTTTTACCGGACGCCGTGGGCACGTTCACTGCTGAAATTGCTTCTCCTTTGACTAACCGCTCAGCAGCTTTGATTTGCCAGGGAAAGGGATGGTAGCCATGAACATTACGGAAAAAGTCTTCAAAGTTCATTAAGTTCCCCTCCGTCACCATCTGGAAGGGGCCGGAAGAGGCCAATCCCGAAATATCGAAGTCGCCCAGCAATCACAGGCCCGTCAATTTTCTCTCTAAAACGGATAATGGCATGATACCGGGGTTTTCTTGCTGGGATGTGAAATGCAGGTGGGGCACCCTTAAATAGACTGAAGGAAGAAATCTCAACTGATTCAGGCTCTGGGTATCCGGCAAACTGAATTGACTCCGAAAAGGCGATTCGCAGACGTTCATCTTTAAGTTTTTTAGGTGGCCGGTCCAATATCACTGGGGTAACCGTGGCCCATGTCCTTGCTGGTCCCATCCAGGTTCTCGGCCATAATGCCTTCGGTGAAGGCTCCCCGGGTATCAGGGGGCTAATATTTATGGCCCTTCAGGATTTTCAGTGGGTAGCCCCAACATATAGGGGTGTTGGGACACCGATGATTAGCAGAACTTAGGGGGCGGCTTTTGCATAGAGATCCAGGCCGCCGCAATGAAATAAAATGGCTTTTCTGTAATG
>JAIPDZ010000046.1 GCA_021737425.1 Deltaproteobacteria bacterium
CCTCATTTTACCAGGTTATTCAGGGCCTCGGACAGCGTGGCTTCCGGCTGAAGCCCCACAAACCGCTGAATTTCCTTTCTGTTTTTGAAAATAATCAAGGTGGGGATACTCAATATACCCAGCCGGACAGCAATGTCCCGGTTTTCGTCCAGATTCATGGCCGCCACCGATGCCTTCCCCTGGAATTTCTGGGCCAGTTCCTCCAAAATCGGTTCCTGGGAACGACATGGGGCACACCAGGGCGCATTGAAGTCCATGAGTGTCACCCCTTCCTCGATGGCCTTTTCAAATCCTTCAATGGTATGAATTTCCCGAACTTCCATCTCAATCCTCTCCTTTGCTGCTGGCTCCCATAATCCTATGCCGTAGAGGGAAAATCCCTTTCCCCCGATTCCCTGTGTTTCTCTCATCAATAATCGTGCCACCATGCGCACAGGTGTGTTGCCCAACGCCTCCCATGCGCATATGTAGTGCAACTCATTGTCATATCTATATAATTTTGAAAAATACACCACGAATGGCACCAACAGCCCAACCCCATAAATGGTGTTGACAGTCCAACAAGCGTTACCTATACTGATAAGGTAACGTTTCTGTAACGTTATGAGCGTGAATCAACCTGGACCCATCCGTGCCAGACCTCCGAGGGGGCAATCATGGTGGACAAAACCATACTGGATCCCACATTTGCCAGCTTACTGCTGGAATCCATGGCAGACGGGGTCTTTACCCTGGATGAAAACGGCAATATTACCTCGTGGAATCCGGCCATGGAACGGATCAGCGGTTATACGGCCCAGGAGGCCCTGGGTAAGAGCTGCATGATGCTGAACTTCAGCCTTTGCTTCTCCAAAAAATGTCCTGCAGGCATCAGTGAGTGCGGTATATACGAACATGGCCGGGTTCAAGACAAAGAATGCTTTTTACGGCATAAAAACGGGCTGGACATCCCCATCGTCAAGAGTGCCCGACTGGTAACGGACGGGCCCGGGTGGGTACGGGGGGTGGTGGAAACGGTAACCGATCTGTCCGCCCTGGAAAAGGCCAGACGCCGGGCCGAGGAGGCCAACCTCCGTCTTGGAGAGATCCACAAGGTCCACAATATCATTGGAAAAAGCCGGGCCATGCAGCAGGTCTTTTCCGCCATCAAGGCGGCGGCTGCCAGCGATGCCACCATCCTGGTGCAGGGGGAGAGCGGTACAGGCAAGGAATTGGTGGCGGGCGCCATCCATTACAACAGCAGCCGCTCAGACATGCCGTTCGTGACCGTGAACTGCAGTGCGCTGGCAGAATCCCTACTGGAAAGCGAATTGTTCGGACATGTAAGGGGTGCGTTTACCGGCGCCATCCGGGACCGGGTGGGACGGTTTGAAGAGGCCGGCGGGGGTACGATTTTCCTGGATGAAATCGGGGAGATAAGTCCGTTTATTCAAGTCAAACTGCTCCGCGTGCTTCAGGAACGGGAAATTGAACGGGTGGGCGAATCCAAAAAACGGAACATCGATATCCGCATCATTGCCGCCACCAACACCGATCTGTACGGCCGGGTCAAGAGCGGCAATTTCAGGGAAGATCTCTATTACCGGCTCAAGGTATTCCCCATCTATCTGCCGCCCCTCAGGAAACGCAGAGAAGACATCCCGCTGTTGACCAGTCATTTCATCAAACGCCAGAATAAGAAAACCAACAAAGGAATCAAAGGCCTATTGCCCTCTGCCATGCGAATCCTCATGGATTACAACTGGCCCGGCAATGTGCGTGAACTGGAAAACGCCATTGAGCACGCCTTTGTGCTGTGCGGCGGCGAGCAGATCGATATCTTTGATCTGCCGGTTGAAATCCGCCAGTTGGCGTATCCGTCCGGGAGGGCCAAAGCACCCGAACCTTCCCCGCCGGAGAGGATTTCGTTTAAGACACCGCTCTCCCGGGAAATCCTCATCAATACCCTTGGGGAGTGCAACTGGAACAAGGCCGAGGCAGGAAGACGTCTCGGGGTAAGCAGGACCGCCATATGGAAGTATATGAAAAAATGGGACATCCCCCTCAAAGGGCCGTGAAAAACCTTATCTTTTCGGTCACTTTCTTCCTTTTCATTTTGACAAAGAATTGTTATGCTTCTCACCCACCGGTTTTGTGCCGGTCTTTGTGGCCGTAAACACGCATTACGCCCCAAACAATCGGATATCAGCCCCAAGGTTGCAGAGGAATCGCATATGAAAGATGAACGCGGAATCTATTACTATCCCTTTCCCCAAAACAAGAAGGTCCGGATGTATGTCCGGGAATCAGACGGCACCATTTGCTTCAGACTCTGGAATTCAGACGATCCGGAGCTCTGGTCCCAGCATGGATGGCTCCCTTATGAGGCCGTTCAACAGGCCAGCGCCATGTATGAGCAAAAAAATGACTTTAATCCAAAACAGGCCTATGACCTGGAAATCGCCAGGGCCGCCCTGAAAGATCACCCTGAAACGACCCGGTCGAACCATAACACAGGCTGAATCGCATACGGCCCGGTCCAAACACCGAAACGCTCATCCTATGGACGCCCCGAGCCAGGGAGTGAGGCCGTGGGCCCAATTCCCTGGACCTGCTTACACAGCCCGATCCTTCTGACAGCTTCCGGGCGACGTACACGGAGAAAGAGGCATGAAGTTTTTTTTCAAGCCGCGCGGCATTGCCATTGCCGGCGCCACGCCCAATCGCAGAAAGGGCGGATATTCCATATTGTATAATGTTAGACAGGGTTTTACCGGACCCATATATCCGGTAAATCCCCGCTATGACCACATTGAGGGGCTCGCCTGTTTCCCATCCGTCATGGACGTGCCGGATCCCGTGGATGTGGCCATTCTCTTTGTCCCGGCCCCGGCCGTTCCCGACATGGTCTCCCAGTGCGCCCGCCGGGGGCTTCGAGGGGTGATCGTGGAATCGGGTGGATTCTCAGAGGTGGGCCCAGACGGCCGATCCCTGCAGACCCGGTTACACGATATCTCCCAAGAAACCGGGCTTCGGGTATGGGGTCCCAACTGTATGGGATTGATCGATATGGCCGCAAAAACGGTCTTTTCCTTTGTCTCCCCCATGATCTGGGAGGAGGGGCTGATCCGGGGCGGCGTGTCCCTCATCGTCCAGAGCGGTATGCTCTCGGGCGGATTCCTGATTGACGCCATGACCCACGGCGATACCGGGTTCAGCAAGATCTGCTCCCTCGGGAACAAGGTGGATGTAAACGAGTGTGAAATCCTCGAATATCTATTGAATGACGATGCCACCCAGACCGTGGGCCTTTACCTGGAATCCTTTGTGGACGGCCGCCGGTTCATGGACATCTGCGCCCATTCGAACAAACCGATCGTGGTCCTCAAGGGAGGAAAGAGCTCCGGCGGGGCCAGGGCCGCCATGAGCCACACGGCCAGCCTGGCCGGAAATCAACAGGTGGTGAGCGGGGCCCTGGCCCAGGCAGGGGTGACGGAGGCTTCGGATTTCAAGCAGATGATCGATCTGTGCCGCGGCCTGGCGGACGCGCCTCCCCCTCAATTTACTTCCCAGGGGCGCATTGCGGTGCTGACCTATACCGGGGCCGGCGGGATCGTTTCCGTGGATTTCATGGAAGATATGGGCCTTACCCTGGCATCTTTGTCCGGTGAAACCCTAAAGGCATTACAGACCGTTTACCCGCCCTGGATGCCTCCGGCCAACCCGCTGGATCTCTGGCCGGCCATGGAACGGCAGGGTCCTCTTACGGCCTTGAGCGTGGCCCTGCAGGCGGTCTGCGCAGACCCGCAGGTGGACGGGGTCCTGCTTCACAGTTTTGTGGGGGCCATCCTATCCGCCAAGGATCTGAAGGAGGTGTTAAGAGGCATCCCATCCACCGGCAAACCCGTTTTCTGCTGGTTGATGGGCCCCAAGAGGGAAATCCGCGACTCCAAGGATGTGGCCCGGGCCTACGGCGTTCCGGTCTACAGGGAACTCCGCCGGGCCGTGGAATGTCTTGCCGCCTTTTTCCGACATTGAAGAACCCGCGGAGCGCACCCAACATCGGGCGCCGGCCTCCCCCTGTGAAGGCGGGCGTCACACCCCAAACATCGAGGTTTCCTATGCGATGGTTGTTTTTTCTCTTAGTCTTGCCTGCGATTCTGATGGACCTTTCACCTGCCCTTTCCCAAGGGGCTGACCCTGCCCCCACCCTTGTTTCATCCCTTCATATGGCCGATCCTCAAACCTTTTGCGGGGAACCGGTCCCCATGGATGGGCAAGGGATCCGGGAGCGGTTTGAAAAGGAATTCCTCCTCTCTTTGTGGGACAGACCCCAGGTGATTCTGTGGTTGAAGCGGTCCACCCGGTATATGCCGTATATTGAGCGGATGCTGAAGAAAAACGGTTTACCGGACGACCTCAAATACGTGGCCGTGGCCGAGAGTGCACTGCGGCCGCATGCAGGGTCCATGAAGGGGGCCGTCGGCTTCTGGCAATTCATGCGCCATACCGGCCGAAAATACGGGCTCACGGTGGACCGCCGCATAGATGAACGGCGAAACCTCTTTGCCTCCACCCAGGCGGCCATCCGCTATTTCAAAGAACTGTACGAGGAGTTCGGTTCCTGGACCCTGGCCGCCGCCGCCTACAACATGGGAGAGGCGGGATTGGCGGCCGAAATATTGGAACAGCAGACCGAAGATTATTATGCCCTGTATCTTCCCTTGGAGACCCAGCGATTCTTGTTCCGGATCCTGTCCATCAAACTGATCCTGGAAAACCCGCAAAAATATGGCTTTGACCTGACCGATGAAGACGGTTACCCCCCTGTTCAATTTGACCGGGTCCGGATAAAGGCCCAAAAGGACCTTCCCATTAAAACGGTGGCCCGGGCGGCCCGAACCCGATTCAAGGTCATCAAAGACCTGAATCCGGAAATACGGGGGCATTATATTCCCCCCGGGAACCGCGCCCTCCTGATTCCCAAGGGGGCATCCAAGGGCTTCCACAAGCGGCTCAAACAGCTCCTGGCCCTCCCGGCCTCCGCCAGAAACGAGATCCTTTATGTGGTCCGGAAGGGCGATACCCTTACCGCCATTGCGGACCGGTTCGATGTTCCCCTGACCGCCCTTTTGATCTGGAACCGCATCAATCCAAAACAGCACATCCATCCGGGGGACCGCCTAATCATCTACACCGGAAACCAATGAGTGCCGGCATACACACATCCCATGGACGTATTGGAGACTATCAGACAAATCCTCCCCGGTCCAACCCGGTAACCATTCGGGCACAGGCGGTCAAATCGACCTAATGAGGCAGCCGCTTCTTGACATTCGCAATCAGAAAGCCTACAATGCAATCTAAATTTTCATGAGAGGGAGGCCTATTTATGCAACTGACCATACGGATGCCTGACGAAAACATGCTTAAAATTGAATATATCGCCAAAAAAATGGGTCTCAAGAAATCAGATGTGGCGCGAATGGCGATCAAGGCTTTTCTGGACCAACATGATGAACCATCTGTTGAAAGGCCCTATGCAAAGGTTGAAAATCTTTTGGGGATTGCTGAAAGTGGCCTATCGGACTTGGGCTATTCTCACCGCGAGCATCTCATAGAGAAAATAAAGGGCACTCAAAAATGAATGCCATACTGGATACGGGTCCGTGGGTAGCCTTAATAGACCGGAGTGAGGCAAGGCATGCGCTTTGTGTAAAATGGCTCAAAGGCTATTCCGGGAAACTGTATTCAACCGAAGCAGTTCTCACCGAGGTGCTTTACCTGCTCAATTTTTCAATAAAGGCCCAAACAGCGGCCATTGAGTTTATACTGAGATCCGTACTTGAAATAATCCCGTTAAATCTTGAAAGTCTCAGAAAATCAAAACAACTCATGACAAAATATTCAGATTTGCCTATGGATTATGCAGATGCGACAATCGTGAGTCTTGCCATGGACAGTGGGATAAATCATGTTGTCACATTCGACAAAAAGGACTTCGGTATCTACAGAGTCAGAAAACGCCCACTCTTTATTATTCCCTGAGATCTTCCTATGGTTATAGAAATCGCTGTTTTAATTTTCGATTGAGCGATATCGGGGATCAACCAAAAATATGCTTCAGTCCGGGTCTCGTTTTTTAAACGCGATACCCATGGCCTTCAGGGGCCTGAACGTCCATAGATCATTGATAATATATACAAATATGGCGGATAGAATAATCGCCGTCATATTGGCCACAAGATAGTGGATGAAGTTGGCCAGCGCAGTGGTCAACACATATTGAAGAAAGATGGCTACGCTGCAGGCCAGGTAATACTGGCCCATTTGAATGAGAAACCCCGCCCTCGCACTCTGTTTGCGATCCCCCCAGGTCCACCAGCGATTCCAGAGGTAATTGTTTAAGGTGGCTAAGAAAATGGCTATGGACAGGGAGAGATGGAGCCGTTTGTCAGGCGGAGAGATTTGTTTAAAGAGAATAGACTGGTTTACATACAATACACCGATATTGACAAGGGTTCCGGAAAACCCCACCACCCCGAACTTGATGAACCGGACCCGGAACAAGGGGCCGATGAGGGGAAGCTGTTGAATACGGCCAATGAAGTTCATATACATGCTTACACCTCGCGCAGAGGCGCCGAGACGCTGAGTCCCTTTTGTCTTTCGTTTTATTTCGAAAATCTTTTCTCTGCGTCTCTGCGCCTCGGCGCGAGAATATTCAATCAATCCGCATCCCCCAACAGTTCATATGCCTTTTTCAGGACGGTTTCCGGAGGAATGGACTGAAGGCATACATTGTTCCCGTCACACGGGGAATTTCGGTGGTTGTAGGCGGTCAGGCAGGGAGAACACGCCACAGGCGCATGAAGGCTGACGGCATTTTTTCCCAGCGGGCCGTACAGCACCGGGGTTTCCGGGCCGTAGAGGATGATGGACGGAATGGGGGTCAAGGCGGCAAAGTGACCCGGGCCGCCGTCATTGGTAATGAGCAACTTGGTTAGATGAAACAGGGTGATCAGCTCTTTCACACTCCGGGTATACCCGGTCAAATCCACACAAAACCGGCTCCTTAGGGCCTTGGCGATCTGCTGAGCCAGTCCATGGTCTTCCTTGAGCCCGATGATCCCCACCCCATACCCCTTTTCTAACAGATCCTTTGCCATCCTGCAGTAGTGGTCCATGGGCCAGGCCCTGATGGGCAAAAGCCCCCCGCCCGGATAAATAAGGATCAGAGGCCTCCCCTCAACCTGCGGGAAATCACGCATCAACCGGCCCCGTAATGCATTCATGGCGTCACGCCCCACCTCGAGTCGGGGCAAGGAGCGCTTCTCCTTCCCTATATGTCGCTTCACCAGGGGCCTGCCCGCCGCTTCCGGACATACGGCATGGGCCAAAGTGACAAACTGCTCTGAGATGTGCTGATAGGGGTTGTACAGCACCGGCCGGTTGATAAAATTCCCTCGATACAGTCCCTCCTGAGTATGGGGATGGAATCCCACCCGGATCCCGGCGCCGCTCAACCCTGAATAGATACTACTGATCCTGGAAAAAAGCTCGCAATCGATAACCGTGTCCATGTCTTGGTTCCTGATCCGCCTCAGGACCCGGATGCTGTCTCGAAGCAAGGCAAAAAGGGCATCGCCGTTGACCGTAAAGATGTTTTGGGGCGGCACTGAATCAAAAAGCTCCAGGCATTCCCGGTTCTTTTCAAACACCAGGGCATAAATCCGGGCCCGGGGAAATTTCTCCCTCAGATAGCCCAACATGGGTTGGGCCAGTACCAGGCTCCCCATTTCCGAGAGCATAATGATCAGAATATTCCGGGGCCGGGTGTCAGGGGAAACGGGCTTCTTTTTCCCCGGCAACAGGGATAACAGCCTGCAGATGGGCTGACCCGCCATGCGGTCTATATTTCGCTGGATATGGATATTCACCCGCAATCTCTCAAAACTGAAGTCTTCGCTGAACCCGGACAAGTGTAGACCAGATGAAATGGAGTCACAAGAGAAAATACCTGCCCCCAAGATTGGCTTTTCAGAGACACGCCTTTCCATCCAAGCCCCATCAACTTGCCCAAATGAAAGCGCTACTTTCAAATTAACAACATCGGATATCTGTTATTTATCCACCCTGATCCCTCGAACCCCTTCAAAACGCCTAAAAGAATCGGCCGGCCCTTTTCCTGTAGTGATAAGGGATCAGACTTATATTGAATAATTTAACAGGAGCTGTTAAATTATCACAATTTTAAACTTGGGGGTAAGTATGAGGTTCATCCCGAGAAATGTGACGTTACTGATCCAAGAAGCTTTGCATGATAGGCCGGTAGTTCTGCTTAGGGCTCACTCAAAAATAAATTCACAGAATTGACGCTCAGATTTGGGTCAGATTTGGTCGTCGCGATTGAGTGAAGCCACAGAAATAGTAAACTATTTCGAGGACTTCACGATTGAGCGGCGGCCGAAGATGGCCCGAAGCTGAGATGGGAAAATGGGAAGTTATTTTTGAGTGAGCCCTTAATGCATTGCCCGGGCTGTCTGTCTCTGTCTACTTTCGCGCTTTTATAGCAAGCAGGAGTTTTGGTACCTATTTAGGCTGACGATTTCGGATACCGTAGTCCGATCCTCCCGATTTCCCCCGTTCATTCACAAATGAAGAGCTGACGCCATCCTATCCGCGTTTGACAAAGCGCATTGTCGTGTGTATAATTCTACACCAAAGGAGGTGTATGATGCGAACCAACATTGTCTTAGATGAGTCGCTGGTAAAAGAGGCCATGATGCTGAGCGGCGCCAAAACCAAGAAAGAAGTGATATCGCACGCATTGGAGGAATTCGTGACCACGCGCAAACGGCGAAATCTCCTGGACTTGGACGGGAAGGTCGATTTTTCTGAAGATTATAACCACAAGCGCCTGCGGGAAAGAAGATGATCCTCGTAGATACGTCCATCTTGATTGACCTTTTCAAGGGCGCTTCCAACACTCCCGCCAACCAGATGCGTGAGATACTGCGGCACCATGTCCCCTTTGGAATCACCTCGGTCATCTACCAAGAGCTGCTGCAAGGCGCAAAATCAGAAGAAGAATATACGCTTTTAAACGACTATTTGTCCTCCCAAAGGTTTTTTCACCCACGGAATTCTGTGGAAAGCTATGCAGATGCAGCGCGCATCTATTTTTTGTGCCGAACCAAGGGGGTTACGATCCGGAGCACGATCGATTGCCTGATCGCACAAATCGCTCTGGAACAAGACCTGCTCCTTCTTCATAATGACAGGGATTTTGATGCCATGGCGCCGATTATTGGATTACGCTTACTCCTATGAACAGCATGCCTGAACATGAATGATTACAACACCGATAATGAAGTCCATACAAAGAAAAATAAAATCTGCTGAAGAACGTGTCCAGCGCCTCAAATTATTGTCACAAAGAGCAGGGTCCTACGAAGACTACCAAATGTCATCCGATCTGAAAGACCTTGCTGAAAGGAATCTTCAGGCTGCTATCGAAGGATGCCTGGATATCGGTAAAACCATTATTTCCACAGAAGGGCTGGAAGAACCCAAAGACAACAAGGGCATTTTCGTGGTCCTATCCGATTCCCAAAATAGCCAGGGACATATCCAATGTCTTGCCATTCCCTCATCCGCTTTCCCATTAAGGCACTGTGGCCACAATACGGATATCGGTCCAGTTCCTCCAAATTGGCCAACACGCCGGAACGAACTGGGTTCAAATGGATATATCGAACCAATTCCAGAAAATAGACATCCTCCTGGCATATGATCGACTTAAATCTGTTCTGGAAAAGCTGCCCATGCCGCTTGTGTCCCCGGTTATAAGATACTGCCCCGCACGGTGGGATTTCCGCTTCGCTCCAACAAGCAGCGGGCAATGCGCTCGCTGAGCATTTTCATGCCAAATCATGGGGTCAATATTTAGGCCTGAATTCAAGGATAGCTTTTTTGGGCTTGACACAGGTGCTTCTTTATGGCGTCATTTCCCAAAACAGCAGGAGACCACCATGCTTGTTCCGACCAAAATACAGATCGAGAAGGCACATTATGAGTTCATCAAACTCGCGTGCAGGGATTTGCATTACAAGAGCCTGAGTGATTATGTGCGGCAGGCTGTTGAAGACAAAATGAAACAGGACCGGCAACGGCTCCGGGCGAAAAAACGGCAGAAGGCCATGGAGATGATAGGGGCCGCACACCATGAGAATTTATTCGAATCCATAGAAGGAGACGACTTTGAAATCCGGTGACATCCACTGGGTCAATCTTGTTCCCACCTTAGGGGATGAAATCCGGAAAACAAGACCCGTGATCGTGCTGAACGGAGGCCATGACAAGTACCTTCGACTGGCCATCGTTGCTCCGATTACCGGATGGACCCGCAATTGGGGCGACAATCCGTTCTTTGTATCTTTGCACCCCGACGAGATGAACGGCCTACAAAAGAAATCAGCGGTTGATTGTTTTCAGCTTAGGGCGATCAGCCATGATCGTTTTAGGGAAAGGATCGGCGCCGTTTCGAAAAACGAAATGGATCTGATCAAAAAGGCTGTGGCCCTAATCCTTGACATCGAACCCGAACACTGTGATCCCACCGACGCCAGCCAGCAATTCTAATTATGGCCGTAAATTGGGTGCAAGACCTGTGAGAGCGGGGTCTCGCCGCGATTTTTCGCGACTGTACGGATCTATGGATATAGATCTAATGACAGGTTGACATTGGATTTGAGCTCGGGTATACTTATTTTTATAATAGGTATACCTCAGGAGGTGATAAAAACCATGTCCAAAGTAACAGCCAAATATCAGGTAACCATTCCCATAAATGTGAGAAAGGAGTTGAATATCAGCCCAGGGATGGAAGTAGATATCGCAAAGGAGGGGCAAAAATATGTCCTCGTCGTTGACCCCATAGCTGCATTGAGAAATAAGTGGCGAGGAAAATTCAAAAACCGTACCACAACTATGGCCTATTTGGATGAAGTAAGGGGTGAGGTGGATTGAAAATCTGTGTAGATACGACGATCTTACTGGACATTTTAAAAGATGAATTCAGGGTATTTCAGGAGAAGTTGTACACCGCTCTTATGAGAAGGGAGGATTTGATCATACCACCTGTCGTATATGCGGAATTGATGCCCCAATTCAAAGGGGATATAGATCTATTAGCCCGATTTCTGAAAGAACACAAAATCGCCATAGAACCGCTGTGCCTGAATTCCGCTATTTCCGCTGCAAGAGCATGGATGAAATACTTGAAACGAAAAACCAAATTAAAATGCCCTGAGTGTGGTCATCAGCTCCTCCTCAGGGAACATTTTCTATCGGACTTTACCATCGGCGGCTTTGCTTTGGCAAAGTGTGATGCCATTCTTACCAGAGACAGGGGGATATACGCCAAATATTTTCCGGAGCTTGCCGGATATGAAAACTGCCTTGTGGATTGAGGGCCGCCCCAATAGGTGTTCTTTGCGATGCATCCGCAAAAAGTATGTTTTCGCGCCCCGGTGAAACGTACTGAAAGGTTTCACAGGGCAGGCAGGGACGCTGAGAAAAAATATAAAATAATGCTGAAATAAATGCACGGAAAAGGCCAGAGAATCCTGTCTATCCAGTCAATCCTGTCCAGTTTTTTCTTTTCCCGCAGTTTTGTGAAAAAAGGCTGTAGCCCTGCCCCTTGACATTGACTCCCAACACTGCAATTAGCCCCTCTTATGCCCTCCCACTTCTGATATCCGTCCTCTGATCTCCGACATCTGATTTTTGATTTTTGTCCTCCTCCCTTTCCCTTTTTACCTTTGAGCTTCAGTATCTGAGATTCTCATACGCCTGTGCCAAAAACCGTCGCGTATCTGCCCTTTCTTCCAGGGACAAGGCCTTCTCAAAACACCCGATGGCCTCTTGCGGCCTCCCTGTATCAAGGTAGATCAGCCCCATGTTATGCCAGGCATCCACGTTCTCCGGGTCCATTTTGAGCGCTATCAAATTGTACTCGATGGCCTTTTCCGGTAAATCGTCCGATGCAGCAATCATGCCCAGCACCACCTGAAACCGGGCCTGCCGGGGATAGGCTGCAGCCCCTTCAAGAGCCATTTTTCGAGCCTTTTTCAAGTCCCCTATATGATGGTATGCCTTTGCCAGGAAGAACTCCTCTGTACCGGATTTGGGAGGGCATTGAACCGACAGGGAACCAAGGGCGAGCAAGGCGGATGCGCAAACCAAAACGGAAGAGCCAAGCCATCTCCTGCTCCGTACCCCATTCCATAAAACAGAGAGATAGATCCCGGCCCCGATCAGCAAGAAGGGGACCACGGGCATGCGGAACCTCGAGGACGTATAAAAGATCAGGACGGTCGCCATGGTCATGAGAATGGGCAGCAGGAGAACAGAGGCCTTTCTGGATCGGTATATCCCGAGCACAATTCCGGGCAGGCCGAGGGCAAGGGCAATGGTAAAAAAGGGGAACGTCCATCCCAGCAAAGGCGAAAACCGGGCGGCCGTCCCATAGCTGTGATTGGTGGGGATTTCACAGTGGCCGATGGTCCGTTTGAGTTTGTTGAATAGGAGAACAGGGACGGCCCCGGGATTTTCACGCAAAAAGCGTAACGTTTCTTTTGTCCAATATCGGGACACCGCTTGTTGCGTCAGCGATCTGCCCAGCCTTCGTTCCGCCTCGGCGTGGAAATTCTTTTCCGAAGCCACCGGATCGGCCTTGGAAAAAGCGGGCACATTATAGCGGCCCGTCAGGTTCGATGGGTTGTTGGAACAATAAAACAATCTTCCCCCTTGGGTGTTCATGAAGGCCAGTTCTCCGGTCGCCGCAGCGTTTCTCAATACTCCGGGAATAAGCATGATCACGAACCCTGCAATCAGGAGCGCACAATGGGTGACCGGCTCTCGCCAGGGCGTCCTTTGATAAAACAGCGCAAAGAGGATACTGAGCGGCAGCATCAAGACAAGGGGTGCCCACACATAGGGCAGCAACCCCAGGAGCAGCCCCAGAAGTAGCCAATGCCTATTCCGAATAGAATCAATGGCAATTAACAACAGAAACACGCTCGCAAGAAGCATGGTCAGAGTAAGGGTAGTCTTGAGAATCAGGAGAGAATAGAAAAAGGCAACCGGGTACAGGGCGTAAAGGAGAGCAGCAAGGATACCTGAGCGTCTGGTGTGGACCCTGGCCCCGATCCCGTAGATCAATAGAATATTCAGACTGTCCAGCCCAATCTGAATCAGACGCACAGTGGTGAGATTGTCCCCGAAAAGAAAGAACAGGCCCCCAAGAAAGTACCCATACAGGGGGTCCATGAAGAAAAGTCCATCCTCCCCCGGCCACGCCCCCTCTGCGATCCTTTGGCCGAGCCCCACATAGTAGTGCTCATCCAGCACAGGCATGTACAATAAGGGGTTGTCCGAACTTGCAGCCAAGTGAAGAATGCGTAAAGCCAACCCGAGCAGATACACATAAGGCAAAAATTTCCGGGGTTCAATGGATGAGACCCAACTCACTATCACCTCTAAAGCCCTCACACCCTGTTTACTCGTCTTTTCCTTTTATGACGGAAAAGAGAATGCCATTTCGCTCTATCATGTGGACCACTTTTTCTTCAGGAAAGTTACGATGAAGGCCGTATCGGACCGTAGACAGGTAATAATCATAATTATCCGGCAGTCTATTGTTTTTTATAGTCTGGAATAGAGTATTGTGGCCAACACGCTTGTCTAAATAGCGCACCGCACACGGAGCGGAGAGGCGATTGGCCGCTATCATAACCTGTAGTGGCTTGTGGGTTTCTTTTTGTCTCTGATTTATCCATTCTGCCCCTTCCTTGTAGCTGGAAACCCAGTAGTCGGTATCATAACGCCTATGAATTGTCTTGGGATCTCCGGCAAGGCTGTTGAAATAACTCACCTGGTAAGGATGCATCGTTAAAATAGAACCGAAACCTGATACGAGGCTAACTACTGTAATGATCGCCGCGAGAGGCTGATTTATATATTTTATCATCCATTGATAGAGATAGTCGGCACCCAATCCAGCCAGAAGAGCCAAGCCGGGGAGAATAAATAGGATATGCCGTATACCGTCATAGATGTTGGGGGTAAAACCAACAAAATAAATTATGGGGAACAATATCCAGACTTGCACTCCGAAAATCAAGAGAGATCTCGATGAGCGCCAGGACCGAAACTGCTCTGCTATCCCACCGAGGAATCCAGCTACGATTAAAAATATGATATTCAACGGGATGGTTATCAGCAGAAACCAGACCATGTAATATCTGGGGAGTTGATCGCTCATGTAGAAAGTGCCCTTGAAAAGGACAGGGTATGCCACATCGAAGGAACTGGATGCCACCATGGAGTGGATGGGATTCAGTATTGGATTCTCGTGGGCATAAGGCCAGAAGCCGATCATGATAATCCAGGCCAGAGCAAACACTATCGCCGTCTGATATGCCAAGGCAGAAGCCCTTTTACGGACTGTCTGTCCGCTTTTGGCTCCCGTTATTTGGAGTAACCAGAACGCGCCGATGAGACCCATGTAAAGGAACAGGAATATCCCGCCAGGCCTCATGCTCAGTGCGAGGCCACCCGACACCGCACAAAACGCCAGGTCTATCATCGTGAACCGTTTCTTGTGATAAAACCGCATCATTGCGAACATGGACCAGGAGACAGCACAGGCGAATGGGATATCTTTGGGATTAATAAATGCGTGTCCTATGAAACGGGGCATCAGCAGCAGGGCAAGGACTGCAAAGACAGCCACACGCTGGTTCCCAAAGAGCCGTCCCAGCCCGGCGAGAGAGGGTAGCGTCAATATGGCGAAAAGGCATATAAAAAAATTCCAAAGTGTCAGGGGATGGAGGCCAAAAAGCCAATGCAACACCGCATTTGTAAGGACAAAGAGTGGCCCTTTATCCCTAATATTTCCCATTTCATTAGCGCTAAGATCATGAAACCCGCTTACATAGTAGTTAAGTATTCTTTGGCCGTATTCCACATGAGCACTGGCATCCCAAGTGAGCCCAAAATCGTCAAAAAAGACCAGCGCTGCTGGCAGACAAAGCATAGCGAGCGGCCATTCCCAGTGAGCCCTCATTGTTTTTAAAAAGTGAGCCACTTTTTGCTCAAACATTCTTTTCACATGCTGACGTTTCAATAGAAAACCCGACCACACATCCATTTAAGCACACACAGACCTCGCTCACGAAGTGCACTGGGCCTTCGGAATCGAAATGTTCATGGAGGAACAGGCTTACAAATAGCGCAAGTGGTTTATTCATGGAAAATAGGTCAGTGAGTTTGCGTTAGGCTCAGGATAGCTCATTTGTTTGTTGTAGAAGCTTTCCAGCGAATCTTTTTGAACCTTATTGTCCTTTATAAATAAAATAGACGTCGGATCTGAATAGACGTATACCCACCTGTCCTGATTCGATATCATTTGTCGATACAAAGGATTCTGCTTTCCCAGTAAGATGTCCGCCGGGTACTTATCCAGCAGTTGCTTCAGTTTGGACACATCCTTGGAGGCCTCGAAATGGTCTCTGAGAACCTCTTCCGGATAAACCGTCCTAAACCTTCCATCTATCGAAACCCGAGAGTCAGGATAGAGCTTCCAGATGACATATTCCCCCCAATCAAAGGGAACAAGGATCTTCCCCTTTATCCCGTTCTGTTCGAGAAAACGAACCGCATATACAGGATAATCGGATGGGTTAACAATGATGTTCCATTCTGCTTTAAAATACTTATAGCCAGCAAAGAAAATCTGAAACGATATCAGCAGTAGAATAAACATACTCAACAGCGTATTGCTTGACAGGGTCCTTATCCTGGAAAGAATGCCCGTCCGTTGAACCAAGAGTGAAAGATTCTCGGACAGGTAGGGGGCGGCCACAATGGCGAAAACCGGGGTGTGCCTCTGGTGCATAAATGCATAGATCACGGCCAAAGCGATAATTCCCGCTTCCCAGTATCGCCTTTCCTGATTTCGGATGAAAAAGGTGGAGATAAAAAGCAAGGCTAACAGCTTAAATCTGATATATGAAAAATCAAAGACAGTTACGGGATGCCATTCGCTGATGTCTCGAGGGAGGCTCAGCGTCTTATAGAGAAAGTCCAGAAGGTACCAGCCGTAGGGGTTGATAAGAACAGCCGCCTCAGTCAAAACCAACCAGAACAACATACGCCTGAGATGTGCGGTGTCCCTTTTTCTCACTCGAAAGGCAGTATATTCAGAGACCACCACAACAGGAAACATTCCCACGCCGATCAGAAAGCCGCCGTGGGAATTGACCCAGGCAACCATGATGAGCGGCAGAGACCACAGCAGATTCTTTCCGCGATCAAGGTAGAGGTGGAATATATAAAGAAAACAGGCTGTAAACAGAAATGTGAAGAGCTGGGGCCTTATCATAAACCCCGGGCACATCACAAAAATGGACAGAACGAAAACCATTCCATACACGAGCGGTTGGCAGATCCGGTGGAAACTGATCCTTGAAAGGAGGAATACGATGCAGAACCCTACCAATAGCTTGCCGATAAGGAGTCCCGGCGAACCGAAAGCATGGTAGGCAAAATACATAATCAGTTCGGACAACCACTCGTGATTGATCCATTGAGACTCAAAGGCAGTATAGGAATAGATGTCAACCCATTGAAAGGCCTTTGCCTCCCACATGTCTTTGCCGAACTTGATATGGCCCCAGAGGTCAGGGTCCGCAGTCACAAATGAAAAAAAATAGACAGCCGAGCTGTAGGCTAGGATGTGAATGAGAACGTTCAGGCTTTTTTCCGACGTCAGAAGCCAGGTATCTTGTCCCGGTGCGGTCATTATCCCGTGCATTTCCTGATTGTTTTCTTTACGCTTGAAATTATGGTATATGGCAACTGCTTAGGAGTTCGAATTTTCATCTTTTCTTGGCTGGGATCAATTCGCACTCACTGTTTACACGGTTGTGATATCGAACAACGTTTTCTGTTCATCACCAAAACCGCTTAAACTTGGCACATTTCATGAGTCCAAAAGAGAATACCCTCAATTATTTCAAGGCATCAGGCCAGGACTACGGAACATATCTCCTTGTCTTTTTGGTGGCCATGGGGACCAGGATTTTTTTTCTTATCTGGATTGACGAACCCGCCCTGTTCATCAAATACCCCTACTTTGCCGAAAAGTTAGCAGACGGAAAGGATATTGGCGACAGAATCGCCGACCTAAGCCCCTTTTATCTCTATTTCCTGACCTTTCTCAAGAAAATATTTGGAACAAACTGGGCCATCCTCAAACTGATTCAATCCCTCGTCGGTGCACTCAATGCCCTCCTCATCCTTACCTTGGGAAACCGGATGTTCAATAAAACAACAGGAATCATTTCCGCACTTCTCTATGCGCTATACGGCAATGTAATCATCCTGGAGTCAACCTTGGAACCTGAGGTCTTCCTTCTCTTCTTCAACCTGCTTCTGGTCTATTTTCTCGTTGTTGCAAGAAAGGAGGATCGTCCCCACTCTCAAACCCTTGCCCTAACGGCAGCCGGAGGAATTTTTGCCGGGCTTTCCATTATAACAAAGCCTAACGCTGTCTTATTTCTGCCATTGGGGATCGTCTGGCTTTTCTTCTTGGCCACCCAAAATCTTCCATTTCGAAAAAGGATGGTACGGACCATAATTTTTTGCACCGCCGCTTTGATTGTTGTCTCACCCGTTACTCTCAGAAACTATTTCAAATTTCATGAATTCATCCTCGTGACAGCCGATGCAGGAAAGGTCTTCTTCCACGGGAACAGTAAGGGAGCCTCAGCATTAGAAGGAACAAACCTTCTTGATCAGGGTCTTGTTGAAGAAGAAAGCGATGAACCGGACTATGCGCATGTGCTTTTCCGAAAAACAGCCGCAGAAATGACTGGGAAAGCCTTGTCGCCTTCTGAATCGTCGCGCTTCTGGACAAAAAGGACACTGGACGATATCTTGGCTGATCCACTACAATTTTTGAAACGTGAGATGAAGAAGTTCTTATTTTTCTTTACCGACTATGAGATGCATCACATTGCCTCGGCCCACGCAGAATACACGGAATCTCTGCTCCTCCCAATTATCAGATACGGCATCATTGTTTCGTTAGGTCTATTAGGGATGTTCTTTTCCCTGAAGAGGTTCAGGGACTTTTTTCTCATATACGGCGCATTCGCAGTGTATCTTACGGCCGGGATGCTGTTCTTGGTCAATTCCAGGTACCGGATGCCTGCCGTGCCTTACCTGTGTCTCTTTGCGGGGAGCGCCGTCTACACCCTCAAGGAAATGATATGCACCAGGAGATTCAGATCCTTCGGCATCTCTCTTTTGTCCGCCTGTGTTCTCTTCGCTGGCACTCATTTGGCCTTCAGGGGCGATATCCTGAAGCAGGACCGGTGGCAGGAGGCCACAAGGATATGTTATGAAATGCGCGCGCGCCCCTTGTTCAGAAAAGACAGATACGAAGAGGCGATACTTCAGCTCGATCGATGTCTGTCCATCGTGCCCGATTTTGCGCCTGCTCTTAACTTGAGGGGCAAGGCATACGCCATTTTAGGGCAATACGACAAAGCTGAAAACGACTTCAAAAAGGTCATCACACTCAGACCCAATGCACCTAATGGATATCACAATCTTGGCTTCCTTTATTTGCTTCAGGGCCAGACAGATAAAGCCGGGTACTATCTGACAAAGGCATCCGCTTTGGCCCCCAATAACGAAAAGGTAAAAAAGGCGCTTAATAACTTCAGACAAAGGAACTAACACATAAAAAGGGGAAAAGAGAACACTCTTTTCCCCTTTTTGGTTTATGTTAGAGAAACATGACTGCTACTTACTTACTAGCTTCCTCCTACCTCTGCCTTTGAAATAGCCCCATCAGCATCAACACTAAAAACGTAATTGCCGTTATCATGCTGCGTATCGATATCAAGACCCGCTTGCGATCCTGTATTAACGGTGGTTGTAACATTGTCTGTCTGTGTATATCCATAAGCGTTTAATGCGGTCATATCGACATCAGATCCGGCATTATCCGAAAAATAGGCTTGGGCGGCTGTATAGGCGTTTTTGGCGTCTGAATTAGCAGCGGTGTCGTAAGCTCTCTGTCTGTAAGCCGTAAACTGAGGAATCGCAATCGCCGCCAGGATCCCGATAATGGCGATAACGATCATGAGTTCGATGAGGGTGAAACCCTGTTGGTCTCTCTTTTTATTCAATTTTCTTAACATCTTATCCTCCTTACCTCTGTTTTATCTGGTTTATTTTAGTGACCTTGCTCTGACTTCAACCTGTAACCCGTACGAAATTCCACCCCCTTTCGTTATATTGAAAATGCGTCACCTTATATTTGAACCCGTCAACCTTAAACGAGCTTTTGCTACAGGATTCCTCTTTAAAAGGGAAATTCACGGGCTTTCAAGCCGTTACGAGAGACGCCCGCCCGGATCTCATCAGTGAATCTAAAGAGAAGGCCGACTATTCCGGAGCTTTTTAACAGCAATTGTTGTGCCAAAAAATGCTCACAGCTACATGTAACTTACTTTTCAATGTATAATCAATTAGTTAATAAATAATTTCTTTTCGGTGGTTAGCCTTTTCTCAGAGGGTTTCCGTGTTTTTCTGACAAAATTCGTAAGGGTTGTGACAAATTTCGGTAAATACAGGGGTTGAGAGGTTCCGGGTTCAAGGGTTCAAAGGTTCAGGGGTTCAAGGTTGAAAGGTTGAAAGGTTCAAAGGTGCAGAGGGCGCTATCACCTTGTCACTGCGCGCAAACGTCATTCCGGTCCCGGATCACGTCCGGGATGACGGACCCGGAATCCAGTCTTTTCAAATACTTCTGGACCCCGGCTTTCGCCGGGGTGACAAATCAAAGTCATGGAATCTTGCTTAAGTTAATGGCATTGGGTTCAAGGTTATATTTGCTGAAGGCAAGAAGAAATTCACAAAGTTCATCCGGGCATATGAGGAACACCTGCCACAGAGCGGTCTGCGATGCGTCTTACATGTCCCTGGTCAAACATCGGGGCATCGATTTTGTGACCGGAGATAAGCGCCTCTACAACGCCGTAACCGGATACCCTGAAATGGGTCCAATGGGTCAGCGGGCATAAGGGGCCCTGGAAATGCTTGACCAAGACGGGCTGACCATGTAACCTGTGGTGTATAATACCTGACAGGAGCCTTCCATGGAAATAGCAGAGAGTGTAAAAAAGATACTCCAGGAAATGGTCGTACCTGAACTGGGGAAAATCAGGGAAGAAAATAAGAAGATCCTGGCCGTCCTCGAAGTCACCAACAAGCGGCTGGACGATGTCAATACGCAACTGGCGGACCAGAGCCGCCGGATCGATGATACTGATAAACGGCTTGATGACCTGCGTTCTGAACTAACCGAGCGGATTGACGATACCAACAAGCGGCTTGATGACCTGCGCTCTGAACTGACTCAAAGAATTGACGAAATACGAACCGAGCTGACTTCACGGATGGACAGTAACCATGCGGATCTGGTACATCGTCTCGATGCCAACAATGAACGGATCGACCGCTTCTTCCTGACAGCCGCGACCAAAGAGGAGCAGGCCAGGGTCAATGAGCGCCTGGGACATCTGGAGCGGGAAGTGGATGACATCAGGAAACGAGTGGCCGCCTGATATTCAGGGGGCAGGCCAGGGGATCCTTTCCACTTCCGTTCGATCTTTGTACACCCGCCAGAAACCGCCCGCCGCTCAATCCCGAATCTTTGTGCCCCCTTTCAAACCTCTGAAAAAAATATTGACAAATATTTTGTCAATGGGTAATTTGATTTATTTACATGGATTTTTGAAAGAATACATAGATCAAAGGGGGTGATCACACTTGAATATGGGTCTGCCAATCTCACCAACACGCACTGGTGGCGGACCGCTTCGCCCCAAGGGCGTCACCATTACCCCCGTAACCGACAGATGCTTGCAATCCTTCGCAACCGTAGAGGAGGTGAAATCCGACTTGATTCTGCTTGAAGCCTGATAAACCGATACCGTCACAGGTAGACCTCTCTACAGAAGGCAAGGAAAAGCATCTTTTGAAGTTACTTCAAAGATGCTTTTTTAGTTTAAACTGATTAATTTTTCAAACAAATGAGGCAAATATGAAAGTTATTGTTCGGGACAACCAGATCGAAAAGGCCATTAAGGATCTTAAACGAAAACTCACCAAAGAGGGATTTTTCTCGGAAATCAAGGAGAGACGATTTTACGACAAACCCAGCGTCCAGAAAAAGAAAAAGCAGGCCAAGGCCGCCAAAAGGCGCCGCAAACGGACCCGAAGATATTAGGGGAGGCAGCAATGACCCAAATGAGCCTGGACTTATCCGGAAAAACCGCCCTGGTTACCGGAGGGAGCCGGGGCATCGGCAAGGCCGTGGCCCTGGCACTGGCCCGACAGGGGGCGAAGGTGGCCATTTGCGGGCGAAAACAGGAAAACCTGAATAAGGCGGTGGAGGCCTTTCAAGAAGACGGGTTGGAGGTGTCCGCGCATATGGCCAATGTGGGCAAACCGGATCAGGTGACCCCTTTATTTCAAAGGATTGAATCTGAGTTTGAAAAGCTGGATATCCTGATCAACAATGTGGGCATGAACATCCTTACCCCTGCAATAACCCAGGCCGAGCCCGCCCTGTGGGACAAAATCATCGAGACCAACCTCAAGGGACCGTTTCTGACCTCTGGGCAGGCCGTGGGGTTGATGAAAAAGGCCGGGAAGGGAAAAATCATCAATATCAGCTCCATTGCCGCGAGAAAGGCCACCATGGGTATGGGGATTTATTGCGTGGCCAAGGCCGGAGTGGAGATGCTCACCCGGGTCCTGGCCGTGGAACTGGCCCGGGACCATATCAATGTCAACGGGATCGCCCCCTGCATGGTCAAAACCGAATTCAGTCAGCCCTTCTGGAGTAACTCCACCATGCTCCAGGAGATCACCAACACCATCCCCATGGGCCGTATCGCAGAGGCGGACGATCTTGTGGGGACCGCACTCTATCTGGCATCTGATCTGTCTGATTTTGTCACCGGGGAGATCATTACGGTAGACGGAGGGGCCATGGCTTGACAGAGGTTCAGGGGTTCAAAGGTTCAAGGGTTTAGAGGTTCAGAGGTTCAGAGGTTTCCCGCCCTAAGGCGGGATCTTCGACAGGGTTCAGGGGTTGGAAGGTTCACGGGGGGTTCCCCCCTAACAGGAAAATCAAATTTGTGGAAGGATGTACAAAATGAGCGATGAGAAAAAAGTGAAAGACATCATGATCCCCATAGAGGCGTACGATACGGTCTCTATCGATGCCCGTCTGTGCGACGCCCTGAGCATCCTCAAAAAAAATGACGAGGACATCAAGCAGTGCGGCCAGGGGACTCCCCATAAGACCCTTTTTG
>JAIPDZ010000047.1 GCA_021737425.1 Deltaproteobacteria bacterium
GGGTCAGATTTGGTCGTCGCGATTGAGTGAAGCCACAGAAATAGTGGACTATTTCGAGGACTTCACGATTGAGCGGCGGCCGAAGATGGCCCGAATCTGAGATGGGAAAATGGGAAGTTATTTTTGAGTGAGCCCTTAGCTTTTTGCCATGTAAATTAAGTGAAAAGCTTGTCCATCTTCAAAGGAATTCCTACTTATGGCCAAACTCACATATTCTCTCCTATCCATCTCCATACTCTTCTCACTTCTTTGGAGCACAACCTTTGCTGCCAACGAACATAAGACCTCGTTTTATTGTTCTCTGGGATTGGATGGCCGTGCTATGGCTGAAGGTGAGTTTATGCTTTCTGAAAATCGATCAACCCTTCGATATAAGCTCGTAGTCCATAATGTTAAGGATATCACCATGGCCCACTTACACCTTGGACAGGCCCGAAAAATAGGAACGCCAGTAGCCTGGGTGTACCCCGCCGGTCCTCCTCCTAAACCTATTCCCGGCATGTTTGATGGGGTCTTGGCCGAGGGGACTATAACCGGCGAAGACTTGATGGGACCTCTGAAGGGGCTGCCGCTGTCATCCCTCATCAATCAGATACAGGCAGGAAACGTCTATCTGAACATACACACAAAAGCACATCCCCGAGGCGATATCTGCGGACCGGTTTATCTTATCGAAGAGTAAGACAACTCCTTACCCTTCTACCGAGAAGGGTTGCCATCATGAACTTCAAGTATGAGGATGCCTTATGCAAGGAAGATGTCTCTCGGTAATCCTGGCAGTCTACTTAGGAATTCTTGTCTTTTCCTGTTCTTCATCGTCAAAACGAGTCCTCGTACAACCCACTGCAATAAAGGGAGCCGAGCCGGTAGGCATGGAAACATGCCTTTTATGCCACGAAGATATTGTAAAGAATTTCAAGTATACGGCTCATGCTCGACTCCATATCTCCCTGGACAACCGAGAAGTATTGGGGTGCGAGTCCTGTCACGGAGAAGGCAGCCTTCATCTGGAAGTGGGCGGAGGCAAAGGTCAATATATTATCAATCCGGGAAGGAATCCAACGGTATGTTATCAGTGTCATCTCGGGGTCAAAATGGCCTTTAATTTCCAGTATCATCATCCGGTGAGAGAAGGACGGATGAACTGCATCAACTGTCATGATCCACACGGAGAAAATATCTATAGAGCGAAAGGCATGAGAATCGGCAGAGAGAACGACGTCTGCATGCAATGCCATCAGGACCAGACTAGACCCCGTGTCTTTGAGCATGAGGCCCTCCGGGAGGGCTGCACCATTTGTCATCGGCCGCATGGATCCATCAATGATAAGATGCTGGTAGAAAAGGATAACAACCTGTGCTTGAAATGCCATGCCCAGATCGCAATACCCAATTCCGTCACTATAGGCGATTTTTCCCACACCACCCGTCTTGCTCAGGGCACATGCTGGAGTGCCGGATGTCATACAGCAGTTCATGGTTCCAACATCAACCCGCATTTGAGGTATTGATGTGAACCTCCTCATCAAGAAAACTTCCATTATTTTTGAACTCCTCGGAGCGATGCTTTTGTCAGTGGGCCTTGCCTATGCTCAGGAGAATAAAGAAGCATCTTCTCTTAGTTTTGGACTGACTCCCACCTTACAATACAGGTACGTTGACGGAGACGAAAATAAGTTCCGTGAAGATCAGTGGATTCAAGACGGCTGGGCCGGAGGTGTAGATGACTTCTATTTGAAAAAATCATTAAAAAATGAATGGATTTTACAGATGAAAGGTCATGCTATCGTTCCGGAGGAAGACTACGAATTTCTTTTGCATCTCATGAAAGAAAATTTGGGCTTTTTCCGCGCCCACTTCACCGAGTATCGCAAATATTTCGATGACACAGGCGGATTTTTTGGCCCTTTTTCCATTCCTGTATTTGACCTTCACAAAGACATGCACTTGGATATCGGCGAGTTTTCCTTAGAAGCCGGACTTACCGTCCCTGATCTGCCCAGGGTGGTAATAGGGTACGAACGGCAGTTCAAGGAAGGAGAAAAATCGCTCCTTGAATGGGGGAGTGTAACAGAGGGCTCATTAACAAGAAACATATTTCCTTCCTTCGAAGAAATTGATGAGAAAGAGGATGTTTTCAGGGTAGACATAGACTACAGTTTGGGAAAAGTCTACTTGGAAGACCGGTTTCGATACAAACAGTATAAGACCCACACAAAGCGATTCGAAGAGAACCAAAATCTTGATACAGGTACATCAGAAACAGTCAACATTTCCGAACAATATGATCATGATGCCCTTTACAATACCTTTCATCTCGACAGTCATATCACCGATACGATCTACTTTTCTTTTGGCTACCTTGTCAACGATCTGAATGGTGACGGGTCGTTCAATATGCTGACCGCACCTTTGGGACCTGACCCTTTTGATAAGAATTGGCATGCCGATCCAATTGAGCTTGACCAGCAAAGCCATGTACTGAATCTAAATTCTCAATTCGGACCCTATCATCAGTTAAGTTTTCACGGTGGGGTTCAAGCTGAAGTCATAGACACCGAAGGAAACACCCATGCCATCCTTACAGAAACCCTGCCAGGCCAAGGCCCGGTTTCACCTGAGGCCCGGATGCGCAGCCGTACGGATAAGAATGCGTTTTTGGAAACCGTAGGGGTCCGCTATTCGGGCATCCCTTATACGTCCTTATATGCGGAAGGAAAATGGAGGCAGCAAGATATCGACCAGTACGAAAAAGAGGTGGAGGATGATATCACGGTATTTGAACGTCTCACGGACACCGATGCTGACCGTCAAAGATATACTTTCGGTTTCAGCAGTTCCCCCGTTCGTCGACTGACCTTCTCAGGCCGCTACCGTCTGAGCGACCGAGAAAATGATTATGATCACAAGATAGATACAGAGCTCGGCTATTCAGCCTTTATCGACAGGCAAGATCTGGATTCCCAGGAAATCCAGGCCAAAGTGACCGCCAGGGTCATTACAGCACTCAAAGCCAGCTTTCAGTATGAGCGGGTTAAAACCGAAATAGACACCCTATCCCAGACGACTCCGCCCAGCAATGTGGAATCGGGGGATTACCTCGCCGATATTTACAGCGTTGGCGTAACGGCCACTCCCATTTCCAGTCTTTATCTGACAGGTCAGTTCTCCTATAGAGATGTAAAATCGGAGAGTTTTGACAATGACAGCTTATCCGTTACCGCCTACAACGGCGATGTCTATGCGTTTTTAGGTACTGCGGGTTGGGCGGTCACCAAGAAGACCCACCTCACCCTGGAATACCTTTTGAGCTGGGCAGATAACTTCCAAGACAATTCAGAAAACGGATTGCCTCTTGGCGTGAATAATACCCGATACGGTATCTCCCTTTCCTGTTCCCACAGATTGACCGACCAAATTCAGGCACGACTTGGATATGGGTTTTACAAATACGACGAAGAGAGTAACGGCGGCGTGGACGACTACAAGGCGCATGTGGTCAGAGTGGGGCTCGAGTTTACCTTTTGAGACGTTCACGGAACCAGCACACAAGCAATTTCATTTCAGTTTCGATAGAGGAGATGTTTCATCCGGCCGCGACTGGGGGGCGACGCGGACGCCCACGTTTCCCGTCTCTGCGCCGACTTTAAGATTGCGGAAGAACCCGCGGAAGAAATACGGCCGTCAAGGAGATGCAAGATGAAAGGGTGCAAGTGGCTTATTAGGGCATTTATTCTCGTTCTGGGGTGGGGCCCAATGACATATCTTCCTGCGGAGACCCTCGACACCCAATCCGATGATAAAGTCACCCTTGAGGCACTCATCCGCTACGCCTATGAAAAGAACCCATCGATTCAGACCGCCCGTCACGCATGGAGGGCGACTCTCGAGAATTACAGAGTCGTTACCGGATACCCTGATCCGCAGCTCAATGCGTTCTACTACCCGAACCCCATAGAAACCCGTCTTGGTCCACAGGACTGGAATGTCAGCCTTTCCCAACGGATCCCTTTTCCGGGAAAGCTTTCCAAGGCCGGAGAGGTGGTGGAATCGGAGGCACGCATCGCCCATCTCAAGCTGGACAAAATTGCCCGTGAGGTGGTGAAGTCCGTTAAAGAATCCTATTATGAATTGAGGTATATACGAAAAGCGAAAAGGATTGCCGATGAAAACCTCAAGCTGCTGCAACACCTGAGAAAAGTGGGAGAGACCGCCTATGCGCGTGATCGGGCCGCCCTTTTGGATATGGTCAAGGCCCAGTCCCAGTTGGGGCAGATTCGGTACGACAGGGTGCTGCTGGGGGATCTCGAAGAGGTCGAAATGACCCGGCTGAACACCCTCCTGAATAGATCACCCGGCGTCCGGATCGGCCCATTGCGCTCCACCCCCATCCAGCGCATCCGCTATAATCTGAAACAGTTGTATGAAATGGCGGAAAAAAACCAGGAAGATATTCTTGTCACCGAGCGCCAGATTGACAAAGCCGAGGCCAAAGTGGATTTGGCCCACCTGGAGAATCGACCGGATTTTAATGTCGGTCTCTTTTACGGGTCGATCGGAAAACCGGATATTCCTCAGCAACCCCGAGACGCCGGGCGGAATGCCCTCGGCATCCAGGTCGGGGTGACCATCCCCATCTGGTTCGGTAAAAACAGAGGGCGTGTGGAACGGGCCTTTGCAGAAAGGAAGATGGCCAGGGAGGAAAAAGAGGCCTTGGTCAGCCAGGTCCAGGGGAGAATTCGATCGATTTTTTTCCGTCTGGAAAATGCCAAAAGGCTGATTTCGCTCTACCAAAATGATCTGCTCCCGCAGGCGGCGAAAGCCATGGAAATCGCCGAAACGTGGTTTCGGGAAAGCCACTCCACCTTTTCGGATTTTATCGAGGCCCAGGCCGTGTGGTACAACTTTCAGCTTGCATTGGCCAGGGCCCGGGCCGATTACGGAAAGTATCTTGCCCGACTGGAACCGCTCATCGGGCAGAGCATTGCGGCCCCTGAAAAACCACCCGGCCGGAACATGGAAAAGGGGGAGGAATGAACGGAAAGATCATTCTCATTTTCTGCCTGGCTCTTTCGCTTACAAATCCGGTCTGTGCCGGCTACCGTGAGCTGAAAACCGAATATGACTCGTATCGGCCTCCCGCTTACTTTGTGGATCGATCCAGGCCCGGCCCCGAGCCGGAACAACCCGTGGCGGACAGGAAATTTCGTGCCCAGCAAGAACGGCTGGAGGAAATGAAACGGGGATGGGAAGAAGCGCTGGATATCGAAGGGAATGAAGCCGGTTTTCTGGTTCCAGCCCCCGAACTCGTAGAGCTTTTCAAACCGGTTCAAACCGATGCAGATGCGGCAGCGGATGCAATAAAGGGGTCCTATTCATTAGAACAACTTGAGATACTTACATTGCTCCGAAACCCCGGGGTGAAGGCCGCAAAAGACCGGCTGCGGGCATCGCTCGAAGCCTTCACCCAGGTGAGCGTCCTGGATGAAATCCTCAGGAAGTATACGGCCTTTACGGAAGATATCCAGCCAGGCATTGGCCCTATGAAAGGGAGGGAGCCGATTGAATTTAAGTTCCCCTTTCCGGGTGTCCTGGCACTAAAAGGGGAAATCGTTCAAAGGGAAGTCAGTGCCATGAGTGAACGTCTGGAGATAGCGAGAAGGGATGCGGTCACAGCCATCCGGAAGGCCTACTGGGAACTGCTGTACACAACAAAGGCCATCGGAATAACCGTGAAGTTGTTGGAGCTCCTCAAGCACTTGGACCAAGTGGCCAAAAGTCGTTACGAGGCAGGCAAGACCAGTTACCAGGATGTGATCAAGGTCGGGATCAAGCTGGAGACGCTTGAGGAGGACCTGAAGACCCTCCAAGAGGAAAGGCTCAACTGGAATTCCAGAATCCGGGAGAGCTTGAATCTCCCCCCTGATGTCAAACTCGGCATGCCTCAATTCCGAGCGGCTGCGGTAAAAGTCCCCCGGCTCGATAATCTCTACGGAATGGCTCAACAGCATCGTCAGGAGCTCGGTTTTCTACAGGAGCGCATCAGCAAGACGGCCCTGATGATCGAGATGGCCGAGACCATGATTCTGCCGGATTTTACGTTGAATCTCTCTCTTTATGAGGACGAGGCGGTCAACCAGGTCGGCTCTTTTGCCCAACAGAATACCTTTCCGATCAAAACAAAAGCCTCAAGGGGAGCGGGACTTCCCAAAATGCCCTGGTACGGAATCGAAGATGCCTACCTTCGTGAAACCCGGCAGAAACTCCAAGCGTTGAAAGAGGAACTAAAAAAAGAAGAAGCGAGCACCAACACCATGGTCCGGGATGCGTGGTTTAAGCTGGACCGGGCACGCCGTGAGATCGCTTTGTATGATGACGACGTGGTTCAGCTCTCCGAATCGGCGCTGGATGTTTCCACCAGTGGCTATGTGGTCGGAGACGTTTCGTTCGCTGATGTGATCGGGTCGTATGATACCTGGCTCCGGGCAAACCTGGCTCTCGCGAGAAAACAAAGCGATTGCGGCATCGCCTGGGCCCGTCTGGAACAGGTGGTCGGAACGACCATCCGTTTGAAAGGGAATCGAAGGTTCAAGAGATACGAATATGATGAAAACAACACAAGATAAAAAGGCCCTTCCGCTTTTCCGGCTCCTGCTGTTGACTGCCGTCCTGACGCTGATGATCGGGGGTGCGGGGGCTTATCTGCTGGGATATCTGGGACCCAAACAGGGGACGAGCGAACAGAGCGCTGCCCAAAAGGAGGAACGGAAGGTGGCCTATTGGCGCGCCCCGATGAACCCGACAGAGATTTACGACAAACCCGGCAAGAGCGCCATGGGGATGGATCTGGTGCCTGTTTATGAGGACGAAATCAGATCCGAAGGCATGCGCAAGCAAAAATCCGAAAGAAAAATCGCCTACTGGCGTTCACCCATGAATCCGACAGAGATTTACGACAAACCCGGCAAGGATACCATGGGGATGGACCTGGTGCCTGTCTACGAGGACGAACTGGTGGGGGGTGTGGATGTGCGTATCGATCCGGTCGTTCAGCAAAACATGGGCATTCGAACCGCCCGCGTGGAGAAAGCGCCGCTGGTGCGGACCTTACGGACCTACGGCAACATCACCTACGATGAAACGCGGACCGTTGAAGTGAGCCCCAAGGTCAGCGGCTGGATCGAAGCCATACATGTGGATTTTGTCGGCGAATCCGTCAAGAAAGGAGAGCCGCTTTTTGAACTCTATTCCCCTGTTCTGTTCTCTGCCCAACAGGAGTACCTTGCCGCTTATCGAAGCCTTAAAGAAGGAAGCGGAAATCGGGGGCTTCTCGAATCGGCCCGGCAGAAACTGCGGTACTTCGACATCCCGGAAATTGAAATAGACGCCCTGGAGGCATCCGGAAAGATCAAAAAGACACTGACATTCCGCTCTCCGTTCAACGGGGTGGTGGTCCTGAAAAACGCTGAAGAAGGAACCCATATCAAGGTCGGCGCCACAGTCTATCGGATTGCCGACCTCTCCCGCATCTGGGTGATAGCCCATGTCTACGAGTACGAACTGCCATGGGTATCCGAAGGGCAGGAGGCGGAAATGAGCCTTTCCTACCTTCCGGGAAGAACCTACTCTGGAAAGGTCTCCTACGTCTATCCGTACCTCCATCAGAAAACGCGGGACATACCGATCCGAATGGAATTCGACAATCCGGACCTGACACTCAAACCTGGCATGTACGCCGACATCATCATAAACAGCAGTCAGGGAGAAGGAGTAGTCATTCCTTCTGAGGCAGTTATCCGGTCCGGAGAGCGCAATCTGGCTTTCGTGGTCAAGGAGAATCACAGATTCTCCCCGCGAGATCTGGTCCTTGGCCTTCGCATGGATGAAAAAGTACAGGTTCTGTCTGGGCTTTCATCGGGAGAGGTCATTGTCACCTCCGGCAATTTTTTGATCGCTTCCGAATCCAAACTGAAAGAGGCCGTTCAGAAAATGATGGAAATCAAACGGGCGGGTATGAATAAGGAAAAATCAATGGAGGAGAAAACAAAGACGCCGATAGAAGGCAAAGAGCCCCCCCATCCAGGTCATTGACAGGCCCATGATTAAAAAAATCATAGAATATTCCATCAGAAACCGCTTTATGGTCGTGCTGGCTGTGGTGTTCGCAACCGTCGGCGGCACGCTGGCTATGTTGAATATTCCCATAGACGCGATCCCCGATCTGTCCGATGTGCAGGTGATCATCTTTACCGAATTTCCCGGACAGGCCCCTCAGGTAGTAGAGGACCAGGTGACCTATCCCCTGACCACGGCCATGCTGGCGGTCCCGTACGCCCAAGTGGTCCGCGGCTACTCTTTTTTCGGATTTTCCTTTGTCTACATTATCTTTGAAGACGGCACCGATATGTACTGGGCCCGGTCCCGGGTGCTGGAGTATCTGAATTTTGTATCCGGCAGGCTTCCCATGGGGGTGACCCCGACCCTGGGCCCGGACGCGACCGGCGTGGGATGGATCTATGAGTATATCCTCAAGGATACGACCGGTGCGCATGACCTGCAACAACTCCGAAGTATCCAGGACTGGTTTCTTCGCTACGAGCTGACTGCTGTTCCAGGGGTATCCGAGGTGGCAAGCGTGGGAGGCTTTGTCAAGCAGTATCAGGTGGAAGTGGATCCCAACCAGCTGCAGGCCTACGATCTGTCCATCCGGGATATCCATCGTGCGATCCAGCGATCCAATAACGATGTCGGCGGCAAGCTTATCGAAATGGCGGAAACAGAATTCATGGTTCGCGGTCTCGGATATATCCAATCCAAACAGGACCTGGAGTCCGTTGCATTGGGCACGGATCGTTACGGTTCCCCCATCCTGGTGAAAAACGTGGCCAACGTTAAACTGGGCCCGGAGCTTCGCCGGGGGATCCTGGAATGGAATGGAGAGGGAGAAGCGGTCGGCGGCATTATTGTCATGCGGTTCGGTGAAAATGCCATGGAGGTCATAAGGAATGTCAAAAAGAGACTGCGGGAGCTTGAAAAATCCCTGCCTGAAGGCGTTGAGATTGAATGGGCCTACGATCGGTCGGCGCTCATCCAGCGATCCGTCGATACCTTGACTGGGGCCCTGACCCTCCAAATGATTATCGTGGCAGTGGTTTGCATGATCTTCCTGATCCATTTCCGTTCCGCTTTCGTAGCGATCATCACTTTGCCCGTGGGCATCCTGATCTCGCTCCTGATTATGTATGCCATCAAGGTCAACGCCAACATCATGAGCCTGGGCGGGATTGCCATCGCCATCGGCGTGATGGTAGACGCTTCGGTGGTCATGGTGGAAAACGCCCACAAACATCTCGAACGGGACCGGGGACGAAAACCCCATATCGAGGTCATCCAGGAAGCCGCCAAAGAAGTGGGACCGGCACTGTTCAGCAGCCTGCTGATTATCACGGTCTCCTTTCTGCCCGTCTTCGCGCTTGAAGGCCAATCGGGCCGTCTTTTCAAACCCTTGGCCTATACCTGGGTCTTTGCCCTTCTGGCCTCTTCCCTGCTGGCCGTCACCTTGATTCCGGTTCTGATGAGCTTTTTTGTCCTGGACGATGTGTTTCCTTCCGACATGAGACGTGGGCACCGCCTGGGGATTCGGATCCTGGCGATTGCAGGGCCTCCGCTGCTGGTCGTTATCGGCGGTCTGGGCGGCATGAACCTGCCGGACTGGAGTCTTCCAGCGGCCCTGGGAGTCTCTGTTTTCCTGGCATTCTGCCTTCTGCCTCAAAAAATGATCCCCGAAGCTAAAAACCTGCTCGGCCGGTTTTTCGTTCGTACCTATATGCCGGTGATCCGGCTGGTCCTGAGATGGCCCAAAATGACATTGCTCCTGTCTTTCCTGATCGCCTGCTTCACTCTTTACCCATTGAGCCGGCTCGGCAGTGAATTCATGCCGCCCTTGAATGAAGGAACCATCTTTTACATGCCCACGACCCTGCCCGGAATTTCCATCACAAAGGCCCGGGAATTGATCCAGCAGACGGACAAGATCATCCAGCGGTTTCCTGAAGTCCTCCATACAGTCGGGAAAATCGGACGGGCCGAGACGGCCACGGACCCGGCCCCCCTTTCCATGATCGAAACCCTTATAGAACTCCGGCCTCAGGTCCATTACGAGAAAATCGCCGTCGAGCGGTTTTTTTCTTCCTGGCCCGGATGGCTCAAAGAACCGCTAACCTGGATCTGGCCTGAGGTGAAAAACGGTCGTATCCTGCATGAATGGCGCAAAAAGGACATCCCGCGGATTTTTTCCGGCTGGCCCGGATGGCTGAAAAGCCCGCTGACGTGGATATGGCCCGAAGAACGCTATATCACGGTCGAGGAACTGATTGACGATCTGGATACCGCGGTCAAATTTCCCAGTGTTACCAATGCTTGGACCATGCCGATCAAGGCACGCATAGACATGCTCTCCACAGGCATCAAGACCCCCGTGGGCGTCAAGGTGATCGGTCCGGATCTGGAGACCCTCTCCGATATCGGCGCCCGGATCGAATCCGTCATACGCGGCATACCGGGAACCCTTTCCGTATACTCCGAACGAGTGGCGGGCGGCAACTATTTTGACTTTGATATCAACCGGTATGAGATTGCCCGTTACGGGCTGACCGTGGGGGATGTTCAGGACGTCATCATGTCCGCCATCGGCGGGATGAACGTGACCACGACCGTGGAAGGGGTCGAACGGTATCCGGTAAACGTCCGTTACAGCCGCAAACTTCGAGACAACATCGAACGACTGAAACGGGTCCTGGTAGCCGCGCCCACAGGCGCCCACGTGCCGCTGGCCCAGCTTGCAGATATTTCCATTCACAAGGGTCCCCCCGGCATCAAGACCGAAAACGCGCGCATGAACGCCTGGATCTATGTGGATCTCAAAGACGTGGATGTGGGCTCCTACGTAAACCGGGCAAAGGGTGTTCTTTCACGGGAAATACAGCTTCCCCCGGGTTATTCCATCATCTGGTCCGGCCAGTATGAATACATGGAAAAGGCGCGGCAACGGTTGAAGATTATCCTTCCACTCACCTTGATCATCGTTTTTGTCCTGCTCTACCTCCACTTCAACAGTGTCATTGAGTCCTGCATCGTCATGCTGGGCCTCCCTTTTTCCCTCGTAGGCGGCATCTGGCTTCTCTACCTTCTCGGGTATAATATTTCTGTGGCTGTGATGGTCGGCTTCATTGCCCTCGCCGGGCTGGCTGCGGAAACAGGGGTGGTGATGATGACCTATCTCGACGAAGCCTTTTCCAGGCGAAGCGTTGAAAACGCGATGCGCACTCCGGAGGATCTTCATGCAGCCATTGTGGAAGGAGCTGCAGAACGAGTACGACCGGTTTTGATGACCGTATCCACAACCATCATGGGCCTGATGCCCGTGATGTTGGGTACTGCCACCGGCTCCCAGGTGATGAAAAGGATCGCGGCGCCCATGGTCGGCGGACTGTTTTCCGCCCTCCTGCTGACATTGGTCATTCTTCCGGTCATATATGACATCTGGAAACGACGGGGGCTGAGGGGAAAACTACCCGATTCAACCGAATAAGAAGATTCTGGTATTACCTCAATTTTGCACGGAAAGAGGGTCATAAAGTAGAAAACCACCTGGGTTTCCTATTATAATGGGATTTGCAAAAAAGAACTCATTAAATAGGAGGTAACCCAGATGGTTAAAAGACGAAAGTATCATAACACAAAAACGACTAAAAACAAAGGGTTTCCGAGTGGGGCTCCCAAGCCCAGTAAAATCACGGCTTCCACCCCCTACGGGGTCTGCGGCGAACGATTGAGTAGTTTTGGCGGTTTGTTGGCGCTGATCAAATTTTTGGATTTGATAGGTTTTGAGCAAATCTTCGAAGAGGCCTACCGTGCTCCGAAACGAACGCCAAAATTGGGACATTACCGGATGGTGATTGGGCTTATCATGCTTCTGTTTATTGGGTTCAATCGATTGTGGCATTTTGTCTATATCCGTCTGGATAGCCTGCTCTGTGGATTTTTCCAGTTAGGCATACTGCCGGCAGCCACCACCTTTTGGCGTTATGCGGACCCCGTGAAACCCCGGTTTTTCTGTTCACTGGGGCGTCCCAGCGCGAAAACATACTTTTTACCAATGCATCAAAGTTCAATTGAAAATACCATGGAAACTGAATTTGCTTTTTTCAGGAGACATCACCTAACTTCAAGGCATTATTGATTGCATAAGTTCTGATTACCGCCACGGGCTGTATTCCCTCGAACGAATCTGCCCTATTCCTATCGCCTATCTACCCCATTTTTTTGATCAAAATACATGCTTTATCTGATTTACGCCTTTTTGTTGCCGTGCGAATCTCTGATCAGGATGACGTCTAATATCAAACCGATCAAAACAGGAGGATAAGGGCAATGAGCGACAAGGACTCCAAGCGGGGGGGCATCACCCGACGCAGCTTCATTACCACCATGGGTGCAGGCGTAGCCGGCGTCGCTGCATCCGGGGCGTTATTTTCAGGCACTTCCCAGGCCAAAGCACCTGAAATCCATAAGGCGGGCGAGGCCATGCGCATCACCCTCACCATCAACGATCATCCCTATGTCCTCCTGGTCGAACCCCGGTGGACCCTTCTTCATGTACTGCGCGAAGTGATAGGTCTGACTGGTACCAAGGAAGGGTGCGGCAGAGGAGAATGCGGTGCATGCACGGTATTGATCGACGACATTCCCCGTTACGCCTGCATGACCCTGGCCGTAGAAGCCCAGGGGCATGCCGTCACTACTGTGGAAGGTCTTATGCACGGGGAGGACCTGGGCGTGGTCCAGCAGGCCTTTGTTCAGAAAGATGCATTTCAGTGCGGATACTGTACCTCAGGCCAGATCATGGCCTCTGAAGGGCTCCTCCGCGCCAACCCCCTTCCCTCATCAGAGGAAATCCGTAGGGGGGTCAGTGGCAATTTGTGCCGTTGCGGCGCCTATACCCATATCTTCGAAGCGGTGGAAGCCGCGGCAGAAATGAAGCAGAAATGAGGATGCCGTCATGAAAAATGATTCAGTTTACTATCTAAAGGATATTACCGCACCGGAGACACCCGAGCCGGGGGAAAACCCCTCTCCGTGGACCAACACGACCATTATCGGCAAACGCCTTCCCCGGGTGGATGCCTATGAGCGAACCAGTGGGTCGGCCTTGTACCCATCCGATCTGTTGTTGCCGAACATGGTCTATGGGGCCGTTCTCCGTTGCCCGCATCCCCATGCGAGAGTAAAAAGGGTGAATACCCGCCCCGCAGAAGGGATCAAGGGCGTCCTAACCATCATTACCGGTACCACGCCGGAAGCGGATGTCTGGTGGCGAAATGAAGACGGTTATCGCTCTAAGCTTTTTGATCCACACTGTCATTATGAAGGGGAAGCCGTGGCGGCGGTGGCTGCCCTGGATCCATATACGGCGCAAGACGCGGTCAAGGTCATTCAGGTGGAATATGAGGTGCTCCCTTATATCATCGATGAGGAACGGGCACTGGACAGCGATGCCCCCCGCGTCCATCCAAAGGGAAATCTCGTAGACACGGAATCCTACGAACGTGGAGATGTAGACCAAGGATTCGCCCAGGCCGATGTGGTGCGGGAAAGGCCCTTTCACACCCGGTGTGAAATTCATACGCCCATGGAACTGCACGGTTGTGTGGCTGAATGGAAGGGCGACACACTGACCCTTCACGAGTCCACTCAGGGCGTATACGCGGTACAGGCCAAGGTGGCCGAGGCCCTTCGGCTTCCCCTTTCCAGGGTGCGGGTCAGCGGACGCTACATGGGCGGCGGGTTTGGCAGTAAGTTGAAGGCGGGCAAATATACGGTGATCTCCGCCATTCTGGCCAGGAAAACAGCTCGCCCGGTCAAGTTGGTGTTGACCCGGGAAGAGACCTATTTGGCGGTGGGCAATCGTCCCTCGTCTCACATGACCCTCAAGGCAGGGGTCAAAAAGGACGGCACCCTGACCGCATTGCAGTTTACCTGTACAGGCACGGGTGGGGCCTACCCGGCCGGCGGCGTGGCCTTGGTGGACTGGCTCATTCGAGACCTGTATACCTGTCCCAGTGTAAAAACTGAATGCCGGGACGTATTTATCAATGCCGGACCGGCCCGTCCGTTCCGGGCCCCGGGACATCCCCAGGGGTCCTGGGCCCTGGAACAGATGATGGATGAACTCGCCGAGGCCCTGCATATGGACCCGGTGGACCTGCGGCTCAAAAACATTCCCACCGTCAGCCAGGGAAGGACGGGCCAACCCGCCTATACCAGTACCGGGTTGAAGGAGTGTATTGAATCGGGGGCCCAATCCTTCGGGTGGAAGGCGGCCCGTCAGCGAAACAAGTCATCAAATACCGGAACCCTCCGGCGGGGTGTGGGCATGGGCGGGTGCGTATGGTTTGTGGGCGGCGGTGGCCCACCCTCCACCATTATTGTGAAGTTATTTAAGGACGGCAGTGTGAATCTCAACATGGGGGCCAGCGATATCGGAACCGGCACCAAAACCATCATGGCCATGGTGGTGGCCGAGGAATTAGGGGTAAAACTAAAGAATATCCAGATCGAAAATGCCGACACCGGCACCACCCAATACGCCACTCCCAGCGGCGGCAGCAAAACCGTCCCCACCGAGTCTCCTGCCGTACGAAACGCGGCCATACATATCAAGCAGAAGTTGATGGAGATGGCCGCAGAGGAATTGGATTGCGACTTTGAAGATCTTGAATTCGAAGGCGATGAGATCATTGTCAGCAGCAGGAAAGAGCAACGCATTAAAATCACCGATATTCCCAAGCTGAAAAAACAGGGGGTTATCGTAGGCGTGGGTTACCGGGGACCCAACCCGGAAAACAAGTCCGTCAACCCCTTTGGGGCTCAATTCTGTGAAGTGGAAGTCAATACCCGCACTGGAGAGGTCCGGATACTCCGGTTTCTGGGGGCCCATGACAGCGGCCGGGTGATGAACCGGCTCACCTACGACAATCAGGTATTCGGCGGCATTACCATGGGGATCGGCTTTGCCCTGACCGAGTTCCGGGTGCTGGACACCGGACAGACCGGCAAGATGGTCAACCGCAACTGGCATGACTATAAGCTTCCCACTGCCTTAGATGTGCCCGCGGATATGAAGAGTCTGCCCATTGAACTGGACGACCCGGAGGCCAACAACACCGGCGCCAAGGGGTTGGGGGAACCGGTAACCATACCCACGGCCGCCGCCATTGCCAATGCCATATACGATGCAACCGGCATTCGGATCACGGAAACGCCGGCCTTCGTACCGCACCTCATCACTCGACTCAATGACCTCGCAAAGGAGGGATGAATCATGCTGCCGCACTTTTCCTATATTCGACCCGAAACCGGATCTGAGGCCATGTCCCAATTATCCGACCCGGAAAGCTTTGTCCTGGCCGGAGGAACCGATCTGTTGGGATGCCTGCGGGAGCGGATCTTCCCGGTCCGGAAACTCGTAAGCATCAACGGTCTCGCTCAATTCCACGGGATTACGGAGACTGAGGACGGGGGGGTGCGTATTGGGGCATTGACCACCATTACGGAAGTGGAAACCCATCCGCTCATCCAGAACCGATTCCCCGGATTGGCCCGGGGTGCATCCGAGGTCGCCAGCCCCCAGTTGAGAAACCAGGGGACCATCGGGGGGAACCTGTGTCAAAAACCCCGGTGCTGGTATTATCGAGGGGAGTTCGACTGTCTTCGAAAAGGAGGGAGCCAATGCTTTGCGGCCGAAGGCCAAAACCAGTTTCACTGCATTTTCGGCGGTGATGGAATCTGCTTTATTGTGCACCCCTCGGATACGGCGCCGCCCTTGATCGCCCTGAACGCCTCCGCGGTCATTGCAGGACCCAAAGGAAAAAAACGGCAGGTGCCTCTGGAGAAGTTTCACGTGCTTCCGGCCGATGATCTCCATAAGGAAACGGTGTTGAATCCGGATGAAATGGTGACGGAGATCCTCATCCCTCCGCCGCCTCCCCGTACGCGAAGCACTTACCGGAAGGTTCGTGCCCGGCGTGCGTGGGATTTCAGCCTGGCCGGTGTGGCATTGGCCGTACACATTGAGGACAACAAAGTGGTGAACAGCCGGGTGGTCCTGAGTGGTGCCGCCCCCGTTCCATGGCGATCCAAGGCGGTCGAGGACGTCATCCAGGACCGTGAGCTCAATTCAAAGACCATCGCTGATGCGGCACAAGCCGTTGTTGAGGGTGCCGAACCCCTGGAGCACAATCAATACAAGCTTCCGTTGTTTCAGGGAGTGATGGAGGAGGAACTCTTGGCATTAACCAACCAGGCATAAGGAACAACCTGAGAAAAGCCCTTTCAGGCGGGTGAAGGTAACAGTTTAGGCCTCTGAAACTGGGTTAGAGGCCATGAGGGACTCGTTATTTCAACATGCTAAGTTAATACGGGTGAAGTTACCCGCCCTACGGCTTAGGTTCAAAGGTTCAGAGGTTTAACATTACCCGTTTGAAAGGGCCGATCATGATATCGGCCCTACGAAAAACCTGGACCAGGGACTTATAAACCTTCCGCCTTTGCGTTGAGTGAGCGCCTGCGCTGTGCGCGGTGCGACGATGGTTGAACCGGTGAACGCTTCAACCCCTGAACCTTGGAACCTTTTTCCCTGAACCTACGAACCTCTCTTCTTGGCATAGGCCGAGGCCTCCAATCCGGCCACACACCCTTCCCCCACGGCCTTGGCCACCTGCCAGGGCGGACCGCAGATATCGCCCGCCGCATAAATTCCTTCCACATTGGTGGCCTGTTTTTTGTCTGTGGTCACATACCGCAGGGTTTCCATGTCTAAGGCCACCCCCAGGTTGCCGAGAAGGGCGGTGGCACCCTTGGCCCCCAGTTCAATAAACAAGCCGCCCACCGCAAGGAAGGACCCGTCATTTAGTGACACACCGCTTACAGCCTTGTCCCCGTGTATATCCACGACGGTCTTGCCTTCGTGCAGGTGGATGGCGCTTTCTCGGAGCTTTTCATTCAGGTAATCGGTCACCTCCAGTGCATCGCACACCAAATGGACTTCGCGGGCATAAAAAAGCAGGGTCAGGGCCCCGCTTACGGCAGCGCTCCCGCACCCCGCCACAGCCACGTCTTCCCCCTTATGAAACCCGGCGTCGCAGTCCACACAATAGCTGAGGCCGCGGCCCACCCAGTGTTTTTCCCCTTTGATGCCCAATGTGTTGCGGGAAACCCCCATGGCCAGAATTAGGGCCTTGGCCTGGAAGGTCTTACCCCCTTCAGCCCGGACCACAAACCGTTTTTCTTTTTTCAGCTCGGTCACGTCCTCTTCCAGAAACAGTGCGCCGGATTGCTCGGCCTTTAAACGGGCCTGCCTCAACAACTCTTCCCCGGCTGCCCCCTCTATACAACAGTAATTTTCAATGTGGGCGCTGAAGGCACTGCTCTTGTGCACCCGTCCCAGGACCAGGACCGACACCTTCCTGCGGGCCGCATGAATGGCGGCCTGCAGTCCTGCCGGACCGGATCCCAAAATAATGACGTCGAAGTGTGAAGTTTCCATAAGCGGGCCCGTTCGAAGGTTCAGGGGTTGAGAGGTTCAAGGGTTCAGGGGTTCAAAGGTTCGGGAAAAGAGGCTTTGAACCTAGAACCCCTGCACCTCGTGCCTTACTTCAGTTTGATTTCCTTTACACTTTCCCACAGCCCGTGAATATTGCACATGGAAGTGGCAATAAGGGTTCCCGGTTTCTTTGTTTTCAGGGCCGCTGTGACCGAATGGTGGGTATAGACCGGCCCCTGATTCGCACCGTCCACTGCTTCTCCGTGGGCGGTAAATTCAAAGTTTCCGATCTGATAGGGAAATTTATCGCCATCCGCATGAAAATACAACTGTATCCACCGAATATGATGCTCGGTGGTGTTGGGATGGGCAACCTCTTTGCCCAGTGTTACCTTAACTTCAAAAATTTCCTCCGCCGGCACATCATCCGGACAATCGATAACCGGGACATGCTTCTCCTTTTTCCAATCCGCACTCTGATATAGATCCTGTATCTTAGTCATCTTGATCCTCTTTGCCCTATTCTCTAATCTCGATTTTACGGCTTTTCTCAGTTTCCTTGGTAGGGATCTCCAAGGTCAAAACCCCGTCTTTGAAACGAGCATTCACCTTGTCTTCGTCCACGCTTTGCGGCAATCGGAAAGATCTGGAAAAAGACCCCTGCCTGGTTTCACTGAAATAATAGCTGGCATCCTTCTCCTCCCTCTTGGATTCCTTTTTACCGCTGAGGGTCACCACATCCCCTTCCACGTTTATGGAAATGTCATCTTTCTGGACACCGGGCAATTCGGCTGTCAAGTAATACTTGCCATCCTTTTCATACATATCCACACTGGGTTCATATTCCTCGCCCCACGCTCTGGGCCACTCGGGCCACAGCCGGTCAGAAAACACATCTCCCATGGGTGGCCGCGCGTAATTGGTCATCCACCAAGGTCTTCTCGATCTGCTAAGGGAACGTTCCATCGCTTTTACCTCCTTAACTTTAGTGTTTTTTCTTTTAGGGTCCTACTGACCCAATCCTGGTTTATTCGAAAAATAAGGCGAATCTTCCTTTTCGCCAATGGGGTCTGCCCTGTATTTTGAACCGGAGAAGGCTGTAGCCTTTCTTCGGTTCAAGGGAGCATGGTTGGGCTCAATGCCGCGGCTCGATGGCAAGGCGGCCCCCCCTACCCGGAACCGAAATACTGTCATTTCTTCGTCCGGATACCTAAATGACCCCATTTACCCGCCGCCAACATCACCGGTATCCTGATGGAGGTAATTTCCAAAAACCGCAGATGTTTTATTGTCGAAGATCGAATCTATCCAAAGTCAGGAACACTGAACGCGTATTTATTGTTTTTTTCAGAAAGGAGACAAACCCTATGGCATTTCCACAACAATATCCCTACATCATCATCGGCGCGGGAATCCACGGGCTCAGTACCGCCTGGCACCTGGCAAAGGAACTAAAAGCTGTGAAGTCCGGATCCGGAAAAGATATCCTCGTCATAGATAAAACGGCCATCGGAGCCGGGGCCTCCGGCATTGCGTGCGGGGTTATTCGGAACAACTATTTTCAACCGGCCATGCGGGAACTTATGGCCCACAGTGTAGACTTGTGGGAAGCGGATGCAGAAGGCTACGGGTACTATCCCATCGGTTACATGCAGATCTCCTATGAAGCCATGCACGAAGATGTGGCCCAAATATACGACCAGCAAAAGGCCATCGGGTATACGTCCGAGTTCGTTGAAGGCGAAAAAGACTGTATGAAGTACATGCGGGACAACATCTTTCACGACTGGCAGGCCCAAAACATTACCTCCATCCTGCATGAGAAAAAGGGCGGATATGCCCACAACACCCAATCCTTGTACCGGCTGGCAGACAAGGCCGAGGCGGAAGGCGTGCGCATACTGACCGGTGTGGATATCACGGATATTCAAACAGACAGGGAATCCGTAACCGCTGTGGGAACCTCAAATGGGACCATCGGCTGCGAATACCTGATCGTCGGTCCGGGTCCCTGGGCCCAGACCTTCTGGAACATGCTGCAGCTTCCTTCCCACATTCAGGTCCAGGATCGAGACGGCAGCCTACACGAGAATGTCAAGATGTGGACCTATTGGTGTCTCGTAGAAGGCACTCTGGGCGTCGATCCGGATTACGGAAATGACAACCTGGGCAACCTGCCCCCGGTCATCCATGTAGACACCGATGCGCCTTTATATTCAAGCGAAGACGGCTCCCTGATCACCAGCGAGCCGTGGGGAATCTATTACAAACCGGATTGCCGTTTCGGGGGTATCCAGGGCGGTTCGTCTCCTTATGTGGTGGAAGGCGATCCGGATGTGGATCCCTACGGGATTGATTCGCCCGATTTTGTGGTAGGGCCTGAATTCGTCCACATGTGGACCTCAGCGCTGGCCCATTGTCAGAAACGTTATGAAGACAAATACCGGTATTATAAGGACGAACCCTCCGGCGGATTGGGCTGCTTTACACCGGATAACTTTCCTATTTTTGATGTATTCAAGCAGAATTGTTACATGATTCTGGACTCCAATCACGGCTACAAGATGATCGGTGTGGGTCAGTTGGCAGCCAAAGAAGTCCTGGGCAAAAAGCAGTCGCTATTGGAACCCTTCCGATTTGACCGGTATGAAAAGGGTGAACTGCATCCGGTCTCCCACAGTCCGTTTCCGTGGAGTTAATATAAAAAGGCTCCTGCCTGACCTCATGGACCAGGCAGGAGTCTTCCTTCGCAAGCGCTCAGGGTCGGCATGAGCTACAGGCACATCATAAAAGCCACCAGGGCCTCCTTTTCTTCCTTGGTCAAATTCAATTCAGTGACCAGATTGAAAAACTCCACTGTGTCCGCCAGGGTCAGACACCGGCCATCGTGCATATAAGGCGGTGAGTCCTTGATCCCCCGCAAAGTAAAGGACTTGATGGGGCCATCCGAAATATTGTACTGGCCGTTGATCATCTCGGGTTTGTAAAAACGCCCTGCCTTCAGGTCATGCATCTTATCGTCCGTATAAAAAGGCGCGGGATGGCATGCTGCGCAGCGGGCCTTGCCGAAGAAGACCTTCTGCCCCATCATCTCCTGGTCTGTGGCCTTGTCGGGATCCAGCTTCCCAAAGACATTCAGTTTAGGGGCGGGCGGAAAGTCGAACATGTTCTGTATCTGGGCCATCATGGCCACCTGGCTGGCCCGGTCCGGCAGGTTGACCCCCTTTTTGGCGGCCGTGACCTGATCACCGTCAAAATAGGCGGATCGTTGCTCGAACTCGGTAAAGTCCTCGATGGACCGCAGGGACCGTTTAGACCCGTGGATCTGCTGGTTGAACATGCCCCGCAGGCTCACCGTATCCAAACGAAATCTCGCGATATGCGGTCGGGTGTCCGGGTTCAGATGAAAGGCACCGTTGGTGTGGCCGTTGGCATGACAGTCCAAGCAGCTCACGCCCAGGCTGGGTTCATCCACCTTTCGATCCGTGGTCTGATTGAACTGTTGCTGGGGAAATGGGGTGAGCAGGAGCCGAAGCCCCTCCATCTGCACCGGAGTCAGGATTCCCTCCATAATATCGAAGTAGTTCTTGATGGAAAGGAGTTTTCCTTGGGATACGTCTCCCAGATCCGGTCTGGTGGTCAGATAGACGGGGGGCGGAAACTCGGGCAGGAAGTGTTTGGGGAGATCCATGGCCACGTCAAATCGCTCCAGGGATCGCTTTTCCAGTTTCATGATCTCCTGAATATGGTCCTCCGGAAACACCTGTCCGCCCGTCTCGTGCTTGGCATGGGGAAGCGGCAGAAAACCCTTTGGAAACAACCCCTTTTCTTTGATCATCTCCGGGGACATGGAGGCCAGCTTTTCCCAGGTCATTCCCTGCGGCAGTTTGGCCCGCACTCCTTTTTGGACCGCTTTCCTGCCGGCGGACATCATCACATCCGATGGCCGGTCGCTCAGGTCGTACCGCCTCTCCAGCAGTTCTTGCTGGCGCTCTGCGTACTTGGATTTATCTTTTATGTCTTTGGCCCGCATCTGCTCAAAGTCGCCGGTAACAACAGGGATATAGGTTTTGTGGATCGGGTCTACTCCGGGGGGTATACCCATCTGTTTATTGGTCGGTTCCGCGGGGCACAGGCCCCAGAGAGACAACACCGCAATCGCAGCGGTGAGGACCATCATCCCATGTTTTGGTCTTACAATGCGTTTCATGATACCCTCTCCTTTCTTTGGGATAGAAAATTGATTATTTTGATGCCGACAAAACACCGCTCTTCATACTTATCGAACAGTATAGGACAAAAGCCCTGGGGCAAATGGGGTGAAGACCTTATACGTGAACCAGACACACAGTATGCGAACAGTCATGTCTGTCCTTATTTTGAAGAACCCTGCAGTCCCGCCCATCTCGGCAAGACAGGGAATCTCCCAAATGTAAGGAAACCGGGGACCCACCCAAAGGGTGGGGTGTCGGCGCAAAGCGCGGACAAATTTGACCATTTTTTATTTAGAACAAATTTATCCTGCCCTCCCCTATTCCCGACTTGATATTCGGGTTCATTCAGGATACAGTAGCCTATCTAGTTTCCATCCATAAATGGCCCTTTTCCGCAATCTCGGCGTCAAACTGCGGAGTTCCTTGTGCGGCGTACTATCGTACGCCTCCGCGTAACTCCTTGTTTTCCTTGACCTTGCGAAAAATTGCGCATTTCTGGATTGAAAACCCGATA
>JAIPDZ010000048.1 GCA_021737425.1 Deltaproteobacteria bacterium
GGCCATCTTCGGCCGCCGCTCAATCGTGAAGTCCTCGAAATAGTCCACTATTTCTGTGGCTTCACTCAATCGCGACGACCAAATCTGACCCAAATCTGAGCGTCAATTCTGTGAATTTATTTTTGAGTGAGCCCTTATTTTGCGTATTCCCCAATATGACCTGTCTTTAAAAATTCCTCCAACTGCTGCTCAGAAATCCGCACGGCCAATACCTGGTCCAGGGCCTCCCGGTATTTGGCCGGGGTATTCTGGTTGTCGGCGTATTTTTCGGTTTCTTTGGAAAGCCCCCTGATGCTTCGGGCCGTACTGGCCTCATCTGCCTCAATGCCGCTTCCGGTGAGTCCTGCGAACAGATCCGTTCCTTCAGCTGTCGCTTCACTCTGAGGAGGGGTATCGGAAAGTCTGCCCCGGTACATCCATCCCTCTTTGCCAGAGGGTATCGATACATAGTACCACCGGTCCTTGACCTTGAGTACGCTGACTTCAGATCCCAAGGGGAGGGTCTCCACCGTTTCGGACATGGCCGTGTCTTCCAATTTCAGCTTGGCCCCTTCCGACGAGACCCAGAGGGTGGTTTGTCCATACACGGCGGTGAAAAACAGACAACTCACCGTCCCTATAACCGCAAGGAATAACTGTGATTTCATGTAGATATCCTTAGATATTAGGTGAATGACTCCCCAAGCCTACGCTATTGTAGGAGATGACTGGAGTCCGGTCAAGCTTTCATCGATAATCTCCCACCAGTACGAATGCGCCCCAATACCCAGGATGGGGAAATCGATTTTTCACATGTGAAATGGCCTGCTTCAGGCTGTCCGCCTTATTTTCAGTGGCGTAGTCCCTGTAAAATTGCTTTACCAGCATGGCTGTGGAGATGTCGCTCACCCGCCAGAGGCTGGAGATGAGGGCATGGGTCCCTGCATACAAAAAGGCCCGGTTCAGACCGATGACGTCATCTCCCCGGGTCACCTTTCCCAGACCGGTCTGGCAGGCACTCAACACCACCAGATCCGCCTGGATGCGCAACCCGAAGATCTCGGCAGCCTTTAGTTCTCCGTCGTCTTGGGGATCTTTTGTTAGTTTGATGGCCGAGAAGAGCGGATTGATGGGATCGAATTCGCCATGGGAGGCCATATGCACAATGCCGAAATCCTGAATATGGCGGACCACCCAGTTTTCCGTGGCCTTCTCACCGGTCAGCACGGTGATGTTAGGGAAATTCCACCCGATGGAGGCCACTTCATGTTCGGCAAAAGGAAGCTCCAGGGCCGGTGATTTGAGATCCGGATTTCCAATGGCCAGCACCCGGGGATTCTTGTCGGGTTTTCTCCGTTGAAGGGTGTATTCAAGCACGCTGGCACCGGGGAGATAAAAGAGGGGGAACCGGTCTGCCACATATTCCCTCCCGTCATACAGGGTGGCCATTGACAGGTGGTGCAGCGCATCATGCGGTATGATTCCCAGGGTCTTAGCAGCAGTAGGAAGCTGGGAAAAAACGCGCGAGAGGAGCCATGCATACAGCGTTTTTGAGATATCCCGGACCGGTTCGAGGTTTTGGAGTCTTCGCCGATACTGCAAAACGGTCTCCCTCAGGGTGGTTCTCCCCAGCGGTGTCTGATGGAGGGTGACGGAATCCGGGGTGACGACCCAGCATAGGACCTGGTCCGGCACCACATAAAAGTTCAAAAGGGCTACTTCGGGTTCAATCAAGGACTGTATTTTTTTCACATCGAGCGGATTTACAGAGATCAGAGAAGCCAGTTCCGGATTTTCCGCCTGGATTCGCAACATGAGGTCAGTATAGGCGTCGGTGGTTCTTGTGAGTCCCTTTTCATAGGTCCGGCGTTCAGCCTCTGTTTTGGCCTGTGCCACCAGGGCTTCGTACTCCCGGATTCTGGATGTAAGCCGTTTTTGTTCGTCATAGCGTTCTTGTTCTATGGCCCCCTTAAGGGTGAGCCGCTGATTCCCCAACAGATCAATCAGGTTCCGGGCCCTGGAGCGTTCGGCCACATTGAATGCCTCACGAGGGTTTCCCAGTTCCACCAGTACGGAAACCAATGTGTCGTATACGCTCATCTTCCCATGTATAAATCCATCCTTGAGTTGTTCCAGCTTGATCTCGGCCCTGGTTTCTTCAATGACCTCGATAGATCGGGACAGGAATCCACGCGCTTTCGGCCGATCTCCTCGGGTAAGACTCAGTCGACCCAGTCCGTACAGGGCACGCCACTGGGTCTCACGAAGATACATGCCCTGGGAAAGGGATAGGGCTTCTTTGTACATGTTTTCAGACTCTTGAAGCTGTTCCATCCGTTCCAGGGCCTCTGCGTATCCCACCAGGATCTTGGCCGCATTGATTTGATTGCCGATCCCACGGGCCATGTCCAGTGCGGTGGTAAAAAGCGGTACGGCCTTTTCGGGCTGGTTCATCCGGAGATGGGTCATGGCCTGGTTTTTGAGATCGTAGGCCATGGCCCACCGGGAGTTCAGGGCGGTATCAATGCTGAGCGCCTGATCCAATGCATCCAGGGCCTTCTGATAGTCGCCCATCTCACGGTAGAGCAGGCTCAGGTTGTTGAGTGTGGTGGCCTTTTCATCGGTCCTTATTCGAAGGGTTTCGGCCAATGCCAGGGCCCGCTGGAGCTCCCGCAGGGCCCGTTCCGGATCCCCTAAGGTCCACCAAATAAGCCCCGACGTATTGAGGGCCATCACCTGTTCAAGGGGCCAATCGTTTTGAACCGCCAGGTTATGAACTTTGCCCTGAAGCGCAAAGGCGTCCTGGTATCTGGCCTGGAACCAGGCATTGTTGGCCTGCTCCATCCATATATTGGCCTTCAATTTGGAAGGGTCCGGGCCCAACAGACTGAGGGCCTGATCATATTGCCGGGCAGCGGTTTCGAAATTGCCCAAGAGGCGATCACACCTTCCCAAATCCAAAAGCGATTGGGCCATGGCCTCTTTCTGGTCCAATTCCGTATGGATTTCAAAAGCGCGTTCATAATTTTGTTTGGCCTGGGCATACCGGCTCAATCTGAGGTCATAGATTCGCCCCATTCGCATATACTGTTGGGCCATAAGCTGGGGCTTGTTCATGGAGCGGCTGAGGGAGGCTGCTGACTCGAAGTATTCGAGGGCCTCCTGGTAATCGGCGGCATTTTCCAGGACCACCCCTAAATCGGCGAGTGCAGATATCCTGGGGGGGCCCAACTCCAGGTGGCTCATGATGTCGACCCCTTGTTCCAGATGGGAGATCGCCTGGTCATAGTGTTCGAGTCGGGCCTCTATCAGGCCCAGTTTCAAAAGGGCCACGGCATGTTCTTCTGAATCAGGATGTTGTCTAAACAGGATTTGCACCAGGGTCTTGGCGTGATGGTGCGCCTTCTCAATTCGTCCGGCTGTGAAGGCGCTTTCCCGTGCATAGGTATGCAGTTTGGACTGGTAGCGCTTTAATTTGGGAGCGGCCCGGGTGACGGTGAGCGCGTTTTCAAAATCCGTCAGGGCCTTCTGGGAATTGTTTTCCTGAAACGCCTTTACACCGTTCCGGACGTACTGGGCGAACCGTTTTTTGGCCAAAGCCATGGCCTCCTGAGGGGTCATGCCCTGGTATCCCATTTGGAACCATTGTTCTTTGGGTCTCTTATGAGATTCAGCGACCTTGGAGGACTTGGCTTCTACAGATTCAACCGTGATAAGGGCTTCCAACACAGATTGATCCCCATAGGCATCCAAAAACGGGATGATAAAGGCGTCGCTTTTGCTCGGTTCACGCGGAAGCAACAGGGTGGGAACGCCCCATAGCGAAAACATATGCCCCAAAAGATAGGCATCCTTTATAGAACTCTGGGGAAGGAGCACCAGGGATACATTAATGAGGTGGGGTTTAAGACGGACCATGGAAAGACGCCGGCCTTGATCCAGGCTCATGTCCATGTGCGGAACAGGGATCTCCCCGGGCCGGGTGGGCACGGACCGGGTCTGGTGTACGGGCGTATCTATGATGAGCGTATGAGTCCCCTCAAGGGCCTGGAACATCGTATCGGGTTTCACGGAAAGGGGGAGCGACTGGGTGACAAATGGTGCGGGAATCTCTTTGGCGTAGCCCACGGCAAGCACATGACGCTTAAAGGGCTTTTTGTTGCCCATGCAACGAAACAGATGGGTGGCGCTCAATGCCACTGGCATGGGGGGCAGGCCCTTGATTTTGTCAGGTTGCTCCCAGGCCAGCGTCTGAGGGTCATTGGAGAGAGCCTGAGCCTTATCCGCTTTCCATTGTGCGGAGGAAATGTCCTGCGAGCTCAGCATCAATGCGCGCCACGACGCTGTTTCAGCATCATGGGCCACCAGCCGAATCAAGGTTTCATTTTCCGCTAAATTTGCCATGATATCAATGGCCTGAGCCGGGTTGGGGGTAAAGAGCGCTGCCAATGCCTCCTGGTTCGCCCGGGTGCACGCCTCTTGAAGGGCTGCCATGGCGGAATCATAACCGGCCAGGTATCCCTGATACTGCTCCTTTTGTCTCGCCGCCTGTGGCGAATCAAGAGATGCCACCGTCTTTTCTGCGGCCTGCCGGCGCAAGAGGGCGGCCCCCAGGAGGATCATGATATGGTCCTGTAAGATTTCAGATGAGGCGATCTGTACAGAGGTGGGTATATCCTCCCGGTTCTCTCCCAGATCATTGCCTAACAGGGCCTTTTCTTCCTTTAGTCTTTGTTTTAAATGGTTTTTTTCGGATTCCTTTGCTGTGTTTACCCGGTGTGTTAGATTTTGGATTTGAACCAGTCTGGGGTAAATCCGGATCAGCAGGGCTTGCTCGGCCTCAGAAAGATGCCCCCACAAAAGCGGGCTCATGCGGTGGATCCGTTCGATTTCAGATATCCGTTCCATCAAGTTAAAGGCCTGTTCGACCTCCCCGTTGTCCATCCACTTCAGGACCAGCGGGCCAAAGGCCCGGGTGATTTCACGGGGCGCACAGTCCGCTGTCAGGATCGATACGGATTCAAGTACCTTCAATGCCTTTTGAAAGTGCCCTTGGTACGCGAGGACCCGCCACTCATATTCAGGGAGCAGCCCCTCCCGTGCTGCGTCAAGGGCCTGATCCAGGTGATCTGATGTCGCTGCAGGATCCTTTAGATGGATGGCTGCCTGGGCCATGTTGAGGTGCAGCGCGGCAGAAAGTTCCAGGGCCTTTCGCGGGGGGGTGACCCTGTTTTCCGTAAGATATTGGAGGGCTTTTGAAAAATGTTCCCCTGAAGCGGCCAACAGGACCATTTGCTGTGATGCCCAACGAATGGGTTGGCTTTCAGGCCCAGACAAGCATTTTAAAAACAGGGCCCCCATGGTGTTGTGATATACCGGGATGATGTCGCTTTTGAGCACATGGGATCGCTGATCCAGCAATCGGCTGGTGCGTCGATCCAGGGCCAATAGGGTGGAGAGCCGTGCGTCTGGGACTTGCTGCGGCGACAGATCGTGCAGCGTAAATGCCATATTCCTCATGTTAAGGGCTGCACTGACAGGGTTTTCCATACGTAGACAAAGTTGAGCAGATTCCCTGAAGTGCTCAAAGGCCTGATCGGGCTCCTTCAGGGCATAATCCAGGAGTCCTGCCCGATGATATAACAAAGACACCCCGTACTGATCCGCCTCAGGGATCAAGGGCTGACCCTTGTAAGGGGAGAGAATGGTTTTCATATGGGTTTGGGCCGGCCTTAGCCGGTTCAATTCCACCTGGATGCGCGAGATATAGGTCCGGGCCAGTCGTTTTTCCTGTTCCGGTGAAAAACCGTACATGGCCTGACTCGCCGTGGTTTTGTCCAGTGCGACGTCAAAAGAGACCTCCAAAAGTGAAGGCCGGTCCTGGCGGGTATGTTCGGCTTTGGGTCCTTTTTTACCCACGGCCACACCGTATTGGTCCACCAGGTGAATCACATCCTGAAACCCTTCAAGAGCGGTTTGAAGGAGTTGGATTCTTTTACGTCCGATGTGTTCTCCAGCCTCCATGTAGGCGGCATAGGCCTGTGACCGCCGATTGACCGCCAGGTTTTCAACATGGCCCATGGCCTCATTGAGACGATAGGCACGGGCAAAATTCTGCCGGGCCTTTTCCCAGTTGCCTTTGGCTTGAAAGGCGAGGGCCAGCCGATCCGACAATTCGGCCTGTCGGCGGGCCAGGGATTGGGCCAGGTCCAGGGCATTTCCGGTCCTGATGAGCATATACCGAAGGGTCTCTACATGGTCCGATGCTTCAGCCTCTCCCACCGATTCTCTCAAAAACGGGGTGAGTTCGACCAAAAGCCCTTGTTCCCTATCCATAATGGATTCAATGGCCTTTTTGTATGTCTCCCAGGCCGGATCGGGCAGGGTTTTGATGGCATGGGCACTGGTGATGTCAAAAAGATCCTGGTGTATGGCCGCCTGTTTTTCTGCCAGATCCCTGGCAGCGTCGCTTAGAGAAGCGTGGTTTAGCGCAGGGGTAAGGATTCTGTCAGAGATATAGGTGTTGAAGCGACCCAACAGGGCGGATGCCTGTTGGGGGTCCATGGCCTTTTGGATTAACTCCACAGCCTTGCCATAGGCTGAAACACTCTTTTCAGCATCCATCAGTTGAAATGCGGTAGCGCCCAGGCGCTGATAAAAGAGCATTTCGGTCTGGGGATGATCAAAAGGGAACGCCGATTCCAGCCGTTGGGTGTAGTAGTCGGATGCTTTTGGAAAATTCTCTAACAGGAAATAGATATTGCCCAGGTTCAGGGCCAGATCCGCCTCATTTTTGGGGTCCTTTTGAGGGTTGTTCAGAAAATAGGCCTTTTGATAAGACCGAAGCGCCCTCTCAAGCCCTCCGGACTGATCATAAGCGGTTTCAGAAACCTCATGGATATACCCCAGGGTCTGGTGAAAGTAGGCCACTTGACCATCTCTCCCAATGGCTCCCTGGATCCGGTTCCGAGCCGCTTGAAGTGACTCCAGCCCTTCCAGGTAGGTGAGGCACAATCCAACGGCATAGAGCGTGATCGGATCATCGGGGGCCTGGGCAAGGCGGTTTCGGTACCGGGCCAGGGCCCTGGCAACCTTTTTTTGGGCGGCGGCACATTTGATATACCCCCGGTGAGCCCTGACCAGGTCGTACTCCTCCCGAATGAGGTTGATATACATATGCTGGGCCAGCGGGACCTCACCCAGGGTGTAGTGGAAATCCCCAGCAGCAAGCGATTTTTGGACATACCCCTCCCGGATCAGCCTGTATAGGGTGTCCTCATAGGTGCGGGCGCCCATCTCTGTCTCATAGAGGTTGAGGGCCTGTCTAAATCGTTCCTCCCGGTAGAGAATCTCGGCCAGGGCCAGGCGGGCTCCTGCGGTCTGGGTATCCGGCACTTTAAATTGCGTGAGCACCTGGCGGTATGCGGATTTGGCCTGTTGCCATTGGTTCTTGGCATAATAGACATCCCCTATCCGGTTCAAGCCGGCCATGGCCAATTTGGGCAGTGTTTGAGCGTAATCTCTGCTGATTTGGCGCAACATCTGAATTTTCTGCTGCTGTGCTTCTCCGGACACAGAGGAGACTTGTATGCCAAGGATTCGGTCCACGGAACGGTCCGCCCATTTTTCTGCCTCGGGATACCTTTTAATGCAGTTGATATAGGCCTTTCGGGCTGAGTCCGGTTTCCCCATACGGTCATAAAGACCGGCTTTTAAAAACAGGGCTTCGGCCCTCTGTGTCCGGGTTCCCAGAGTTGATTCCAATACGCGATCCAGGCATTCCATGGCCTTCAGAATAGACTGAGGCTGGTGTTCCAGGGCCATGAGTCTGGCCTGCTCAATGAGGGCTCTGGATTGAATCCTCAGTGCCTGGGCGTGTGAAATCCCTATGGGTAGATGGGGATGGTTTTCAGAAAACCGTTTCAGTTTCATGAGGCCGTCTTGCAACACCTGTGCCTTTTGAGGATCGGTGATGGCCTTTTGGAAGGCCTGTCGGGTCAAGAGGGCCTGTAAGTGGATTTCTGCCAGTACGGTTTCCGGAGTGGACGACGCATCGGATGCTGTGGTTAGTTTATAGGCCGTGACCGCCTCTTTGGAACGGTTCAGGCTTTCATACCACCGGCCCAGGGAAAAGGCGGCTTTTGCCTGGAGCGGTCCTTTCAAAGGAGACGTCTCCAGCGCCTTGTGAAAGGCCAGCAGGGTCAGGCCGTCTTTGGGGGATATCCGTGTGGCCAGTGTTTGGGCCAACTGAAGTTGGGCCTCACCCGTGTCGCGGGATGGGATTTGTCCTCCAAGGGGGAGGGACCAGATGTTGGTGATCCCCTGTAGGCTGGAAATAAAATAGAGTCTGTCGCCACTCACCATGGGACCGAAAGCATCATGGGACGGTGCCGTGAGGGGGCATGCCAGGGTGTGGGCGTTGTCCACGCCGATCCGATACAAGGTCGGTGGGCCTGTGCCATTGGAGGCCTCATCTGGTTCGGACCCGGGGGAAGAACGGGAAAAATAGAGGAAGTTTCCACCCGTGGACCAGCAGGGATCCCGGTCTTGATACGGGCCTTGGGTGACCTGTTCAACAGTGCCCGAGTTCAGCTCCAGGACAAAAATATTTCCACCGGGATCCTCTTGAAATGAGACAAAGGCGCATCGCTGGCCGTCCGGAGAGATGCTGGGAAACATGGCATCTCTGTCCGTTTTCAGCACCGTGGGCTCGGATGAGCGTGCACCTGAAGCATCAGCGACCGGCAAGTTCTGCTGGAGATGCAAAGCCATGAGCCGGTGTGCCGGCTCACCCGGGGTGGATTGATGAAAATAGAGAACGGTGCTATCCGGAGAAAACTCGGGGGCGCCGTCCTCTGTGGCCCGGCCGGTCAGGCGCACCGGCGTGTTTTTGGCGCCATTTTGAAGATCCAGAAGGTAAATGTCGCCTTTTACATCATACGGGGTGCCAGTAAAGGCCAGCCAGCGGCCATTTCCGGACAATGCAGGCTGGCGGATGCGACCCCGCAGGGGCGTTACGATTCGGGGAGCTACGTTTCGGGCCGAATCTGTGGGGTGAAGAGTCACCTTTGAGATCCCGTTTTGTTCTGTAATGGCGGCCAGCCATTCTCCGTCACCGGACAAGGCCCCGCCCTGCACTGAATCGGCCTCAAAAGTCCGCTGAACCGGTCGATGGACCGGTAGGGGCTTGGGCCTTACCGGCGTGCGCTTATCGGTTCCCAATGTGAAAAAGTCGTCATTGCCGGCCGGGGTTGATGGGGTGGGATCCTGTTGAAGCCCAAAGAGGGAGCAGGATACAAGTCCACAAAACAGAATCGATGCAAATATTGCCTTGATCCAGGAATTCATGAGAAGCGGTACCCATGGATTGAAACGATTTGAGCCATTGTATCGGCAGGCCTGATTACTGTTTAATGGTCCAGGCTCCCTGTTCAGACTCTATTTTTTCACCTGGCAGAGCGCTGTCCCGGTTGATTTTGCCAAAGACCTTTTGAACCGCGGGAAGGTCCTTCATGGTAAATGCCTCGTTGGTTTCGATGACCCGTCTCATGACCACTTCCCTTGACTGGTTCACTTGAGCAAGCACAGCGTTGAATTCCGCTTCTTGGTAACGGGCTGCAAAATCCTCAAGATCCCCGGGGACATCCTCTTTGCTGAGTGGAAACGGTGTCAGCAGACCTTGATTGTTTTCACCCACCCAGCCCAGGCGTTTGAAGGCATCCACATCATCGGCGTGAAAGGCAAGGGTCTGTACGGCCTCTACGGCAGTCTGTTGGGCTCGACTGCGCGCAGGAGGGGTTTCGATCCGGCCAAAGGGATCCACGCCTCTGACCGAGGCCACCAGGAGAACCTCTTTGGACAGGGCGTTGTAAGACCCCAGGACCTGGTTTTCCAGAGCGGTTCTTTCACTCACCACATTGACGCGCACGTCTGCCAAGGTGCATCCGGAGACGGCGATTACCATCAGGATCCAAAAAAGGCCTTTCTTCATGGCCGTTCCTTTCTGAAGTGGAGGGCGTGTTCCTTATCCAAAAAGATAACATCCGCGCTGAGGGTTTTCAAGCGGTTCATCCAACGGCGCAGCAACGGTCCCATGGTTTTTAGTCTGTTGTGGATGGGCAAAAGGGAGAGATTTAAACGATTGATTTGTGGCAGCTTGACAGAGACGCCCTTTACCTCCACTTCTCCGGACAGGGACAGGTTGCCGTATTGGATTTCAAGATCGATCCATTTGGGGGCGCCTTGTCTGAGAAGTCTTCGTTGCTTTACCAGGGTTTCATTGCTTTCATAAGGGTCCAAGGCGTAGAGGAGCCTTTCCAGGGTCCTTGAGCCGATGTGGGTGATTCGAACAGCGCCATTCATATGGCTCAACATCACTGACGGGTTGTCGGTGATAGGCATCATGAGCTGAACATGGCCGGAAAGCTCAGTGTCTTTGAGGGACTCCTGTGGTTTTGCCGGGGACAAGGGGGTCCTGTTCTTCATCAACCGGGCAGTGTCCAAGCCTGAAAACCCCAATACCATGTTCAGCATCATGGACGAGGCTCCCTGGGACAGGGAAATGCTTCCCCTGATGGTTCCCCCCAGGAGACTCAGCTGGAGATTGTCAATACGGGGGAAAGGGGGATTCAGGTGAAGCGCGGCCTCGCTTTTGTCCATCTGAAGCAGTATCCGGCCCACAGGGATTTGGGCGCTGTCCAGTGTGATATTGGGGCTGCTGTAGGTTTGGCCCGGGTTTGGACGGTTGAATCCGTCGCTGCCCAATGAAAACATGTCGGTTTCAGAGGGGGGGAGCAGGACTTTCTGAGATAGAGGAAGGGGGCCGGTCTCTTGGGATTTGAGGTCTTCCTGAGAACGGATGGTAAAGCGTCTTGTGAGTTGGAGGTCGCTGGTCAGATGTTTTACCTGGATCTCTTTGATAGCGGCATCCAAGGCGGATGTCTGTATCTTCAGACCGGCGGTGAGAGCTTGCCCTGCGCTCAGCGTTAGTTCGGTTCCGGCTGAAATCGAGCCGGATAACGAGAGCCCATCCCCGAAGTGCTTGGACAGGGGCGCCGTATCTGCATGGATGTGAGCGGTTAACTCGCCTTCCAGGGCAGAAAGATAGAGGCCCGGTGTGGGTGTCAGGGACTTATCCAGGAGACGGTCCACATGATCGATGCTGCCGGAGAGGGTTTGATGAAAACCCAGGAGTGGGACGTCCAGGGACTGCTCTATGTGGACGCTTCTAAGGTCCGTAAGGTCCGTGGACAGCCCCAGGGTGAGTCCGGCTTGGGGAGGCATTTTCCCCAGACCGGGCAACAGGTCAATTTTCTCACACCTGAGTTGGCCATCAAATTCCGCAGTGTTTATGCCGTTGTGCAGCGTCAATCGAAAAGGGGAAGGGGTGCTCACATGTTGAACCGCAATGTCTCCCTTTTCAGAGAGGGGAAGCCGGAGCCCTACGTCATGGAGACGGGCCAGGATCTCCAGGTCCTCGAGGAAGGTCATTTTTTGGAGCCGCTTGGACAAGGGATGTTGAGGGCTGCCGAGGGATCGGATCTCCTCGGGAGCGGGCCGCCGGCCCCGGAATTGCCAATCAAAGGAAACCTGACCGGAGAACTCCCCCTCAGGCCTCATCCGAGCGGGCGCCAGGTTCAGGACCTTCTTGATGTTACAGGATAGACGGCCATCGGTTTCCAGCTGTTTTGAACCCAGGTCCTGAAAGGAGGCATTCATGTGGGCGGTTAGAAAATCGCCCACCTGCAGGGCCGTGCGGATCTTCTGTGCATCCACTTTGAACCTGTCCCCTTTGAAGACCTTCATGTGGTCGATCTCACAATCGAACCGTCCGCCTTCAGCAAGGTGGGTTTCAACGCCGGCGATATCCAACCCTGAAGAAGTATGAATGGACACCTCGGCATGTGGGATTGTTGCGGCCAAGGTAGGCGGCAGACCCATTCGCGTCTCCAGGGTATAGGTTAGCTGAGAGGCGTTGACCGTGCCCGGCATGATCCCCTTTGCGAGGCTTCCGCGGATGGTAAGAGCAACCTCTCCCACCATGCCCAGCATGGCATCGGCGGTGGGCCGCATATTGTCAGCCTTGAATCCGAACGCATCCAGGTCAATGCCCTCCGCCCGAACCTCCGGGCCGCCTTCCAGATGAAATCCGTCCATCTGAAGACGACCTGTGGCTCGGACCCTGCGGGGAAAAAGGGCAGACGTTTTTATGTCTGCCGCCTTGATCTTTAGGCGGAGCCCTTTCGCCTGGAATCGGTTGTCAGACATTTGGCCTGCAACATCCGGCAAGTTCAGTGCCAGTGTTTGAAGATCGAGGGTGGCTGGACCAGACGGAAACCGGCCGGTGATCCCGAGATGTCTGAGGGTTATGCCGGGTGGTTTCTCGCCCTCCTGTGGGGCCTTTTCGGTAACGGTGATATTGGAAGGCATGACCCCTTTTAAGGCTTGGGTCATTTCTCTTACATCGATAAAAACCGGTCCTATGTCTATGTCGGTCTTCAGATCCTGGTTCAATTGCTTCACGGTGCCTTGCCAGAGGATTCGGGTCTGTTTCTGGAGATGGATCTCACCGGAATGGACCTCCAATATCCGCATAACCGGATCAAATATCCCCTGATGTATCAGATGCAGATCCACAGGCCCCAGGGAGATCCCCTGGAGTAAAGGCCCTCTGGCTGTTAGCCCCTTCCCCGTCACGGTCATATGGAACCTGAGGCGGTTCTGATCCTGCTGCGAGCCCTGAAAGTCCATTTCAAGGTGCCCTGACGCGTGGGCCAGGGGATGGGCCATCAGGGGGCTCACGGCGTCATGAAATGCCTCCATATCCAGAACCAGATTTGCGGCCCATCTTTTCTCTCGCATTTCCGCTTGGGCGGTAAAATCGAGCCCAGACAGGGTACCCTGAGCATTCAATAAAAGGTTTTCAAGGGAAAGGGCCCATGATGGATCCAAAAACCGGCCCAATTGTGCCGTGAGCGTGACCGGCGGAAGAGGCTTTCTATTTATTTTCTGTTCAGAATAGAGCGATATTTGAACGGGTTCATGTTGCACTGAAGGCGCCTTGATCACAATGGATGCATTTTGGATTACCGAAGTGCGCCCCTGCAGGCGATCATCCATCTCAATGGTCAGATCTTTACACTCAAGAAAGGCCTGTACATCCGTTGGCAGGAGAAAGACAGGGATTGGCTTGGACGGGCCTTCGGCCTCGTCCCGGGTGGCGGGTGTCAAGTCTGACAAAAGGGCTTCCAGGTTGGTGATGCCGCTTTTTTGTCTTATCAGCTGGGCGTGCAGGCCCATAATCTTGAGCCCCAATACCCAACGACGTTTTAGGAGCGCTGCAAAATCTACGGTCAACTCAATTTTGGCGATACGCAGCAGCGGGTTTTGAGAAAAGCCAGGTGTGTCCTTCACGCTCAAGCCCTTGAGGATGACGCCGTCTTTCCAGTCCCACGATAGGGTATCCAAGTGAACGGGGCGGTGAAGGGCACTGGATACCGCCTGCTTGATTTGGGCTTTGGCCCAGTCGGTAGAGACGATTCTCGGGGTGAGAAGGAGGGCTATTCCCATCAGGATAATGAAACAGAGGAGGATGGCGCTTCCCCACAAGAGGCCTTTTGTAACGGGTTTCATGTCTCAGTCCGTGCCTGCACACCGCCCGGCGAGCCAGCCGGTTGAGAATGCGGCCTGAAGGTTATATCCACCTGTATCCGCATGAACATCCAGGAGTTCTCCGGCCATGAACAGGCCTTTTACAAGTCTGGACTCCATGGTCCTGGGATTTACTTCCCTGGTATCCACACCGCCAGCGGTGATAATGGCCTCAGACAAAGGTCGATGACCCGTGACTTGAAGCTGAAAACCCTTGAGCCATGTCCTTAGGCGCCTGCGCTCCTGTGCAGAGATGACACTGACACGGCGATTTGCAGGGATTTCTGTCATATGGAGACATACCGGGACCAGGGGGCGGGGCATCAGACCCCGTAGAAAGGAGCTCACCTCTTCCTTCCCCCTTGATGCGATATCGCGCAGGAGTCTGGCATCCAGTTTTTTGGGGTCCAGGGCCGGTTTGAGATCCAAAGAGAGGCTCACCTGTTGCCCCTTTCCCAAGGCGTCTACGGCCCCGCCGCTGAGGGTGAGGATCACAGGACCGCTGACCCCGAACTCGGTAAATGTCATCTCCCCGAATGCTTGATTGAATTGCTTTCCGTTGATCATCAGCCTCACATGGATGTTGCGCAGATTGAGGCCCGCCGCTTTTTTGGCCATATCCCCGGCGGTTTCGAGCGGAACCAGGGCGGGTCTTATGGGCGTAATGCGATGACCCGCGGCATCGGCCATGGGGTATCCATCCCCGGTGGACCCTGTTGCCGGATATGAGGCGCCGCCGGTGGCCAAGACCACAGCATGGCAGGGGATCTTTTTGTTTCCGGTGATCACGCCTTTTATGGCCCCTTGGCGGATCATCAGGGCCTCAACCCCGGTGGAGGTGCATAGATCCACCTTATGCCGATTTATCCATTGCGTCAGTACCATCCCCACGTCTGAGGCCTTTTTGCTTGCCGGAAATACACGGCCGCCCCTTTCGGTGACCAACGGCAATCCAAGCCCCTCAAAAAACTGTATGAGATCAGGCGTGAAAAACTGCCAGAAGGCCTGGCGCAGAAAATTGCCCTGTCTCCCAAAGTGAGTGATGAAATCGGTCAACGGGGCAATGTTGGTGATATTGCAGCGGCCCTTTCCGGTGAGAGAGAGTTTTAGGGCGGGCCGAGGCATCTTCTCCAGGAGGCGCACCTGTGCCCCGGCTTGGGCAGCCTGTCCGGCCGCCATGAATCCAGCCGGTCCCCCTCCCGCCACTACGACGCGTTTTGCACCCATGGGCAATGAAACGTGTTGATCCTATAAGTCATTAGAGTCTTAGGTTGAAACTTCTATGCAAAAAGCGAAGATGTTTTGTTGAGGTTAACGCCTTTGAATCATTAGCGATAAAGGTGCCAGGTGTCAGGTTTCGGGTGTCAGGGTTTGTTGTTTGCTGGATCCTGAAACCTGAACACTGGCCACTGATTTGGTTGCGGCCGTAGGCCTGCATTGGATTTATAGCGAGAATCAGAAAGGAGGCCTGAAGCAAAGATCCAACAAAAGCGGGTGGATAAACCATATCAATCGGGGGAAATGGTGAAAACGTTCAGCGAGCGGGGGGGAATCTGCCGAATGCGAGGAATTTTGACTCTCCGCATTCTGTCTGCACCTGCTTTTTGGAAGACCCCCGTTAGTGGGTCCGGTGGGCATGTCCCCGAAACCCAGGATCGTGCGCATGTTCCGGATCCACAGTAGAGCTCGATCAAGTTGTTGGGCCCCCTATAAGGGGACGACCGGGAGCGCCTCCACCCCGCTTTTGTCCAAATTGAGCAAGATCTTTCCTTCTTCATAGCGGTCAATGTACCTGACAGGGACCGATATGTCCTTTTTCCCCCATAAATGACCTTCCCGAAGAATCAAGTGGGTAATCCGTCCCTTCTTTTGCTCCACCAGAAATTCATCCACCTGTCCCACGTGGCCGTCCGTGGCAAAGACCCTTTCCCCTTTTCTGACCACAACCCCTCCCGCGGGAATGGTTTCGTGCTCCACGAACACCGCCGCAGGGGTCCCCATATCCCATCCGACCCTTTCCGCCATGTGGAAGGTCACATCAGAGGGAATATACTCCTCCTGTATGAAAGGGGTCATCTTTTTAAATCTGGTTTTGTCCATGGAAAGGGAGATGATTTCGGGAGAGGCCGTCTGTACCAGATGTTCGGGCACCAGCCGCAGGGTATTTTCGATATCGTTTTCCTTGACTACCAGATAGGTTACTCTCTGGGTATGGGGGTTAAGGATAACATTTTCCAGACGTCCCACCCGCCCATCCGTGCATTCCACATGCGCCTTAAGCCGTAGATCCAAGAGGCTACCTCCGTTAGTGATGTGATAGATTATAGAAAAGTATCCTCAAATCCCGGGAGGGTGTCAAGATCTAATCCATTTAGAGAGGTTTTGTCCCGTCAATGGGTTTTTTGCTGGTCAGCACAAAGCGAGCCTGCTATGATAAATAAAATTCAGAATTTTATTTGTGCATATTATTTGGGAAGTACCTTATCTCTTGCGGATAGCTTCCCAGTGGAGAGGAACCACAATGAAGATCGGCATTGGCAGTGATCACGCGGGATTTCATTTGAAAGCCTCGGTAAAAACCTTTCTAAAGGAACAGGGGCACGCCTTTCAGGATTTTGGGACGGATTCAGATACCCCAGTGGATTATCCGCTTTACATTCGGCCGGTGGCACAGGCGGTTAAAAAGGGCACTGTGGAACGCGGCATCGTGCTGGGAGGTTCCGGAAACGGGGAAGCCATGGTGGCCAACCGCATCCCCGGCATTCGATGTGCGCTTTGCTGGAATCCGGAATCGGCACGCCTCGCCAGGGCCCACAACAACGCCAACATGCTTTCCCTGGGCGCCAGGCTGTTATCTGAAGCAGAGGCCTTGGATATTGTGAAGATATGGCTTAAGACGCCTTTTGAGGCTGGGCGGCACCTGCAACGGATTCAGCAGATGGATGAGTTGGGCCGGGTCCAGAACCAGCAGGAAAAGGAGGATAACTCAGGCGCCCCTGCCCCTGGGGGCCCAACCGCCGGCTACGATACCCTGGTGACCTTCCGGTACGTCTTGTACATGGAAGGGAAGAACAAGATTGAGTTTCAGATCGATCCCAGTCTCAAAGGCCCTTCCGTGGTCCATATCCCGTCTTCAGAGCGCTGGGACGCTGAACTGCCGGCCTGGGCCCGGGGCCGCCGCGCTGAAATCCTGGAACGGGTCCAAAAAAGTTGTGCACACCTGACCTATGAGGTCAATGAGTACTAAGGAGGATGCCCAAAATGAAGCCTGCTTACCCCACCCTGTTTAAGCCCCTGAACATTGACGGATTGAGGCTCAAGAATCGCCTGACCATGGCCCCCCTTTACCTGGGATATGCGGACGCCGGGGGAAAGGTGTCCTCCCTGATGCAGTATCATTACGGACTCATGGCCCAAAGCGGCGTGGCCTTGATCGTGGTGGAAAATGCCAGCATAACCCCCAAAGGGAGCGGCGCACCCCGGGCCTTACGTTGCGATCATGACCGGTACATCAAGGGCCTGGAAAAACTGGCCACCACCATAAAGGAGCAAAAGACGCTCGCCTGCCTCCAAATCAATCACGCCGGTCGTTTTGCCTACGGGGAGGCCGTGGCCCCATCAGCGGTACCTGTGTTTAAAAAGACGCCCAGTCCGCTCAGCAAAAGAGAGATTACCACCATTCAAAAGCAGTTTGCAGCGGCGGCCCTGCGGGTCCAAAAGGCCGGGTTTGATATGGTGGAACTCCACGGCGGAACCGGATATCTTTTGTCTCAATTCGTATCGCCCCGGACCAACAAGCGGGAGGATGCCTACGGAGGGAGTCTGGAAAACCGCATGCGGTTCATCATCGAGGTCTTACATCGGGTCAAAGACCGGGTGGGTGATTTCCCGGTGGGATACCGCTTTTTGGCGGATGAGTGGTTGCTGGACGGGCTGAAGCTCAAGGAATCCAAGGTATTGGCAGAGGCATTAGCCAAGAACGGAGTGGCGTATATGTCAGTCATGGGGGGCACCTATGAATCTTTTTTTCTCCCTGAGATTGTCCGGAAGTCCAAACGGCCGGGGTATATGGTGCCTCTGGCCCATGCCGTCAAGAAGGCCGTAAAGGTACCGGTCATCGCAGCGGGTCGGATTTCCACTCCTGCCAGGGCTGAGGCCATATTGAAGGAGAAAAAGAGTGACCTGATCGGCCTGGCCCGCGTCCTCTGGGTGGATCCCGAGTGGCCCCGAAAGGCACGTCGAGGAGAGGACCGGTCCATCATCAAGTGCAGTCCCAATTGTGATGCCTGCATGAAGTTGGTGATGCAGGGAAAGCCGGCGTTTTGTCCTAAATGGAATAAGGAGAGGCGCGCCGCCTATAAAGATCGCTTTCGATGAGGGCGCACTCAAAAATAAATTCACAGAATCGATGGTCTCGTAAAAAGTCGTCACCCCGTTGAAAAACGGGGTCCAGGAGTTCCATAACTTCTAGATAACACTGGATTCCGGCTTTCGCCGGAATGACGTCGGGAAATTTCTACATCTAATGATATCAATATGTTAGATGAACTTCGGACTGCAGCCCTAAGCACCAAAAGGGTGAAATTCGGGTGGTCTCCGGAGGGAGGGACCCATGTATCGCAGGTGGACCCTTTCAGACATCGAAAACACACTCTTTCACCTGAACTACCGGTGGAAGCTCCAGGCCCTGGCCTTGTGGAGTGGTCAGCCGGCCCCGTTCAAGGCCTACGAGATCTACGGGAACTTCACGGAGTTCATCAGCCTGGATACCTTGTCCCAGATCAATGCCCTCGATGGCACCGTTAATAAGACCCGCCTCCAGCATACCCTCATCGATCATTACCTGCAACGGGAGTTGCTCCCCTATGAGACAGAGATGCGGGCCTGGATGAAAGGGGCTTCGGCCCATGTGGAAGGGGAGAAAATTTATCTCCACGATGTCATCCCCTGGTGCCAGAAAAGAAGTACCTATGAAAAACGAAAGGTGCTCCAGAAAGAGACCGGACCGTTGTGCAAATTTCTGAAGCCCTTTGCCCTGGCCTACTGGAAGATCCTCTTTGAAACCCTGGATCGGGATTTGGGATTTGAAAGTTACCTGGATTACGTGAAAGACAAAAAAGGGCTCGATTATGCCTACTTCTATGACCTCCTCAAACAGGTACTTGCCGAGACGGATGAGCTGTATTTCTCAGCCATGGAAAGGTGGGCCCTGAAAAGCTTTGGCAGGCCCCTGTCAGAGTTGACCCGGTTCGACGCCATCCACATGCTGGGCTTAAGCCCTCTGGACCGCTTTTTTCCTGAGGTATCTCTAAAAGAGCTGATCTCCTTTTTTGACCTCTGGCAGATCGACCTTACAGGCACCCCCGGGTTGAATCTAATCTTGGGCAAAGAGGATGGAAAAAGCAATCAGGCCATCTGTTTTGTGCTGCAGGTGCCGGAAGAAAGTTATGTGGTCATGAAGCCGGAAGGGGGGTGGATCGATGTGGAGACCCTGTGGCACGAATTGGGCCACGGGTTGTCTGCGGTGTTTACCTCACCCCAACTTTCCATTATTGATCGAGAAATGCCCACATCCTTCAGCCTGTCGGAGGGCTTTGCCTTTCTGAATCAGAATATCGCCCTGTCCATACCGTTTCTCACCCAATATTTGGGAATCGAATCGCCTGTTGCCCAGGAACTCCACTATTACAAAGTGCTCAAAGATATGTCCTTTTTCAGGAGGTACGCAGCTAAATTTTTGGCCGAATATGAGATGTTTTCCTCCGGGGATTTATCAGACGGCCAAATTTATGCGGACACCATGGCACGCTATACCGGTTTTTATTACCAGCCCGAAAGCCACCTCCTGGATCTGGCGCCGGAATTTTACAGCTTAGATTATATCCTGGGATGGATCACGGAAACCATTATGGCGGATCATCTCAAAGGACTTCTCGGGGACGACTGGATGTTCGAAAATGAGGCGGCCAAATGCCTTAAGGACTGGTGGCGCCAGGGAAACCAATACGAAATTTCGTCTTTTCTGGAAAAAAACGGACTCGTACCGTTACACGTGAACAGCCTTATGAAACAGTGGCGGGAGACCCTTTTATGAGGGATACCTGCCATTCCGGTGAGCCTGAAATTCCGCCCACGGGCCTTACCCCATGCACTTGGGTGGGTGTTGATGGCGGTTTATGAAAATAAGTTGACGTTACGCATAAAATAGAATAAAATCACCTATAAAGTTGACAAGTTAAACCGTGAACGCATACAAAAAAGGAGCCCTTTATGGAAGAAAAAGCGGATATCAGGGTGCTACTCATTGATGATGAGGAGACGTTGCTCGAATATCTGTCCAAACGCCTCTTGAGAGAAGGGTTTACGGTGAAGGCTACTTTTTCCGGGGAAGAAGCGGTAGAGGTGGCCGCTGACGACAATTTTGATGTGGCGGTGGTGGATCTGAAAATGCCGGGCATGGACGGGGTGGAGACCCAGAAGAAACTCAAGAAGATCCAGCCCTTTCTACAGAGTATTGTTTTAACGGGACACGGTGCCATCGATACGGCTCTGGAGAGCGGCCGTCAGGATGCGTACAAATATCTGTTGAAACCCATTGAATATGATAACCTTGTGGATACCATAAAAGAGGCCTACGAAAAAAAGGTTGAGTTGCAGCAAGCCAAATTCCGTGAAGAGGTGGAAGAGATTTACCGGTCCGGCAGGGGGGCCAGAGGAATAAAAAAGGCGGTCAACAAGCTGCGGAAAATCTATGGGATCGATTGATACGAAAGGACTGGATTCGGAGAAAAGACATCCGGGATTTTCAGCTCTGGGGGATGATGCCCATTTGGCCGGGGCGTATCTTGCTTCTATCCTGGAGCATTCCGGAGATATCATCTTCATGCTGAATGAGGAAGGGACAATCCTGTCATTCAGTAAAAGGGGAGAGGAAATCCTGCAATATTCGGAAAAAGATATTGTGGGCCATCCCGTCCAAGCGATCGTCCATGATGTCGAAGCGTTTGAGAATGCCCTATCGGTATGCGGGAAAAAGGGCCGGGTGATCGTCCCCGAATTGGCCTTCCGAAATCGTGCGGGGACCCCTGAATCCTGTGATCTATGTCTTATCAGGATACCCAACGGGCAGAAAGACGACCATGTCTTTCTGGGCATAGGGAGAGAGCTTCACTGCGAAAAAAAGCTGCAGGATGATTTGACCCGGGTGGACCGGCTGGCCGAGCTGGGTCGGGCCGCATCCGGTATCGTCCACGACATTAACAATCCTGTGGCGGTGATCGGCGAGATCTCCGGCTGGATGGAGGTCCTGATTTCAGATGCCAGTGGATTACGCCCTGATGAAAGAGAGGAGTTGGCAAAGGCGGTCCGGGATATTGAAAAACAGACCCGGCGGTGCAGGGCCATCACGCGTCAGGTCTTGAATTTTGCCAGGGAGTCCGCCTCTGAAAAGCGAACGTTCGATCTCCATGAGGTCTTACAAAATACGGTACAATTCCTCCGTTCGGAGGCTGTTTCCAAGAATATCGAGATTGTCCTCGATTTCATGGAGTCCCCGCCGCCGGTCCAATCAGATCCTGAAAGGCTGGAACAGGTCTTTATCAATCTTCTCTCCAATGCGGTGTATTCCATTAAGGAAGGGCGGACACAAGGCGGTGAGATCCGGGTGAAGACCTCCAAAACAGACGGCATGGTGGAGATCCTGATCTCGGATAACGGTACGGGTATCCCGGAGGAGCTGCACGAAAAAATCTTCGAGCTCTTTTATACCACCAAGCCCTCCGGCAAAGGCACTGGGCTCGGATTGCCCATTTGTCGGAACATTATAGAAAAATTAGGAGGAGAGATTTCATTTAAAAGTGAACCAGGTGTGGGCACCACTTTTTTTGTTCGACTCCCCGTTGCGTAGGATTCCGTGATGCCCGGCAGGGTCAAACCGAAACCGCATTGTAAAGCACCACGCAGAACAGGCAAATTCCTTTGGTTGTAAACGTCCAAGGGCGTCTCTGACAGATCATCCAGGCATAAAGGAGGTTGCCGGTGGAGAACCGAAGCCAGGAGAGCATTTTCCGTCCGGGCGATGCAACCAGGGATGGACCTGAGGTCCCTTCATGCAGGGGAAGGCGCCCCGTATTCTCTTCTGCGATCACCTTTATCGGTCTATTCTGCCTCTGGGTGGTGCTTTCAGGTAAATGGGATGTCTTTCATTTGACCCTGGGCGTTATCTCCTGCCTCATCGTTACTACCCTCTCAAGGGACCTCATTTTTCCCAATTCAAATACAAGTGGCTTTTTGCGAACAGGTGGGTGCTTTCTCCTCTATATCCCATGGCTGCTGTACAAGATTTTCATGGCCAACTTGCATGTCTTGTTCCTGGTGTTTCACCCCAGGATGATGGACCGTATCGATCCCCGGATTTTCAGATTTCAGAGTGGGTTGAAGAAAGATCTCTCCCTGGTGACCTTTGCCAATTCCATCACGCTTACGCCGGGAACCATAACGGTGTA